>JAQBNT010000170.1 GCA_028288445.1 Hymenobacter sp. | reverse complement strand
TGCGGTCGCGCAGGCGCTGGGCGTCGGCCCGGCGGGCCAGCGCGTGCCGGGCGCGCTGGCGCACCACCACCAGGCCCAGCGCCAGGGCCGCCCCCAGCAGGCCCGAGAGCAGCAGCAGGGTGCGCTGGCGCAGCGCGGCGTCGGCGCGCTGGGTGCGGGCCTGGAGCTGCGAGATGCGCTGCTGCTGCTGGTCGAGCTCGTAGAGGGTGCGCAGCTCGCTCGCGTGCCGGGCGCTCGACTCCTCAAATAAGCTGTCCTGCATGGAGGTGATGCGCTGCTGGTACGTTAGCGCCTCGCGGTAGCGGCCCAGCTGCTGCAGCGCCGGCACGGCGGCCTTCATCAGCTCAATCTCGTCGCGGAATTGCTGGGCCCCGTGGGCCTGCTGCCGGGCCGCTGCCAGAATGGCGGCCCCCCGGGCCGGCATTCCCTGGCGCACCGCCAACTGGCCCCGCAGCAGCTCAAACACCAGCTGCGCGCCCACTTTGCGGGGCGGCGGGTACAGCGCCGCAGCCGAATCGAGCAGCGCCGCGGCCTCGTCGACGCGCTGCTGCCGCAGGGCCACGGCCGCCAGGTTGGCCTGGGTCATGCCCGCGCTGTGCCAGTTGTGGCCGCGTTGCGCCAGGCGCATGGCGTGGCGGTAGTTCTGGGCCGCCAGCGAATAATCAGCCACGCCGAAGGCACAGTCGGCTAAGTTAACGTAAATGCCCCCCAGCTGCTGGCGGCCGGCGGCCGTGTGGGGAGCTAGGCGCAGGGCCTCGCGCCCGTAGGCCAGGCCCGCCGATTGGTGCAGCAGGAAGTACGAGTAGCACAGCCACTCGCAGGCAATGGCCGCCCCGAGCGAATCGTGCACGGCCAGGTACCGCTGCCGGGTTTGCAGCATCTGGATAATGGCCAGGCTGGGCTGGTTCTCGTGCAGGTAATGGCCGGCCAGTGTGGCCATGAGTTCGGTGCGCACGGCGTAGGCCAGGCCGGGGCGGCGCAGCAGCCGCACAAAGGCCGGCGCGGTGCGCAGGTCGATGCTGCTCTGGGCCAGCCGTAGCTGGGTGGCCAGCGGCCAGCGGGCAAACCCGGGGTGCGCAACGCTGTCGGCGGCAGTCGGCGGGGCTGCCCAGGCACCGCCAGCCGCCGCCATTGCCCAGACCCAAACCAGCAGCCAAACCCCAATACGATTCATAAGCGCAAGTTAGGGCGGACCCACAAACCGGAGCCGGCCGGCTGCTCCGCCGCGTAACCGCGCCGCTGAAGTGCCTCCTTCGGCTGCCAGGCAGGCATTATTTCAGCAGCTCCAGCACCACGGCCGTCTTGGCGGGCAGCGCCAGACTCGCAATGCTGCTCAGGCTCTCGCCCGTCAGCACATTGCGGGCCTTCGTGAAGCCATTCATCCGCTCCACAAAGCGGGCCGTGGGCAGCGTGGCGGGCTTGTCCGAGGTGTTGGAGGCTACCATCACGGTGCCGGTGGCATCGTAGCGGAAATACACGTAGAGGCCGTTTTCGGGCAGGTACTGCATCAGCTTACCGTCGTGCAGCACCTTGTGGTCGCGGCGGTAGGTGGCCAGCTTGCGCACATAGTCGAAGGCTTCGTTTTCGCGGGCGCTGCGGCCGGCGGCGGTGAACTTGTCCTCCTTGTCGCCGGGCCAGCCGCCGGGAAAGTCGCGGCGCACCTCGGCATCGGTGGGGTCTTTGAAGTTCTTCATCAGAATTTCGGTGCCGTAGTACATGCTCGGGATGCCGCGGGTGGTGAGCAGCCAGGTCAGGCCCATCTTATACTTGTCCAGGTCGTCGCCGATGACGGACAGGTACCGGTCATGGTCGTGGTTGTCGAGAAAGGTGACGAGCTTGGTGGGGTCCTGGTACACCGCATCTTGCGCCAGGGTCTGGTAGAAGCGCTGCACGCCGCCATCGTAGCTCACGCCTTGCTTCAGGGCATCGAGCATGGCGCCCTCAAGCACGAAATCAAGCGTGCCCGGCTGGTTCGACTTGAAGGGGAAGCCGATGGTGTTTTTGGTGTAGTAAGACTGGTCCACCACATTATTCACCGACGACTCGCCGAAGATGTGCAGGCGCGGGTACTCGGCCAGCAGCGCCGCGTTGCAGCGGTTCATAAAGGGCTGGTCGTTGTACATATAGGTGTCGATGCGCCAGGCATCAATCCCGAAGTTTTCCACGCTCCAGATGGCATTTTCAATCAGGTAATTGGCCACGTAGGGGTTGCTCTGGTTGAGGTCGGGCAGGAAGGGCACGAACCAGCCGTCGAGCGTGACTTTGCGGTCGGACGGCGCGCCGTGCGGGTCCGTGATGGACTGGTAGCGGTAGGTGGTGTTGGTGTAGGTGGGCCACTGGTGCAGCCAGCTTTTCATGGGCAAATCCAGGAGGAACCAGTGCGTGTTGCCCACGTGGTTGTACACGGCATCCTGCACCACTTTGAGGCCAGCGGCGTGGGCCTGCTGCACGTAGCTTTTGTAGGCCGCGTTGCCGCCCAGGCGGCGGTCCACGTTGTACTGGTCCGTAAAGCCGTAGCCGTGGTAGGAGGCGCGCATGGTGCCGCCCTCGTTGGTCAGCGGCTGGTTGTTTTCGAGCACCGGCGTAAACCACACGGCCGTCACTCCCAGGTCCTTGAGGTAGGGGATGCGCTGGGCCGCGCCCTGCAAGTCGCCGCCGTGGCGGAAGAAGGGGTTGGCGCGGTCCATGTTCGGGTCGCGCAGGTCGGCAAACTTGTCGTTGGCCGGGTCGCCGTTGGCGAAACGGTCGGGCATGGCCAGGTAGATGAAGTCGGCGGCCGTCACGCCCTGGGCTTTGGGGGCGTTGTCGCGGGCGCGGATTTCCCAGGTCTGCGTCACCGTCTGGCTGCCTTTCTTGCCGATAATCGGGACCCGGCCGGGCCTGGCGGTGGGGGCAATGGTGAGGTCGAGGAAGGCGTAGTTAGGGTTCTCGACGGTATTGGTTTTTACCAGCTTCACGCCGGGGTAGTTGATGCTGTAGGCCAGCGTGCCCGCGCCGGGACCGTGGATGAGCACCTGCACGCTGGGGTTTTTCATGCCCACCCACCAGTTGGTGGGGTTCACGCGGTCGATGCTGGCGTTTTGGGCGTTGGATAGGGTTGGGAGCAGCAGGGCCAGGAAGGGCAGCAGGTAGCGTTTTTTCATCGGGGTAATGGGTCGGTGGGAAACCAATAGAAAGCAGGAGAAAAACGGAGAAGCAGTTTAAAACTATTTGTCATCCTGAGCACAGCGAAGGACCTTATCACGACAGGCTAGATTGCAGTAATCAACCAGCGCAGGCGTGATAAGGTCCTTCGCTGTGCTCAGGATGACAACGGGGTGAATACCGAAAGGCCTACGGACGCTTGCGCCCCTGGCCCAGCATCTCCACGGTTTCGGCCAGGCGGCGGGCGCGGGTATCCGGGCGCTTGGCACCTTCCAGCCAGCGCACGAACTCGCGCTGATGCGTGTAGGCCAGCTTGGCGAAGTAGGCGGCGGCAGTCGGGTTGGTCGCCAGCTTTTCGGCGAGGTCGGCAGGGGCTTCCATTTTGCGTTCTACCACGTCGCGGGAGAGGGTCACGCGCACCGTGTCGCCTATCGTTTTATCCACAGCTTTGCGGATTTGCTTGAGGACGTGCAGGGCGTGGTGGCCATCGCCGAGGGGCGTGATGCTGCCCTGGTACGGGTAGCCGTCGAAGGTGACCTGCACGGGCACCCGGCCCTTGGTGCCGTACACTTCGGGCACCGAAAACGGAATCACGACGAACACGCCGCCATCGCCATCACCGGCTTCCAATACGGCTTCAAATTCGTGTTCAGGCTGCATACGGGGCGGAGTTTTGGGGTTGAAAAAGGGCTTGTTGCCACAAAGTAAGCCATTTCGCAATGAAGCCGCCGCGGCGGGCTTAGCCCAATGCTACTTCGCCCAGCACCTTTTGCACGGCGGTTTCATCATCGGCCGCTACCACGCGCACTCTCCCGGCGGCGTCCTCATACAGGGCCAGCAGGCGGCGGCGCAGGGCCTCGTACGGCACCAGCACGAGGCGGGCGCGGCGCATGGCCATGCGCTCCATTTCGAGCTGGTAGCCGTGCTCGGCGGGGTTGGGCAGGTCGGTGGCCAGGCTGGCGAGGTAGAGCACCAGCGGCCGGCCCGAGCTGTTGCGGATTTCGAGCGCGGCCAGCCACGCCGGCCAGTTGGGCGCGTAAATCACCCCAAAATCGGAGCGGCCCCGCACCAGCTGCGCGGCCTGCCGGGCATACTGAATCATGCGGAAATTCAGGCCGTCGAGCCGGGGCGCGAGCACGGTGGGCGTGGCGGGTTCGGCCGGTGCCGGGGCTGGGGTGGGAGCGCGGGCTACAGGTACTTCAGGCACTTCAGCCGTTGGCGCATCGGGCACAATGTCGTCTTCGGGCGCTGAAATATCGGCAGCTTCTCCAGCGCCTATTTCTTCCGTGGTTTCCTGGAAAGCGGCGGGGTGCTGCACGGCCGGCAGCTCCGGGTCGGGGTCGAAGTTCAGGTCGCCGGCTTGCGGATTTTGCCTAGCGCGGAGGGTTGCCGTGGGCGTTGAATTGGCCGCGGGCGAAGTGGCTCCAGTTAACTGCCTGACACCCGGCGCTGGCACCGCCAGTCCCGCGCTTGAGCCTTGCGCGGCCACCAGCGGCCGGGGCGGGGCGGGCGGTGGCGGCGGGAAAAACCCGCCCGAACCCGCGCCCAGATACGGCGCGGCCGGCGCTTGCCACTGGCCCCCCAGCGCGGGCGCATGAACACCCGTAGGCCACTGGCTGTGGCTGGCCGCCGGACGCGGCGCAGGAAGCAGAGCAGCCAAAGGCTTCGCCGGAGCCGCCGAGGGGAAAGCCGCCGGCGCGGCCGGCGCTGGAGCATCAGCCGTTTCCAGCTCCGCCAGCCCGATAATGCGCGACTGCAAAGCCGGAACAGCCGTTTGCTTACCCAAAACCACTGCCGGGAACACCTGTACACCCGGCCCTTTTGCTGCCGCCAACGCATCTACGGAAGCTTCAGAAACGGCGGAAGTATTCGCAGAAGCAGCCGTAGCTGTAGTTGCCGAAGTGGCAGCAGCCGACGCTGCCGGAGCTTCCAAAGAACCAGCCGCCGCCCTTTCCCCTACGCCTTCACCCGCCGGCAAATGCGGATAAACCGCCAGCACGGGCTGCCGGGCGGCCAGCTGGTACACCAGCGGCAGGGTGGGGGGCAGGGCCGCGCCGCCGAGCACGGCCACGGTGGGGTCGGCATCGTCCCAGGCCAGCAGCAAGACGGAAAATTCGGGCGGGGTCATGGGCACAGCGGGGAAGGAAATTCAGTCAGCCGAAGCCTGGGGGTGGGGACTTGGCCGTGAATTAACTCCCAATGCTACGGCAGACGGGCCGTATTTGCCGAAAAAACCCTTTTCTGCGGCGCAGAAAAAAGTAACTTGCGTCCTTTGCCTCCAACCCCCGCGGGCCCGTCCGGCCCCTTCCAACCTGACTTTTTGCGGCGTTAGCCTTTTACTGAGCATTACTTTATGGATACCTCGATTCAAGAGAATAACTACATGGTGAACGACCTGGCGGCACAGAGCCACCAGGAGCATTATCCCGGCGAAATCATCCGGGCCGACGACCTCGGCCACCACCGCTTTCTCTTCAATTGTAAGAACGGTGTGCGCCTGCTGCTGCATGTGCTCAGCGACAAGATTATCCGCTTCCGCTACCTCACTGACGGCCCGCTCTCGCCCGATTTCTCCTACGCCGTGCCCGCCGATGCCGTCTCGCGCATGGCCCCGGCCCTGGTGGAGTTCCGCGAGAAGCCCGACCACTACCGCATCACCACCGAGCGCCTCATCTGCCTTATTCAGAAGGAAAACCTGCGCACCCGCGTGCTCGACCGCTCCGGCACCATCCTGAGCGACGACGAAAAGGGTTTCCACTGGGAGTACGACTACGACACCGGCAACGACATCGTGAAGATGAGCAAGCAGGTGCCCGCCGGCGTGCACTACTACGGCCTCGGCGACAAGCCCGACAACATGAACCTGCGCGGCAAGCGCTTCACCAACTGGGGCAGTGATACCTACGGCTACGTGAAGGGCTCCGACCCGCTCTACAAGAACATCCCGTTCTACCACGTGCTGCACCAGAAAATCGGGCACGGCATCTTCTTCGACAACACCTTCAAGGCCAGCTTCGACTTCGCCGCCGAGCGCGCCGACGTGACCAGCTTCTGGGCCCTGGGCGGCGTGCTGAACTACTACTTCATCTACGGCCCCACCCTGATGGAGGTGACCGCCGAATACACCCTGCTGACGTGCCCGCCCGAACTGCCGCCCCTCTGGACGCTGGGCTACCACCAGTGCAAGTGGAGCTACTACCCAGAGGCCAACGTGAAGGAAA
>JAQBNT010000164.1 GCA_028288445.1 Hymenobacter sp. | reverse complement strand
TCAACGGCCGGGCGGCCGCAATACCCGCCACCACCTCGTCCACAAAACCGGGCGCCAGCACCTCGGCATCCGAATAAAAGCGGCCTACCCCAAACGTCTTGAGCCGCAGCCACGCCACATCCGGGTCGGTAGCGGCGTAGCCACGCGGCGGCCGGGTCAGCTGCGGCCCGGTAGTGTCGATACCGTCCGGAAAGTAGCGTAGCAGCTCCGGGGCCTGCCGCAACTGGTGAAACTCGTCGCCGCTGTAGTGGATTTCCTGCCGGATGGCCGCCAGCAGCTCCGGCGTAGGGTGGAAAGTGCCCGCCCCCAGCCAGCTGCGCCCCTCCGGCTGAATGGCCAGAAAATACCCTGCCCGGGGCGCGTGGCGGCCCCCAAGCTTCAGGCCCGCGCCCATGCGGCGCTTGTAGGGCTCGGGGTCGCGGTGCGCCCGGTCGTTCTTGTGGAGGCGAAACATGACATCGGCCGTGGTTAGGTTAGCCAAGTCAGGGTCGGTGGCCGCCACGCGGGCCAGCACCTGCCGCACCAGTTCGGTACAGGCGGCGCGGGCGCGTTGGTAGTCGGGCCGATGCTCGGCCATCCAAGTCGTAGTATTATTGGCCGCCAACCGGCCCAGGAAGTTCAGCAGATACTCCAGTTCCATAAAAAAAGCCGGGCATCAGGCCCGGCTTTCTTCCAACGCACCCGCCGCAGTGGGAGTTGCAAAATATTCAGTGAGTAAAAACCGTCGGCATTATTTCCGGCTGAGCACCGTCACGGCATCGCCCACGCGCAGGTGGCCCCGGCCCGGCCCGGTCACGTTCTGGCCGAATAGCGTGCTGTTCTCCGCCTTCCGATAAGTGGCCAGCGTGCGCAGCGGGTCGCCCACTGGGCTTTTGATGGCCGTAGCCTGGTCGATGGTCGTGAGCACGCAGCGCCCGCAGCCCCGTACCGCCCGAAACGGCACCTCGCCAATCTGAAACTGTTCCCAAGCATCGTCCTCATACGCCTCGCCGCCCCCAAACACGAGGTTGGGCCGAAACCGGTTCATTGGCACCGGCTCGGCTAAGCGGGTATTAAGGTCGGCCAGCGCGGCCTCGCCCGCCAGCAGGTAGGGGTAGCCGTCGGCAAAGCTCACCAGCTTGCCCTCGGGGTTGAGTTCCGGCTCCACTTCGCGCCGCACCATGTCCGACATGTACACCAGCCGGCAGGGGCGACTCAGCGCTTCGGCCAGCCATTCGTCGGCCTCGGGCGTGCCGCGCCAGGCCCACAGAATATCATCCCACACGGTCACAAACAACGTCCGGTCGGGCGTCGCCTCGAAGGGAATGAACAGCGGCAGCAACTCGGGCCGCTGGCGGTGCGAAATCAGGAAGCCGTTGTAAGCCGGGGATACAGCCAGCAGGGCCAGTTCCGGCTGCTGCCGCTGCGTCATGAAGCGGTTGCGCTCATCCACCAGCAGCCAACGGCGGTCATGGCGCAGGCCGCGGGCCGTCACCTCGGCTTCGGCCACAGCATACCCGCCGAGGGATTTAACAGGGTACAGAAAAAGGCCGGTGAGGGAAAGGGAAGCAGACATAGCCACAAAAATAGGCGGGTTAGTGGAGTGGCGGCGTAAAAAGAGAAATCCACTAACTTGCCACCCGCCAATCCGCTTATTCTACTACCAGCAAATCGGCGGCGCGCACAAACGCCACGCGCTGCTGCCACTGCACCCGGTACCAGATGTCCTGGCGGCCCAGCACGGGCAGCCGGTCGCCCATGGCGGCCGTGCTGAGCCAGGCCGCGCTGGCTCCCGGTCCATCCATCAGCGCCGCCCCGGAGCGGGCCACCAATCCCGTTGGCGTCGGCCGCAGGAAGTGCAGGTAGGCTCCCAGCAGCGCGATGTAGGCCACATAGCCCACCCAGGCCCCGCGCGGGCTCCGACGCCACAGCAACGCCATTGCCCCCACCACCGCGCCCGCCAGCAACGCCTGCAAGCCCGGATAGAAATACCGCTGCGCCTGCACCCGCAACTCCTGCTGCCAGGTTGCAGGGTAGCCCACCAGCCGGTGCTGAGTGGCCAACGCCACCAATTGCCGCCATGTGCGCACCCGAGGTTGCCGCGCCTGCGCCATGCTCAGGTAGAGCAGCGCCGCCGGGTAGTGCCCGAGTTGCTGCTGCGCATAAGCCATTTTCAGCAGCAGTTCGGGCGAAACGCGCCGCTGCTGCCATACTTGTTGCCGATAATCAGGAAAAGAAGACTCGTATTGCCCCGCCGTGAAGAGCGAATCAGCCCGCCGCAGGTCGGCGGGCGCAACGGAAATCGTACTCGTTAAAATTTTTTTTGCCGGCAAATTTGCACTCAAGGCGCAGATAGGCAGGAAGATTAAGCAGAGGAAAAGGGTTCGCACAGCAATGAGGGTGACTTTTTTTTAAAGTCAGGGTTGTGTAGTTCCGAGGGCTATAGTACTTTTGTACCACCAAAGAAGGAAACGCCCTTCCAAGGTAAAGGTACCGATTCTGTAGCTCAGCTGGTAGAGCAGTACACTTTTAATGTACGGGTCCTGGGTTCGAATCCCAGCGGGATCACAGCAAAAAGCCCCATTCTGGAAACAGGATGGGGCTTTTTCGTTGGGGTAGGTCCAGTTGCGGCTGGTTTGAAGAGCATAGTAGCTCGTGCATATGCCGGACCACGAAGAAGGCCCACACCCATTAGGGTTGAGCTAATGACCATGGGCCCTGACTTGGACTAATAATAGATTGCCGCCCGCCGGATAACCGCTTCCCCAGCAGGAACTTTCGCTTGCTGAGGAGCTCCCGCTACTTCAGCAGCTCGTGCAGCACGGTTTGCATCGAAATAGTCCGGTTGCCGGCTTCTTGGATGATGAGCGAGCCGGGCGCGTCGAGCACGGCATCGGACACTTCCACGTTGCGGCGCACGGGCAGGCAGTGCAGGAATTTAGCCCCGTCAGTCAGGGCCATGTGCTCGGGGGTGAGCATCCAAGCAGGGTCGTTGCCCAGTACTTGGCCGTAGTCGAGGTAGCTGCTCCAGTTTTTGGCCTGCACGTAGTCGGCGCCTTCCAGCGCCTTTTTCTGGTCGTATTCGATGCGTGCGCCTTTGGTGAATTTGGGGTCCAGCTCGTAGCCTTCGGGGTGGGTGATGACGAAGTCGACCCAATCAATTTCCGAAAACCAGTCGCAGAAAGAATTGGGCACGCACTGGGGCAGGGCGCGCACGTGCGGGGCCCAGGTGAGCACCACTTTCACGCGCTCCTTCTGCTTGGTTTCGGCCACCGTAATGAGGTCGGCGAACGACTGTAGGGGGTGCAGGGTGGCGCTTTCCAGGCTGATGACGGGCACAGTAGCGTACTGCAGAATCTTGTTGAATACGACTTCGCCGTAGTCCTCCGCTTTGTCCTTGAGGGTGGGGAAGGTGCGCACGCCAAGCACGTCGCAGTACTGGCTCATCACTGCGATGGCGTCCTTAATGTGTTCTTGGGTGCCGCCGTTCATCACCGCGCCGTCGGCCATTTCCAGGGTCCAGGAATCGGCTCCGGCGTTGAGCACCCAGGCTTGCGCGCCCAAGTTGTAGGCCGCCTTCACCGAGCTGAGCCGGGTGCGCAGGCTAGGGTTGAAGAAAATCAGCCCAACGGTTTTATTGCGCCCGATGTGCTGATAGCCGTAGGGGTTGGCCTTGATGTCGAGGGCTTGCTGCAACAGAGCCTTGTAGTCGCCCGCGTCGGCGAAGGAGGTGAAGTTTTTCATTTTAGAAGTGTTGTGTCGAGAATATTAGACTAAAAAACAAGGGGCTGAACCTTGCGGCCCCGCCCCTTGCCAACCCGTTAGCTTATCCAGTGACGGGCCGCAGCGGCTAGCGCCACCTTGACCGTTTCCAGGACCAGCCACCACCAGAAACCTTTTTCAGGCGTTGATGGTATGGGTTTACGAAGCACGGGTTTCTTCCGTATCTTCGCCGCACGTTTCTTGCTCATCTGACCGAGAAGTTAGGTGCGATTCCACCTTCTTCTTCGAAGCCCTTGGTATTCCCGTACCGAGGGCTTCACCTTTTCAGGGGCAGCCGTGTGGTGAGGTGGAAAAACCGTGCGGTTCGGCAAAAGTACTTAAGTTGCTTTATTACGGGTGCTGACTAAAAAGACAACTTATGCAAAGTCAAATTATCAAATTGTCAGGGTTTTCTAAGTACAAAGAGATGAAATCCGAAAATGACTCTGCAATTATTTCATAGGTACTACCACATATCGCATAGACTTCGTTTCGTTCTGAATCAACATGATTCAGCCTAATTACATATGCTATAAGATTGATTGAGTAGTCGGCTAATACGAAACAATTTTCCGGATTATTTATCATAGCTATTGACTCACCGTGTCTCGGGATACCATAGCCTCCTAATAGAGTAACGACATCTTCTACTTTATTCAACGAATAAAATTCGTAGAAACCGTCATCCACTTCACCGTCCATACCATTTACAAACTTGAAGTAGTTGCGTAAATCATCTGGTAATTTTACGTTGCGACTAGCTTCAAATTTTACAATATCTTCTTCATTAGCCGTCCATTCAGCTCTTGTTTTTGCTCTTTCCCAAATAGCCTTGAACCGAAGTAGTTGTTCCATATAAAAAAAGCGCGGACCCAATTGAGTCCGCGCTATCAATTTACATCGCCTTATACTCGTTCCAGCTCTTAATCTTCAAGTCCTTCATCTCCAGTGTGCAGAAAGCTTGAATAAACGCCTTCGCCAGCCGCGCATTCGTCAGCAAACCGACGCCGAAATCTACGGCCGTGCGGCGGATTTTGTAGTCGTTATCCAACTCGCCTTTCGACAGGTTTTTGGGGATATTGATGACCAAGTCAATTTTCTTCTCCTTCAGATACGTCAGCACGTTGGGCTCCTGCAAATCATCGGGCCAGAAGAGCAGGCTGCTAGGAATGCCGTTTTCAGCGAAGAAACGGTGCGTGCCTTGCGTGGCGTACACGGTATAGCCCTTTTTTATGAGTAATGCGGCGGGCGCAAGCAGCGCTACTTTGGAGATGATGGGGCCGCCGGAAATCAGCACGGTTTTCTGCGGAATTTTGTAGCCCACGCTCAGCATCGATTTTAGCAGGGCTTCCTCGGCGGTGTCGCCCAGGCAGCCGACTTCGCCGGTGCTCACCATGTCGACGCGCAGCACCGGGTCGGCGCCGGGCAGGCGGGTGAACGAGAACTGCGGGGCTTTCACGCCCACGAAGGGCAAGTCGTATATCCGCTCGCTTTCGTCGCGCTCCACGGGGCGGCCCAGCAGAATTTGCGTGGCCTTTTGGATGAGGTTGTTGCCCGAGATTTTCGACACAAAAGGGTAGCTGCGCGAGGCCCGGATGTTGCATTCAATTACCCGGATTTCGCCGTTTTTTTCCAGGAACTGGATGTTGAATGGGCCGCTGATTTCGTAGCGCTTGGCAATCTTTTCGGCGATGATTTTCAGCTTGCGGATGGTGCCCACGTACACCCGTTGGGGCGGGTAGTACATGGTGGCGTCGCCGGAGTGCACGCCGGCAAACTCCACGTGCTCGGAAATGGCATAGCTAACGATTTCGCCGTGGTCGGCCACCGCGTCCAGCTCAATTTCCTTGGCTTCCTGGATGAATTCGGACACCACCACCGGGTATTCGGCGCTGACCTCGGCGGCTGTTTTCAGGAATTCCTCCAGCTCGAAGTTGTTGGAAACCACGTTCATGGCCGCGCCCGACAGCACGTAGCTCGGCCGGATGAGCACTGGGAAACCGACTTCGCGCACAAATTCCTGCATGGCGGCCAGCGAGGTCAACTCCTTCCAGCGTGGCTGGGCAATGCCCAACTCGTCCATGATGCTGCTGAACTTGTGGCGGTTCTCGGCCTCGTCGATGCGGGCGGCCGAGGTGCCCAGGATGGGCGCGTGGGCTTCTTCGAGGCGAGTGGCGAGGTTGTTAGGAATCTGGCCGCCGGTGCTCAGAATCACGCCGCCGGGCTGCTCAAAATCCAGGATGTCCATCACCCGCTCGAAGCTCAGTTCCTCGAAATACAGCCGGTCGCTAACGTCGTAGTCGGTCGAAACGGTTTCGGGGTTGTAGTTGATAATGATGGTTTTGTAGCCCTCGGCCGCCGCCGTTTGCACGGCCTGCACGCCGCACCAGTCAAACTCTACCGACGAGCCGATGCGGTACACGCCCGAGCCCAGCACCACCACCGACTTCTCGGTTTCGCGCTCCAAGTCATTTTCGGTGCCATGGTAAGTGGTGTAGAGGTAGTTGGTTTTGGCCGGAAACTCGGCCGCCAGCGTGTCAATCTGCTTCACCACGGGCAGCACGCCCAGGGCCTTGCGGCGGGCGCGCACCAGCAGCTCGTCGGCCTTCACGTCGCCCTCGCCCAGCAGCTTCACGGCAATCTGCTGGTCCGAGAAACCGGCTTTCTTGACGTCACGCAGTAGCTTGGTTTCCAAGCCATCGAGGCCAGCAGAGCGGCCGGCAGCTAGTTGATTGCCAAGCTCGAAAATAGTGTACAAGCGCTGTAAAAACCAGTGGTCAATCTTGGTCAATTGGTGCACCTGCTCCAGCGTGTAGCCAGCCTCAAAGGCGTTGTTGATGGCGAAGATGCGCTCCTCGTTCGGCTCGCTCAAGAGCTGGTCGATGGCGGCGTTGTCCAGGTCGTCCTCGGGGCGGTTGGCCACGAAGCCGCGCTTGCCGGTGTCCAGCATTCGCAGGCCTTTCTGGATGGCTTCCTCGAACGATTTACCGATGGCCATGACCTCGCCCACGCTCTTCATCGCGCTGCCAATCTGACGGTTAACGCCCGCGAACTTGCCCAAATCCCAGCGCGGCAGCTTCACCACCACGTAGTCGAGCGCCGGCTCAAAGAAGGCCGAAGTCGTCTGCGTTACGCTGTTTTTCAGCTCGGCCAGCGAGTAGCCCAGGCTCAGCTTGGCGGCCACGAAGGCCAGCGGGTAGCCAGTGGCCTTGGAGGCCAGCGCCGAGGAACGCGACAGGCGCGCATTCACCTCAATCACGCGGTAATCCTCCGAAACGGGGTCCAGCGCGTACTGAATGTTGCACTCGCCCACAATCCCCAGGTGCCGAATGGTCTTGATGCCGATGCTGCGCAGCTTGTGGTACTCGCGGTTGCTCAGGGTCTGCGACGGGGCCACCACGATGCTCTCGCCGGTGTGGATGCCGATGGGGTCGAAGTTCTCCATGTTGCAGACCGTGATGCAGTTATCATACTGGTCGCGTACCACTTCGTACTCCACTTCCTTCCAGCCCTTCAGCGATTCTTCCACCAGAATCTGGTCGGAAGTGGTGAAGGATTTCTGGGCCAGCGTCCGCAGCTCGTCCATGTTGTTGGCGAAGCCGCTGCCCAAACCACCCAGCGCAAATGCCGCCCGCACGATAATCGGGAAACCGATTTTCTCGCCGGCCGCCAGCGCGTCTTCCATCGTCGTCACGGCCACGCTACGG
>JAQBNT010000153.1 GCA_028288445.1 Hymenobacter sp. | reverse complement strand
TCAAAATAGGCAACATCGAACTCCCCGACTTCCCGCTCCTGCTCGCCCCCATGGAGGACGTGAGCGACCCGCCCTTCCGCGCCGTGTGCAAGGCCAACGGGGCCGACTTGATGTACACCGAGTTCATTTCCTCGGAGGGCCTGATTCGGGCCGCCGCCAAGAGCCGCAAGAAGCTCGACGTGTTCGACTACGAGCGGCCCATCGGCATTCAGCTTTTTGGGTCCGATGTGGAGACCATGGGCGAGTGCGCGGCCATCAGCACCGAGGCCGGCCCCGACTTGATTGACATCAACTACGGCTGCCCGGTGAAGCAGGTGGCCTGCCGCGGCGCCGGCGCGGCGCTATTGCGCGATATCCCCAAGATGGTGGAAATGACCCGCGCCGTCATCAAAAACACCCACCTGCCCGTGACCGTGAAAACCCGCCTGGGCTGGGACGAGGGCACCAAAAACGTAGAAGAAGTGGCCGAGCGCCTGCAAGACGTGGGCATTGCCGCCCTCACCGTGCACGGCCGCACCCGCGCCCAGCTCTACAAGGGCGAGGCCGACTGGCGCCTCATCGCCAAAATCAAGGACAACCCGCGCATCAAAATCCCGATTTTCGGCAACGGCGACATCGACTCGCCCGAGAAAGCCCTCGAATACAAAACCCGCTACGGCGTGGACGGCGTGATGATTGGCCGGGCCAGCATCGGCTATCCGTGGATTTTCCGGGAGGTGAAGCACTACGTGGCCACTGGCCAGCTGCTGGCCCCGCCCACGCTGGAAGAGCGCGTGGCCGCCTGCCAGATGCACTTCGACCGCAGCATTGAGTGGAAGGGGCCGAAGGTGGGCATCTTCGAGATGCGCCGGCACTACGCGCACTATTTCCGGGGCCTGGAGGGCGCTAAGGGCTGGCGCACCAGCCTGGTGAATGCCGAAACGCCGGCCGACGTGCTGGAGATTTTGCAGGAAATTGCCAGCAGCAACGCCGTGCTGGTGGGGTAACCCATCTGTCATCCTGAGCGCAGCGAAGGACCTTATCACGCCTGACCAGATTTGCAGCAATCATTTTTACTGCAAGCCGTTTTGGTGTGAGAAGGTCCTTCGCTGTGCTCAGTGATGACAGACGTATTGCATGACAGCCACTTTTACTGCTGTTCCTTTGCCCGTCCCGTATTCCCGTTCATGATTCCGATTTACAGTCAAAAAACCCGCATCAAAATCCTGGTGGCCGTGCTGGCGCTGCTCATTGGGGCGGCCACGGTCATCTATACCAATTTGCTGGTGCAGCGCGTGTCGGAGCGGGAGCAGCAGCAGATTCAGCTTTATGCCAAGGCGCTGGAATACATTATTAACTCGGAAACCGAGACAAACACGTTTGTTTTTAATGAGATAATCAGCAACAACACGACCATTCCGGTTATCCTCAGCAGCGATGGCAAGGACATTACCAATGCCAAGAACATTACCATGCCGGCCCACCTCTCGCCGGCCGATTCGGTGACGCTGCTGGAGAGTGAGCTGCTGCTGATGAAGAAGCAGCACCCGCCCATCATCGTGAAGTTTGGGGCGGGGCAGGTGAACTACATTTTCTACCGCGACTCGCAGCTGCTGCGGCAGCTGCGCACCTACCCGCTGGTGCAGCTGGTGGTGATTGGCTGCCTGGCCGTCATTGCGTATTTCGCGTTCAGCTCCTCGCGCCGGGCCGAGCAAAACCGCGTGTGGGTGGGCCTGGCCAAAGAAACGGCGCACCAGCTGGGCACGCCGCTCAGCAGCCTGGTGGGCTGGCAGAACTACCTGCGCGACTCCGAGCGGTTCAGGGACGAGCCCATTGTGGAGGAGCTGGGCAAGGACATCCGGCGGCTGGAAATCATTACGGAGCGCTTCTCCAACATCGGCTAGGTGCCGGTGCTGAAGGACGAAAACCTGTACCAGACCACCCGCAACGCCATCGAATACCTGCAAAGCCGGGTGTCGAAAAAGGTCATCTTCAAGATTGAATCGGACCTGCCGATGGACACGCCCGCCCGCATCAACGTGCCGCTGTTCGACTGGGTCATCGAAAACATCTGCAAAAACGCCGTGGATGCGATGGAGGGGCGCGGCTCCATCACGCTGCACCTGCGGCGGGTGCGCACCCGCCGCAGCTGGTACCGGCGCGGCGCTCCGCCCCGGCAGGTCGCCATTGATATCACCGACACGGGCAAGGGCATTCCCAAAAACAAGCTCGAAAACGTGTTTATGCCCGGTTTCACTACCAAAAAGCGCGGGTGGGGCCTGGGTTTGGCCCTGGCCAAGCGCATTATTGAGAACTACCACGAGGGCAAGCTCTTCGTGAAATGGAGCGAGCTGGGGCGCGGCACCACCTTCCGCGTGGTGCTGAACCAGTGAGGCGATGGGGCACGGGCAAGGCGCTGGATGGTCCGGGAGAAATCCTATTTAGGTCGAAGGAAATCCTACTCCGACTAAAGGAAATCTTACTTGGACGAAGGAAAGCCTGTTCGGGCTAAAGGAAATCCTACTCGGGTCGAAGGAAATCCTAATTGCACCAGAGGATATCCTACTCGGACTAAATAAAATCCTACTTGGACACCAGGAATAGGGGCTACACCTGAACTAATGCCTGCCCGGGCCGCAGGAATTGCTGGCTGGCGGACGGGAACCGCGGCCGGGAGCTTATCGATTCGTAATCTCTACGTAGGCCTTGCCGGTCACGGGCTGGCCGTGGTGGGTGCCGGTTACGCGGCACATGCCTTCCCAGTAATACATGGTGAAGGCGTGGAAAAACCGCAGCGCCAGCTCCTGCTGGGGCACCAGGGGCTCGACGGTGAGGTCGTAGCCCTGGCCGGGCACCTGAACGCGCCAAGTGGCGGGGTATTTCTTCTTGGAGGTGGGGCTGGTCCAGTACGTGAGGGGCGTGAGCTGGAAATCGGGGCCGGAGAGGTGCTGGCTGGGGCCGGTGGTGCCGCTGAAGGTGCCGTTGTTGAGGCTGAGGCCGGTGGCGGAGTTGCGCAGGGTGTTCAGCATGAATTCTTCCTGGGGCTGGTCGAGCTGGATGCTGAGCCAGTCCCAGCCCACGTTTTTGTCCACGATGCTGGTGCAGTTCCACTGGCGGTCGTACCAGAGCTCGCCGGTGACCTGGCGGGTTTTGCCGGCCACGGTGAGCGTGCCGGTGGTGGCCAGGCGCGGGAAGGAGTAGTAGCCGGCCGTGATGCCGTTGCCGTAGTTTTCGTAGCCGGTGCCGGAGTGCAGCACCACGTCGCGGGTGGGGCGGGTGGTGAGGTCGAGGGCGTAGCCGGCGTTGGCCCTGCCGGTGAGGGCGGCTTGCAGGTGGTAGGCTCCTTGCTGCCCGTCGAGTTTCCAGGTTTCGCCGCGCTGGTGCTCGCGCAGCCGTAGCGGCAGGGAGTCGGTGAGGAGCACGGGCAGGCGGCCCAGCTTGTAGTCGAAGTGGAATTTCTGGCCTTGCGGGTCGGTGAGGGCCACGTTTACCATCTGCCAGTCCTGGCGGCCGTCTTTGAGGTTGAAGTGGAAGAAAACGTATTCCACGCCGAAGTCTTCGCCGGTGGCCTGGTCGCGCAGGTGGCCGGTGAGATACCACCATTCGAGCGAGTTTTTGGGGTGCACGGCTTCCTCGTGGGGCAGCGCGGCGCGGGTAGCGGTGGGGTTGAAGCGGGTGGTGGGGCGCGGGGCGGCGCAGGCCGCCAGCAGGCAAAGGAGGGCAAAACGCAAAACTTTCATACCCTCTCAGAAGGCATTTTGGGGCCGAAAGGTTTGGCGAAGTCCTACCAACCGGGGCGCTTGGTATGCCAGCACTCCCGTCATCCTGAGCCTGCGAAGGGCCTTATCACGTTCGAGCAACATCTAATTCAGGCCAGATGAGCAGTCGTGATAAGGTCCTTCGCAGGCTCAGGATGACGGGAGTCCTAAATTGCTAAACAGCACCAGCTACTTCTGCGGCGGGGCCACGGGCGGCTCGGGCATGCGGATTTTGCCCATCACTTTGCCCCGGTTGGGCACCGACTCCAGGTGCACGGCCAGCGGGGCGGGTGTGGATTTCAGGTCCAGCGCCACGTCCTTCGGCTGAAAGTCGAACGGGTTGCCCAGGAATTTCAGCGTCACGCTGCCCCCGGCGATGGGGGCCCAGTCGCGGGCCATCACCAGCTCGAAATTGCCTTTCTCGTCGGTGGTGGTGCCGAACTGGGTGTCGTTTATCAGCACGCGCACGCCGGCCACGGCGGGGCCACTGGCCCCGTCCAGCACCTGGCCGCGAACGATGATTTGGCGCGCCGGGGTGGTGGCCGGGTCGGTGGCCACGGTGGCGGTGGTGGGCACGGGCGGCTGCTGGGGCGGCTTGGTGGCGCACGAAGTGGCCGACTGCCAGCCCAGCAGCGCGAGCCCGGCCAGCAGCCAGCGCCGCCAGCGCGTGGCCGGGGCCGAGGGGGCCAGTTGCGCCGAATGGGCCAGCGCGCACACCGGCCGGCCGCCCTGCCGGGCCATAAAGGCCAGGATTTCGGCGTCGCTCATGCGGGTGAAGTCCACCACTTCGGTGGCGCAGGCGGCACAGTGGCGGCCGGCGGCGGTGGGCGACATGGCAGCCCAGGGCTGGGCGCAGGGCTGCGGAATAGAGATGCGTTGGAGAGTGGCCATGCGGCGAAGGTATCGGTTTTGGGGGAAGCAAGGGGCAATGAGCCCTGATATCAGCTGCGGCGGAAGGGCCGGGTGAGCCAGTATTTGCCCCAATGATAGAACCGGCGCGGGTGCCAGGGCGCGGGCGGAATTACCCGCACGTAGGGCACTTCCACCATCAAGCCCAGTGTGTGATTGTCGGTTTCCAGATAAAACCGGTTGGCAGGCGCATGTTGGCCCACGGCCAATTGATGAACCTGCGATACGTAGCCGATGTATTTCAACTCAATTCCGGCGATGCCATGTGCTACATATTGGGCCGGCACGGTGAGCTCGAAGGCGCCGTCCTTGTCAGTGGGAACCCCGATTGGGGTATCTTTCAGCAGCACTGTTACGCCGGGCAGGCCCAGATGCGCGGACGAATCGCGCACCACGCCTCGGATGACAAAGCTGACGGCCCGGGCTTCGGCAGCGGCCACAGTAGCGGCCGAATCAGATGGTATCGGAACGGGTGCATCGCCCACCGGCGCGGAGGGCACCGGCCCGCCCCAGTAGCGGGCGCGCCATTCGGCCGGCGCTTGCGCCTGCGCCACCACCCCGCTGCCTTCCCGCACGGCCCACACGGCCACGGCCGCTGCCAGCCAGGCCCGCCACCGCGCCGTTGGGGCAACCGGAACGACGCGCTGCAACGGCCGCTCCAGCTGCCCCGCCGCGAAGCGCCCGCAGGTGCGGGTGCCGGCGGCTCCGGCCAGGTAGGCCAGAATTTCAGCATCGGTTTTCAGGGTAAAATCAACCACCGTGTGGGCGCAGGCGGCGCAGTGGCGGCCGGTGGCCGTGGGCGTCATAGAGACCCAGCTTTCGTGGCAGGGCTGCGGAACAGACAGGGAAACGGCGCGGCGCATGGGATATTGGCAAAGAAGTATGCCCGGAGGATGCCCGCCTGTGGAAAAATGCACACGCGGCCTCGTTCAAATTCCGTAACTTGCTCATACTCCCAACTCGGGGCTTTCCGCATTCACGTTTACTGCCATGCTACATTTTTTCCGCGTTGCGCCGCTGGCGCTGGTTTTGTTGCCGCTGCTGAGCCGGGCACAGGCGGGTCCGGGCGCTGCGGTAGGGCTGGAAATTCCGGCTCCGGCCCCGCCCACCAAAGGCCATTTCCTCGCGGGGGCCTACGTGGTGGGCAACTACACGCCGCTCCCTACCAAGGCCGGCTATGGCTATGGGATGCAGCCCTACCTGCGCTACCAGCTGGGCAGCAGCGCCAAGGGCCGGCCGCGCCCGTTCGTGCAATACAGCTTTGTGCCCTACCGCCTGCAAGGCTCCGGGGCCGGCATGCTCTACAACCCCGACGGCCTTCCGCTGAATTCGGGCTTTGCCCCGCTGGCGCAACGGCCCGCCCCATTTGGCTATGGCAGCCCCAGCAACTACGGCGGGCTGGGGGCTTTTTCAGTAGGCATCCCGATGCAGATTGGGCGCGGGTCGGCCGTGCTGAACATCGGCGGCGAACTGCTCAAAGGGATGATGGGAGGCCCGTTGTAATAAGGTGGGCGGGGCCGCGCGGGCCGCAACCCGCGCCGGGGCGTTATCTTTTGCCCTTCAAACCCGCCCCTCCCACCTTAACATGAGTTCTGAAAAGTCGCTTTTCCGCCGCAAAACCATCGCGGCCATTCTGCAAAACCCACCCGCCGACCACGAGGGCCACTCCGCCCCCGGCGGCCTGGAGCGCCACCTCACCGTGCGCGACCTCACGGCGCTGGGCATCGCGGCCATCATCGGGGCCGGCATTTTCAGCACCATCGGCAAGGCCAGTCTGGACGGTGGGCCGGCGGTGTCGCTCCTGTTTGTGTTCACGGCCATTGCCTGCGCGATTTCGGCGCTGTGCTACGCGCAGTTTGCGGCCACCATTCCGGTCAGCGGCTCGGCTTATACCTATGCTTACGCCTCGTTTGGCGAGCTGGCGGCCTGGATTATTGGCTGGGCACTGATAATGGAATACGCGGTGGGCAACATCGTAGTGGCCATTTCGTGGTCCGATTACTTCACTGGGCTCATGGACGGTATCGGGCTACACATCCCGCTCTGGCTCACGATGGGCACCCAAACCGGCCACGCGGGCTACGAGGCCGTGCAGACGCTGGTGCAGTCAGGCAAGACCTTGGCCGAGGCCACGGCCGCCGTGTCGCCGGCCCAGCTCGATGGCTATAAGGCCTGGATGCAGGCCCCGGCCCTGTCCGACAGCCTGCATCTGGTTGTCGACCTGCCCGCCTTCCTCATCACCGTGGCCATCACGGCGCTGGTTTATATCGGTATCAAGGAAAGCAAAAACGCCTCTAACCTGCTGGTGTTGTTGAAGCTGATTATTGTCTTCATCGTAATTGTGGTGGGCGCGTTCTACGTGCAGCCGGCCAACTGGCACCCCTTCGCCCCCAACGGCGTGGGCGGGGTGCTGAAGGGCGTGTCGGCGGTGTTCTTTGCCTACATCGGCTTCGATGCCATCTCGACCACGGCTGAGGAATGCAAGAACCCGCAGCGCGACCTGCCCAAGGCCATGATGTATGCCCTCATCATCTGCACGGTGCTGTATGTGATTATTACGCTGGTGCTTACGGGCATGGTATCGTATAAAGAGCTGGGCGTGGGCGACCCGCTCTCGTTCGTATTTGCCAAGGTGGGCCTGTCGCGCCTCTCGGGCCTGGTGGCCGTGAGCGCGGTGTTTGCCATGGCCTCGGTGCTGCTGGTATTCCAATTGGGGCAGCCGCGCATCTGGCTCACCATGAGCCGTGATGGGCTGCTGCCGACGGTGTTCTCCAAGATTCACCCGCGCTTTCACACGCCGTCGTTTGCTACCATCGTCACGGGCTTTTTCGTGGCGGTGCCGGCCCTCATCCTGAACATGGATTTGGTGGTCGACCTCACCAGCATCGGCACGCTGTTCGCGTTTGCGCTGGTGTGCGGCGGCATTCTCATCATCGACCCTTATGGCCGCTCGGAGGCCCGTTTCAAGGTGCCGTACATCAACGGACAGTGGCTGGTGCCGCTCATTCTGGCCATCGGGGCCTTCCTGATTGTGCGCTACAACGCGGTCAGCAACCACGAATTCCTGCTCGACATCACCGGCCAGCGCGGCTGGATTGCCCACGATGCGCTGAGTGGCAAGGTCACGGGCGGCTTCGCCCACCAGATTCCGACGCTGGTGTTTTTCCTGTTCTGCATCGGCCTGTCGGTGCTCTCGTTCCGTAAGAAGCTCTCGCTGCTGCCCACCCTCGGCCTGCTCATCAACCTGTACCTGATGACCGAATTGGGCATCAGCAACTGGACGCTGTTCTTCGTGTGGCTGCTCATTGGCCTGGCCGTGTATTTCGGCTACGGCTACAAAAATTCGAAGCTGAACCGAATGGCGGCGTAGCTGGTTGCCGGGCAACCGGATAGTTTCTTATCGGTTCTTTGCCCC
Organism: Hymenobacter sp.; assembly: GCA_028288445.1. Lineage (GTDB taxonomy): Bacteria > Bacteroidota > Bacteroidia > Cytophagales > Hymenobacteraceae > Hymenobacter. The sequence continues at coordinate 3,928 of JAQBNT010000153.1, read as the reverse complement.
AAGCCCATGCTCCCTTCGGCCGACATTTTTCAGCACCTGCTCGACAGCAACCCCCAGACGTTTTTCGCCTACGACATCGCGGCCGGCCAGGTGTGCTACGTGAGTGCGGCCTATGAAGCGCTTTTCCCCGGCTTCCGACGCGAAAGCGTGGACGCCGACCTGCTCCAATTGCTGAGCTTTTTGCCTGCCGAGGACCAGGCCTACGCGCGGCACTGCCTGGGGCAGCTGGCCGCCGGCCACCTCTGCGACGACCTCCTGCTGCGCCTACAGCCCCGCCCCGACGTGCCCCTGCGCTGGCTGGCCGTGCGCGCCCAGCGCAACACCGCCCCCGATGGCCGCCTGCTGCTGGCTGGCACCATTGAGGACGTGACGGTGGAGCAGGAGTACCTGCGCAACGCCGACAAGTACATGGCCAAAAAGAACACCACGCTCGAAATCCTGTCGCACGACCTGGCCGGGCCGTTCAGCATGCTGCAGCAGCTGGCCGAATTTCTGGAAGAAAAAACCCAGACCCTGCAGGACGCGCAGGTGCAAAAACTGCTGCGCGTGATGCGCGACACCTGCCGCGACAGCGTCAACCTCATTCGCGATTTTGTGGACGGCGAGTTCATGGACTCGGCCACCGTGCAGCTCAAGCGGGTCCGCGTGGATTTAGTGCTGGCCCTGCGCCAGGTGGTGGAAATGTACCAGGCGGGCGAGCATCTGGTGGCCAAACGCTTTGAGTTCGCGCATTCGCAGCCCACGCTGTTTGTTGAAATCGACCACAACAAGTTTTTGCAGGTAATCAACAACCTGATGTCCAACGCCATCAAGTTCACCGGCGAGGGCGGGCGCATCACGATGGGCCTGGAACAACACCCCGACCACGTGCTCGTGACCGTGGCCGACGACGGCATCGGCATTCCGGCCCACCTGCTGCCGGTGCTGTTCGACCGCTTCACCCCCGCCCGCCGCCCCGGCCTGCGCGGCGAAAAAACCACTGGCCTGGGCATGCACATCATCGAAACCATCGTGCGCCTGCACCAAGGCCACATCTGGGTCGAGAGCCAGGAGAACGTGGGCACCACCTTCTACATCAAGCTGCCGGCCACGGCCGGGGCGACGGGCTAATTTCGGGCAATTCCGTGGTTCAAACCTCCTTCCTCACCTTCCGCCTGCACGGCACCATCCCCGCCGCCACCGGCCGCGCGCTGGCCGCCGAGCTGCGCCAGGCCCGCGAAGCCGGCACCGACCACCGCCGCGCCCAGAAGCATTTTTTCGCCAAATTCGATGCCGTGCTGGACCGCGCCCCCATCGGTGCCAGCTACTTCGAGAATGAGAAGATGGCCGAAGTGCTGGCCGGCGAAATCCTGATGCTGGAGGAAACCGGCTTCGTGGTGCACGGCTTCGCCATCCTGCCCAACCACGCGCACCTCGTGGTGCACTTGCCCGCCAGCAGCCCCCTCTCCTTCGCCAAAGCCATCGACCTACTGCACCTTCGCACCGGCACCAACTGCCGCCGTCTGGTGCGCCCCCGGCTCCCACCCGAAGCCGAGTTCTGGTAGGTCGGCTGGTTTGATTACGCCGTGCAGGACGAAGCCGAGCTCACCCGCCTGCTGGCCTACGTGCGCGGCAATGCCCGGCAGGCAGGCCTGCCCGCTCGCTTCCAGGAGTGGCCGTATGTGAATGAGTGAGCTGGTAAGTCCGGCTGGCGTGCGCCAGCCGCAACGCCAATCCTATCGGCCCGCCAGCGCGTATCTCTCGCCACTTATGCGCCCGCTGTTTCTGCTGTTTCTATTGTTGCTGCCCCGGCTGCTGCCAGCGGCTCCCGCGCCGGCCGATACCCTGCAGCCCCTCAGTCCGGCCCGGCTGTTGCGCTATACCTACGCCAACGACCTGTTTTTTCGCACCGATTACTACTTCACGCAGGGCATGACGCTCACGCTGGTGCACCCGGCCCTGGCTCGCCTGCCGGTGCGGCACCTGCTGGTGGCCAGCCCGCACGGCAGCACGCAGTACCACGGCCTCACGCTGCGCTACGATGGATTTACGCCCCTGCGCATTCAGGATGCTTTTATTCGGGTGGGCGACCGGCCGTATGCGGCGTATTTGTACGGCTCATTTTTTCGCGTCAGCAACCAGCGGGCGCGGCACCAGCGCCTGACTGCGGCGCTCGAAATCGGCTTCATCGGCCCGGCGGCCGGCGGCAAGGAGCTGCAAACCGCCATCCACCGCGTCACGGGCAATGCCGCGCCGCGCGGCTGGGACTATCAGGTTCAGAACGCGCCCATTATCGGCTACCGCGTGGCGTTTGAAAAGCAATTGACCGCCGGCCGTCACATTGAGTTGCTGGGCAATGCCGAAGCCTCATTGGGCACGCTGTACACTTACGCCGGCACCGGCCTGCATCTACGCGGCGGGAAATTCACTCCCTATTTCGCCAACCTGAGCATCACCAAGCCAGAACACAGTGCTGCGTCTCAACCCTGGCAACTCTATGGCGAAGCCACGCTGGAAAGCCGCTTCATTGGCTACGATGCCACCTTGCAGGGCAGCCCTCTCACCAACCGCGACCCGTACACACTGGCCGCTGGCAACGTACGCCGGGCCGTTTTGCGCAGCTCCGGTGGCGTGGTGCTGGCCCACGGCGGACTGAGTTTTGCCGCCACGGCCATCTGGGTTTCGCCGGAATTCGCGGGCGGCCGCTCGCACCGTTGGGGGCAACTGGGCGTAACGGTGGCGCTTTAGGCAAACAATGTAGAGACGCATATTTGCGTCTCGTCGTTGAACGGAATCCTTGAATAGCATTGCTTTAAATTGTTCAACGACGAGACGCAAATATGCGTCTCTACCGCGCCCGGTGAATAATGAGCACGCCCGCCAGAATCACCACCATACCGGCGAAGTGCCACAGGTTAAACGCCTCGCCATCCAGCGCGCCCCAGGCCAGGGCCACGATAGGAATCAAATAAGTGCTCGATGAGGCAAACAGCGCCGTGGATTGCTGAATCAACCTGTTAAACAGGACCATGGCCACGGCCGTGCTCATGGTGGCCAGCAGCGCGATGTAGCCAAACGCCGCCCAGGCCCCCGGCACGGTGGCCAGCTTGTGCAGAAAGTCCGTGCCTAGCAGCAGGTACGCCAGCGCCGGCCCGCCAATCAATAGCAGCAGCACCGACGTTACCGCCACCGGCGTCATGCCGCCCAGCTTGTGTTTGATAACGTTCACGCTCAGGCCGTAGCCCATGGTGGCAATCAGAATGTATATGCCGTACCAGGCATTACCCGCGCCGGCGGGCGTGGCATCGCCACCGCTGCCGCCGAGTTGCAGCATCACCACCGTGCCCACCAGCCCCAGCGTGATGCCCAGCACCCGCAACCCCGTCAGCCGCTGCCGAAACAGCAGCGCCCCCACCAGCAGCGTAAACACCACCGTGAGGGCATTGAGCACGCCCGCCAGCCCCGAAGCCAGCCGGGTTTCGGCATACGCAAACAGAAACGCCGGAATCAGCGTCCCCACCACCCCGCTCAGGACCAGCCATTTGAAGCGGCTGCGCTCTACCCGCCCCACATGCCGCAGGGCAAACGGCAGCAGCAGCAGCGCCGCCACGCTCACGCGGGTAGCGCCCAGCTCCATGGCCGAAAACACCACCAGCCCCTTCTTCATCAGAATGAACGACGTGCCCCAGATGGAGGCCAGAATAAGCAGCAGCATCCACGCCACCGGCGAGGTGACGGCCGGCGCAGGAGCCGCTAAAGCTTCGGTGGCTTCGAGGGAAGCGGTTTCGTCGGCCGCGCCCGGCAGAGTAGTTTCGACCGCGTCAGTAGTCGGTGAGGCAACCCCGGCGGGCATTGGCACGAGTGAGGAATGAGCAGCGGGTGGGAGTTTGGGGGACATGGTACAAAGGTACAAGGCCCCCGCACGGCGGCCGGCGGCGCTATTCCGGCC
>JAQBNT010000150.1 GCA_028288445.1 Hymenobacter sp. | reverse complement strand
GACGTGATAAGGTCCTTCGCTGCGCGGACGCCAGATGAGGATGACAGCCGTTCTAAACCCCCTCACCCAGCACCCAAATCTGCGAAATGAGTAAACCAATCAACAATTCCGTCTTCTACGTGGAGTTTCCGGCCACTGACCTGGCCGCGACCAAACGATTTTACGCCCAGGCTTTCGGGTGGTCGTTCGAGGATTATGGGCCCGATTACGTGGCGTTTGAGGACGGGCAGCTCTCGGGTGGGTTTTACCGGGCCGAAAGCGTGCCGCCGAGCAGCCCGTTGGTGGTGCTCTGGGCGGATGCCTTGGAGGCGTCGCAAGCGGCGGTGGAAGCGGCCGGGGGCACCATCAGCAAGCCCATTTTTTCCTATCCGGGCGGGCGGCGGTTCCATTTCACCGACCCCAGCGGGAACGAGCTGAGCGTTTGCGGCGCGGCGTAGGGCTTGCTGTACGCCTTGCCGGCCGCCTGAATTAGTTTGTACCCATTGCGAAGTAGGGTGCGGGGCTTGCCCCCGCTCGTCTCGTTGAACGATTCAATAATGAGCTGTTCAACGACGGGCGGGGGCGAGCCCCGCACCCTACCTTTTTTGCGGGGTTTGGTATCGGGAACGAAGGTTTGGGGTGCGGTGCGAAGGTTTGTAGTGCGGCGTGAAGGTTTGGGGTGCGGAATGGTTGGCGGACCTGCCGAAGCGGTTGGCGGGGGTGCGCAGCCGCGGGCGGGACTGTCGAAGCGGTTGGCGGGGGTGCGCAGGCGCGGGCGGCGCTGCCGAAGCCGGGGGCGGGCGTGCGGCGCGAAGGTTTGGGGCGCGGAACGGTTGGCGGGGCTGCCGAAGCCATTGGCGGGCGTGCGGTGGGGCCGGGCGGCCCCGGAAACGCCGGTAAAAGCGGGGGGCTGCCGAAATATTCGCTACGTTTGGGAATCTTTCCACCCCTAACGTTCAACAACATGGACAACAACAAGCTCGACGCCCAAATCCGGCGCGACACCGCCTCCACTACCGGCCTGCTCGCCGATAAAAAACAGTACGAACCCCTGGAGGACGACATTGCGCCCCTGCGCGACGAGCTGGCCGCCAACCTGGCCCAGGCCCGCACGCTGGAAGCCACCGTGATGGGCAACGACAGCGAAACCGTGACCGAGCAAAAAGCCAGCGCCAAAAAGCTGCTCAAGCCCCTGGTGTTTCGGCTGGCCGCCGCGCTGCAAGCCCACGCCGCCAGCGCGGCCAATACCGACGAGGACCTGGCCGGCCGCGTGCGCTACGGCCGCTCCGACATTGCCAAGGCCGAGGACGCCACCTTTGCCACCACCGTGGCCGCGCTGCTCAAAGAAGCGGCCCCGCTGGAAAAGCCGCTGGAAAAGCGCGAGTTCACGGCCGGGGACCTGGCCGAAACCACCCGCCTGCTGGCCCGTTTCGAGCAGAAGCACGCCGGCCAGCGCCTCGCCGTGGTGGAGGGCAGCACCGAGCGCAAAACCCTCATCGCCCTGCTGCGCCGCAACGCTAACCTGCTCAAGCAAATCCGGGTGCAGCTCAAGCCCTACCAAAACTCACCCACCAAGCACGCCGTCTGGGAGCGGTTCCAGGGCTACACCAAGCTCATCATCCTCGGCGGGGGCGGGGGCAAAGAGGACACCCCGACCAAGCCGAAAGCCTAAGCGGCGATAAGAAACAGAAAGCCCCGCCAGTAGCTGACGGGGCTTTTTTGTGGGATGTATTTCGCTAAGCAGACTAACTTGTGAAAAACTAGTAGGCTATAAATTCTACCGTTAAAGTGAACAGGAAATAGCAAGCTAAAACGACTGCCTAAACCTAGGTAGCCTGCACCCGACCTACCCAAACCCACCCGATTTGCACGACCACAACCTCGCGTCCGTCGGCCGTCTGCCCGGTCCAGTGCGGTTTCTTCACCGCCCACGCGTCCACGCCTAACAGGTCTTCGGGCCAGCAGGTGGTAATTTCCGCACAAGCTGTCCACTGAAAGTCGGCTACGCCCGGCAATAGTTGGTACTCGTACGGAAAAGGCGGCGCGTCCGCCTCGTCTACTTCCAGGAACACTTGCTCGTACCACGCCTGCTTTTCGGCAATGCCAGCCACTACTTGCGAGCGTCCAAAATCCGGCTCATAGAGCCACACGGCCAGGTAAAAATCAGCATAGCGTAGAGCGAGTTCCGTGTGCCAACGGGCGCAGTCGTCGACTAGGCGGTTCACCCATAGTTTCCGGATGGGCAAGGGAGGCTTGGAGTCGACTGACCAGGGGAACAAGCCCAGCTTGATGTACTCCCGGTGGGCCTCCTGCAAATATTGTAAATCCAATGTATGCGGAAGGGCGGCGCGGGTCTGATGCTCGCGCAAGGACCGGCGAAAGCCCCGGATTTTCTTTTTGCGCTTTTCCCGGTACATCACCCTTTTTGCAATTCCACTCATACCCAAAGCTACTGGCAAAGACGCCAAGAGCACTTACTTCTAAATCCATTGCTTTCTGTTAAAACGCTCTTTTCAGTAAACCACTAATCTAAAGTGCTGACTGAGTCTATCAAGGGCAGAAACATGTTTTAATAGGCAGGACAGAGTTTAAGAAACTCGTCTACTAATCAAAGTTTAGGAAATGCTGTACGAGCATGAGTTTTGTAAACTTCATTATCTCAAATCGAAAAGCCCCGCCAGCCACTGACGGGGCTTTTTGTTGCGGCAAGTTTCGGTGGGGTATTCGGCCGGCGGGGGCGGGGGCGCTTGGCCGTCGTTGATGTGCAGCGTCCGGGCCGGTGCGCCTACCTTTGAGAGCATAGGCACTCTTACTCCTTTATATATGCAGAAACCCTGTCATTCTCTTGCTTTCCTGGCCCTGCTGGCTCTCCTGCCTGTTGCCGCCCGCGCCCAAAGCGTGGGCATCGGCACTACCACCCCCAGCCCCTCGGCCGTGCTGGAGCTCAGGAGCACCACCCAGGGCCTGCTGCTGCCCCGCCTCACGCTGGCCCAGCGCACGGCCCTCACCAGCAGTGCCACCGCCCCGCCAGTGCCGGGCCTGGTGATTTACCAGACCGACAACACGCCCGGCCTCTATGCCTACGACGGCACCGCCTGGGTGCGCCTCGGCGGCGACAACCTGGGCGACCACACGGCCACCCAGACCCTCAACCTCAACAACGAGCTGCTGACCGCCCAGGCCACGAATGCCCTAGGCGATTCCATCGCGCAGGTCACCGTCCAGAGCACGGTACCCAGTAAAAGCGTCGCCTTCCTCACGCGCAGCTACTACGGCCGGCACTACACCCGCACCATGCTCTCGGGCTTCGGCATGGGGCCCTATGGGCAGGAGATTGACTACGCCGTGTGGGGCCACGCCTACCGCTCCGAGGGCTGGGGCGGCATCTTCACCGCCGGCCGGCCCGGCCAGCCCGTGCGCTGGGTGGGGCTGGCTGGCCACCCCGGCTACATCAATGCCAACTCGGTTATCCGCATCGTCGACGGCACCCAGGCGGCCGGCCGGGTGCTCACCTCCGACGCCGTGGGCAACGGCAAGTGGATGCCCATCACCGCCGCCGGGGGCAACTTCAACCTGGGCACCTACAAGCTGGTGGGCAACGGCGGCAGCCAGGGACTGGAAATCAGCAACAGCGGCCAGGTAGAGCTGGGCGACGTGGCCGCGCCCACCCTGTTGCTGCACTCGAATGCCAACGACCTTGTGACCGGGGGCACGCTGCAATGGCGCGAAGACAACACCGCCTACGGCTGGAACCTGCGCCACAACACCGGCGGCAGCGAAGCCGGCCAGGCCACCGACCGCCTGATTCTGGAGCGGCTGAACGGGGCGGGGGCCGTGAGCGTGATGAGCTGGAACCAGGCCACCGGCAACGTGGGCATCGGCACGCTCAACGCGGGCTACGCCCTGGACGTGGCCGGCACCATCCGCGGCAACAACGTGTCGGCCTCCGACGTGCGCTTCAAGCAGAACATCCGGCCGCTGGGCGGGGCCCTGGCCGCGGTGCTGGCCCTGCGCGGGGTGCGCTACCAGTGGAACGCCCTGGGCGTGCAGCACGGCGGCGTGGCCGGAGCCGAGCAGGTAGGGGTGCTGGCCCAGGAAATCGAAAAAGTCTACCCCGAGCTGGTCAGCACCGATGCCCAGGGCTACAAGGCCGTGAACTACGCCCAGCTCACGCCCGTGCTGCTGGAAGCCATCAAGGAGCTAAAGGCCGAGAACGACGCCATCAAAGCTCGGACCGAGGCCGACCACGCCGACCTGCACACGCTTCAGCAGCAGGTGGCCCGGTTGCAGGAGGTGCTCATCCCGGCCGCGCAGGCTCAGCGCTAGCCCGCCGCCTTAATTACCCAAGAAAGCCCCGCCAGCTTAGGCGGGGCTTTCTGTTGCGGCAAGTTTCTGGGGGCGGTGGCGGCCCCCGGCGTTTCCCGGCGGGGGGGGGCGGCTGCGGGCGGCCCATCTGCTTGCGCCGGCCCCATACGAAACGGCCGCCCCTGGCCCGTACCTTTGCCCCGTGCAACAGTTAGAAAACTCCCTCAAAACCGCCCTGCAAACCGCCGCTCAGGCAGTTTTTGGCCTCGACATTCCCGCCGCCAGCCTCACGCTCCAGCCCACGCGCAAGGAGTTTGCCGGCAGCTTCACCCTCGTCACGTTCCCGCTCACCAAGGCCTTTGGCAAGGGGCCGGAGCAAATCGGCCAGGCCCTGGGCGAGTGGCTGAAAGCCCACGAGCCCCGCGTGAGCGGCTACAACGTGGTGAAAGGCTTCCTGAACCTCGAAATCGCCGATGCCGAGTGGCTGGCCGTGTTTGCGCAGCTGCGCGCCCAGCCCGCCACCGCGCCCGTGGGCACGGCCGGCGGCCCGCAGAATGTGGTGGTCGAATACTCCTCGCCCAACACCAACAAGCCCCTGCACCTGGGCCACCTGCGCAACAATTTCCTGGGCTACTCGGTGGCCGAGATTCTGAAAGCCACCGGTGCCACCGTCACCAAAGCCAACCTGGTGAACGACCGCGGCATTCACATCTGCAAGTCGATGATTGCCTACCAGCACTTCGGCCAGGGCGAAACCCCCGCCAGCGCCGGCCTGAAGGGCGACCACCTCGCCGGCAAGTACTACGTGCTGTTTGAGAAGCACTACCGCGAGGAAATCAAGCAGCTCGAAGCCGAAGGCGTCACCCCCGACATCGCCAAGAAAAGCGCCCCCCTCATGGCCGAGGCCCAGCAGATGCTGCAAGCCTGGGAAGCCGGCGAGCCCGCCGTGAAAGCCCTCTGGAGCCAGATGAACGGCTGGGTGTACGAAGGCTTCGACGAGACTTATAAAAACATCGGCGTCGATTTCGACCAGTACTACTACGAGTCCGAAACCTACCTCCTGGGCAAGGAGCGGGTAGAAGAAGGCCTGCAAAAAGGCGTGTTCTTCCAGAAAGAAAACGGCTCCGTCTGGGTCGATTTGCAAGCCGAGGGCCTCGACGAGAAGCTCCTGCTTCGCGCCGACGGCACCAGCGTCTACATCACCCAGGACCTGGGCACGGCCGAGCTCAAGTACCAGGATTTCGGCTACGACAGCAGCATCTACGTCATCGCCGACGAGCAGAACTACCACATGCAGGTGCTGCAAGCCACGCTGGCCAAGCTCGGCAAGCCCTACGCCGCGGCCATCCACCACCTCAGCTACGGCATGGTGGATTTGCCCTCCGGCAAAATGAAATCCCGCGAAGGCACCGTAGTCGATGCCGACGAGCTGGTGCGCGATGTAATCGCCGCCGCCAAAGCCGCCACCCTCGAAAAAGGCAAAACCGAAGGCCTCAGCGATGCCGAGCTCGAAGAGCTTTACCACATGCTGGGCCTCGGCGCGCTGAAATACTACCTGCTGAAAGTGGACCCCAAGAAGCGCATGCTCTTCAACCCCGAAGAGTCTGTGAGCCTCGAAGGCCACACCGGCCCGTTCATCCAGTATTCGCACGCCCGCATCGCCGCCATCCGCCGCAAAGCCGCCGAGCTGGGCATCGACGAGCAGGCCGATTGGAGCAGCATCACCAGCCTCGAAGGGACCGAGCGCGAGTTGGTGCAGGAGCTGGCCCGCTACGCCTCCGTCGTGGCCGAAGCCGCCCGCAACCTCTCGCCCGCCGTCATCGCGCAGTATGCTTACGACTTGGCCAAAGCCTACAATCGTTTCTACGCCGAGGTGTCGATTTTCCAGGAAACCGACGTGGCCAAGCGCAGCCTGCGGGTGGCCCTCTCAGCCCGCGTAGGCGAGCAAATCAAGCAGTCGCTGAAGCTGCTGGGGATGCAGGTGCCCGAGCGCATGTAATTTTTACCTGTCATTCCGAACGGGGTGAGGAATCTGGGTATTATCTCTCCAGATTCCTCACCCCGTTCGGAATGACAATTTTACCCGTTATGAAAAGCATTGCCGTTTACTGCGGTTCCAGCGCCGGAACCAACCCGAACTACATCACCCAGGCGCAGGCCCTCGCCGCCGCCATGGTGGCCCAAAACCTCACGCTGGTGTACGGTGGCGGCCGCGTGGGCCTCATGGGCACCATCGCCGATGCCGTGCTGGCCCTCGGCGGCCAGGTGGTCGGCGTGATTCCCGATTTTCTGGATGCCAAGGAGCTGGCCCACAAAGGGTGCACCGAGCTGCACGTCGTAAAATCCATGCACGAGCGCAAGCTGATGATGGCCGACCGTGCCGATGGCTTCATCGCCATGCCCGGCGGCTACGGCACCCTCGAAGAACTGTTCGAAGTGCTGACCTGGGGCCAGCTCGGCCTGCACCAAAAGCCCGTGGCCCTGCTGAACGTGGACGGCTACTACGACCTGCTCCTCCAATCCCTCGACCGCATGCGCGACGACCAGCTGCTGCGCGCCGAAAACCGCGCCCAGCTCCTGCAATCGGCCGCCCCGGCGGAGTTGCTGGCCCAAATGGCGGCTTACCAACCAGTGCAGTTGGAGAAGTGGCTTACGCCCCCCACCACCTGATTGCAGGGCGGACTCTATGAGGCCGCGCATCGGCCGGTCCGCGCGCGGCCTCATAGAGTCCGCCCTACAAGCAGCAGTCCGAAACCCTGCCGGCCTTCGTATGGTTACGCACGCAACAGCGCAATCTATTACTTTCAACCCATGAAAAATTCCCTGTTTCTCACGCTGGCTACTGCTGCCACGGCCGTAGTCATTATCGCGGCCAAGCCGGCTGCCCCCACCGCCATGAACACGTCCGCTGAACCGAAGGAAGGCGCAAGCCAAACCGCCGCTGCCCCCGCCTCCGTCTACGATTTCACCGTGAAATCCATCGACGGCAAGGAAGTGAAACTGAGCAAATACAAAGGCAAAAAGCTGCTGATTGTGAACACCGCCTCGAAATGCGGCTTCACCCCGCAGTATAAGGAGCTGGAGGAGCTGTCGAAGAAATACGGCAACAAAGTGGTTGTTCTGGGCTTTCCGTCGAACAGCTTCAAACAGGAATTGACTTCTAACGAGGAAGTAGCTTCGTTCTGCGAGAAAAATTACGGCGTGACCTTCCCGCTGTTCGAAACGGTTTCGGTGAAAGGCGATGACGCGACACCGCTCTACAAGTACCTGTCGGATAAGACCAAAAATGGTGTAGTTTCCGATGCGCCGAGCTGGAACTTCTGCAAGTATCTGGTCGATGAAAAGGGCCACGTCGTGAAGTTCTACAACTCAAAAGTGACGCCCCTGAGCCCCGAGCTGGTGGCCGATATCACGAAATAATAACGTGCGGTAAGCGCTGGCTTGCCGTCGATTTCTCCGTTCCGAACGCAGCCCAAGCTACCGCCCGGTACTTGGGCTGTCTGTTTTTCCTCCTTGTTTGCCGTTCCTTTACGGCAAGCCAATGCTTACCCCGCAAGTATGTCTCCCTGGATTTCTGCATTCCGCCCCCGCACCCTGCCGCTGGCCCTGGCCAGCATCCTCACCGGTGCGTTTCTCGCCGCCGCTGTTGGCCAGTTTAATGGCTTGGTTGTGGGCTTAGCCGCCCTCACCACCATCCTGCTCCAAATCCTGAGCAACCTCGCCAACGACTACGGCGACTCCCAGAACGGTGCCGACAGCATCCACCGCGAAGGCCCGCAGCGCGCCGTGCAAAGCGGGGCCATTACCCCGGCCCAGATGAAGCGCGGCATGTGGATTTGCGGCCTGCTGGCGCTGGGCAGCGGCCTCGCGCTACTGTGGGCGGCACTGGGCGCGGCGGGCCTCGGGCTGTTTCTGGCATTTCTGGCGCTGGGGCTGGCGGCCATCTGGGCGGCGGTAAATTATACGGCCGGCTCTAACCCGTACGGCTATGCGGGGCTGGGCGACATTTCGGTGTTCCTGTTTTTCGGCATCGTGGGCGTGTGCGGCACCTACTTCCTGCAAACCCGGACGCTGCCGCTGCAAGTGCTGCTGCCGGCGGCCGCGCTCGGCTGCTTCGCCACGGCGGTGCTGAACGTAAACAATATCCGCGATATCAAGTCCGATGTGTTGGCCGGTAAAATCACCATTCCGGTGCGGCTGGGGCCGATTTATGCGCGGCGCTACCACTGGCTACTACTGGTGCTGGGCGTGGGCTGCGCCACGGTGTTTGTGGCGCTCACGTATCATTCGCCGTGGCAGTGGCTGTTTGCGCTGGCTGTGCCGCTGTTCGCTTTCAACGCCATCCAGGTATGGCAGCGGCAGGAGTCGATGCAGATTGACCCACTGCTGAAGCAAATGGCCCTGAGCACGCTGGTGTTCACGGTGCTGTTTGGGGTGGGGCAGGTGCTGGGATAATTAAACTGTTTTGGGTTAAAAATATGGGCGTAACCATCCATTTTGAGGGTCGACTGAAATCGGAAAAGGCCTTTGAACAGTTGACGCATTTGGCCATCTCGTTCGCTGATGAGCAGCAACTGCCTTATCTGGTTTTTAAAGAAGAAAATAAGCTACTGCCTCGCGTAAAGGACGAGGCAGATTGGGATTATCAAGGTCCGGTGAAAGAAATTAAAATTCTGCTCCACGAAAATGCAGATTACCTATGGCTAGAATTTGACGAGAATTTTTACATTCAAGAATTCTGTAAAACGCAGTTTGCTGAACCCGAATTACACATGCTGCTCGTTGGGTTTTTGCGGAGCTTGCAGCAGTATTTTGCCGAGCTAACTGTTTTTGACGAGGGGGAGTACTGGGATACAAATGACCGTACTGTTTTGGAACAGCATCTGGATTATTGCTTTCGAGCAATGGAAAACAGGAAAATGGAGCTGCCAAAGGTTTCCGGACCCCATCGAATGGAGGATGGCCGAATCATTGATTTAATCGTAGATGGTGGCGATTAATGATGCGTCTCTTTACTAGGGTGTGTGGACAATCGCCGACCTTTGGGTCGTGCGACGTTACGAACTCAAAGATGCCGATTGGGCGCGATTAGCGCCCCTGTTGCCGGGCAAAGCCGGCGACGCGGGCCGCTCGGCCGCCGATAACCGCTTGTTTTTAAATGCGGTGCTCTGGATTGCTCGCAGCGGGGCTCCGTGGCGCGACTTGCCCGAACGGTTCGGGCCGTGGAACTCGACGTACCGCCGGTTCCGGCGCTGGGCCCAGAAAGGCGTTTGGCAGCGCGTATTTGAGGCCGTGCAAGACCCGGACCTGGACTGGGCCATGCTCGATTCGACCAGCGTGCGGGCCCACCAGCACGCGGCCGGGCAAAAAAAAGCAGCGCCCCGGCCGAAGCCCTCGGCCGTTCGCGGGGCGGCTTTACCAGCAAGCGCCACGTCCTCGTAGACGCGCTGGGCAACCCGTTGCGGCTGGTGCTGACGCCCGGCCAGCAGGCCGATTGCACCGTGGCCGCCGACCTGTTGGCGGGCCTGGCCGTCGGGGCCGTGCTGGCCGATAAAGCTTACGACACCAACGCGGTGGTCGCGGCAATTGCCCAGGCCGGAGCGGCCGTTGTCGTGCCCAGCAAACGCAGCCGGTCTGTCCGGCGGGCCCTGGACCGCAACCTCTACGCCGACCGCAACAAAGTCGAACGCTTCTTCAATCGGCTCAAGCACTACCGCCGCCTGGCCACCCGCTACGAAAAAACAGCCGCCTCTTTTCTGGCCTTCGCCCATTGCGCCGCTACTTTCGTCTGGTTGCTCTAATGTCCACACACCCTAGAATATCCCGGTTATGTTATCAAAGGAAGGAGCCATCCGTCGCAGCAAACTGCTCAGCTTGGTTTTGCGGCACAACCCCGCCCGCATCGGCATCGTGCTGGATGAGCAGGGGTGGACTGATGTAGCTACGCTACTGACACAACTCAAGGCGCATAAGAAGCCACTGAGCTTTGAGCAACTGGTGTATCTTGTAGAAACCAATGCCAAACAGCGGTTTCGGTTCAACGAAGACCGAAGCCGGATTCGGGCCAGTCAGGGCCACTCGGTGGAAGTGGAGCTGGGCTACACGCCCGTCACGCCACCCGAAGTGCTGTACCACGGTACGGCCGTGCAGCACCAAGCCGCGATTCTGCGCGACGGCTTACAGAAAATGTCTCGTCATCATGTGCATTTAAGTGCCGATGTGGCCACGGCGCGCACCGTGGGCAGCCGCCATGGCCGACTAATTATGTTCGCTGTAGCTGCTGGTTCTATGC
>JAQBNT010000112.1 GCA_028288445.1 Hymenobacter sp. | reverse complement strand
CGGTTTAATTCCATTTTTTGGAACCAAAATTGCGCATTGCATAAATGCCTTAAACTGGGCCAATTACCGGTCTTTACGCTTTCCTGCTCCACCGCACCTGCGGAGGGGGCCCGGTATTGTTTTGTCCATTTTTTCCCTTCCATTCAGCATGAAAAAAAAGATACTCCTGGCCTTCTTTTGCCTGTTTACCGGCAGCCTGCTCCTCGGGCTGGGGCCGGCTCAGGCCTCGCACCTACTGGGTGCCGATATGATGTACACCGCCCTGGGCAACAACCAGTACCGCGTCAGCCTGCGGGTGTACAACGAATGCTCGGGTATCCCAAACCCCACTTACACGCTCGAATGCCGCAATGGCGGCTGCAATGCCACGGCCACCGTAACGGCCGCGCTCGTGCCGCAGGGCAGCCCGGTGATTCCGCTGCCGCTGTGCCCCAGTACAGTTGGCAGTTGCTCCAGCAACACGTCGATTTATTCGCTCTATAATTTCACCACCTACCAGGCCACCGTGACGCTGCTTCCCGGGCAGTGGACGATGAGCACCAGCAACGCCGCCCGCCCGACGGTAGCCAATATTGTGGGCGCACCGGACCTGTATACCGAAGCATACCTGGATAACCGGGGCACCAACGTGGCCAATACCTCGCCGCAGTTTGATGGCCAGGACGTTCCGATTCAGTATGTGTGCGTGAACCAGCGCACCACGTTCGGCTTCTCTGCCATGGAGCCCGATGGCGACTCGGTGGTGTACTCGCTGGCCGCGCCACTGGCGGCCTGCGGCACGCTCGTTACATATACGCCGCGGCCATCCTACACCATTCCTTACATTGTTATAACCACCAACCCGCTGTGCGTACTAGAAACGCCGGCCTACCAGGCAGGGGGGCTGTATACGCCAGCGCTACCCATGCCGGTAGGGCTCGACACCACGGGCACTTGCCCAATCAAGCAGGGTACGCCCATTTTCCGGCTGAACCAGGAAGCCCGCACCATCACGTTTTCACCGGGTTACTATTCCCCCCCCACGGCGGCAGCCGACGGCCGCAACAAATATCAGGTGGCAGTAGAAGCCACGGAATACCGCCGCGTGAACGGCGTGCGCCGGGTAGTGGGCCGGATACGCCATGAGGCCATGCTTATCGTGATGGATTGCGGGGCGAATACCGTGCCTAGCCCGGCCCGCATCACCAGTGCGACGGCGAGTTCCAACGCCGTGGCCGTGAATACTGCCGACACCACCAAGCTCACGGTGTATACCTGCAACTACGCGCGGGTCCGCCTCCAGTTTACCGACCCCGATAACCTGCGCACACCCAGCGCCCACCAGCAGCTCACCGTTACGCTGCCCACCGATATCAACACTAACCCGCAGCTGCTGGCCGGCGGCGACATCGGCACCTTCAGCCTGAGCGGCAATGGCACTGAAAACCCGGTGGGTACTTTCTTCTTCCAGCCGGCTCCTACCACGGCAGGCAGCATTATCCGCATCAATGCGCGGATTGAGGACAATGCCTGCCCTGTGAAGGGCCGCCAGAACCGCGTTATCGTCATCAAAGTGCTCCGCAAGAGCTTTGCAACGGCGGTGGCTGCCGGGGGCAGCCCAACTCCCTTCGTGTACCTGGGTAGCTCGCTGGCAATACAGGGACTGGCCCAGCGGCCCGATTCGGTGCGGCGCATTGCGCTGAATATGACGGCCGCGCAAACCTACACCTACCAGTGGCGCGTGCAGGGCGATGGCCTGAACGCCGCCCAGGCCGCGTCGCCCAACATCACCGTGACTCCGACGGTCACCAGCCGGTATTTCCTCACGGTGACGCCCGCCAGCGGCGGGGCCAGCTGCGGCGATACCACGTCCGTGCTGGTACAGGTGCTCTCACCGTTGGTAGCTCCCACCATTTCACGCGTTGGCAACGTGCTCACCAGCAACTTCCCCACCGGCAACCAGTGGTACCTCAACGGCCAGCTGATTGTGGGTGCCACGGGTCAAACCCTGGTCGTGACTACCAACGGCACCTACACGGTGCGGGCCACCGTCGTGGTGGGCGGCACCAGCTACACCACGCCCATGTCGGCGGCGCAAACCGTGCTATCGGCGCAGCGGACGCTGGCCGGCAGCAGCCTGAGCGTGGTGCCC
This sequence comes from Hymenobacter sp., assembly GCA_028288445.1. Taxonomy (GTDB): domain Bacteria; phylum Bacteroidota; class Bacteroidia; order Cytophagales; family Hymenobacteraceae; genus Hymenobacter. Next base: position 37,393 of record JAQBNT010000112.1, on the reverse strand, counting down.
AACCCGACTTCCGATGGCCGCCTCAGCGTGGTGCTTACCGGCTACCACCAGCCCATCGAGCTTACGGTGCTTGATGCCTTGGGCCGCACGGTGAGCCACGCCACCATAGCCAGCCCCAACCCGCAGGGCACCACGCAGGCTCTGGACCTGGCGCGGCTGGGCACGGGCGTCTACGTGCTGCAAGTGCGTACCGCCGTCAGCCTGGAAACCCGCCGCATTGTGCGCGAATAGCTTCTGCCGGTCCCATGTGAGTAGCCATTCGTTTTCGGTGCCGGGCACCGAAAACGAATGGCTACTACTTGTTATTCCTTTGATATCCGTTGGTATATTGCCCTGATTTCAATCCCGTTTTTCCTTTCACTTTTTCAATTCTTACCCATGAAGAACCGTTTACCCTTTGTTCTATTCATTCTGCTGCTTCTGGGCGGTTTGCTGGGCGGGCTGCCGTCGGCGCGGGCATCCCACTTGCTGGGCTGCGACATGACCTACACCTCGCTGGGCAACAACCAGTACCGGGTGAAATTCCGCCTTTACCGCGACTGTTCCGGTATCCAGGCTTCAGCCTTCACACTGGCGTGCCGCAACGGCGGCTGCAACGCTACTGCTACCGTATCGGCTCCGCTCGTGCAGCAGGGACCAACCATCGCCGCTACCCCGCTGGGGCCAAATACGCCCGGCACCTGCGCCAGCCCGTCGGCACTGTACCCACTTTACGACTTTACCAACTACGAAGCTACCGTGACGCTGCCCCCCGGCCAGTGGACGCTGAGCACTGCGCAAGGCAGCCGCCCCGACATCGGCAATTTGGCAATTGCCGGCTCAACAGATTTGTACGCCGAGGCTTACCTCGACAACCGCGGCACCAACGTATTCAATACGTCGCCCCAGTTCGACCCGCAGGACATTCCGATTCAGTATTCGTGCGTGAACCAGCGCAATTCCCTTGGCTTCTCCTCCGTCGAGCCCGATGGTGACTCGCTGGCGTATGCGCTGGTTGCTCCTTTGGCGGCCTGTGGCACCAATGTCACCTATGCGCCCTATAACAACCAGCCCAGCCCCGTGCTGATTACGACGAATCCGGTCTGCCTGTACAGCCCGGTGGCATCGGGCAGCAGCACCTTTACCCCCACGCTGCCGTTGCCGGTAGCGATGGACACGACCGGTAGCTGCCCCCAGCTAACCGGGCGCCCGCGCTTTAAACTCAATCAGACCGCCCGCACCATTACGTTCATGCCGAACGCGTACAGCCCGGCTACGGTGGCCGGCGATGGCCGCAACAAGTACCAGGTAGTGGTGGAAGTGACCGAGTACCGCCGTATCAACGGCGTGCGCCGCGTGGTGGGCCGCGTGCGCCGCGAGGCCGTGATTATCGTCATCGACTGCGGGGCCAACACTGTGCCCCGGCCGGTGGTGGCCGTGGCGCGCACCGTCAACTCGGGTACCAGCACCTTCAATAGCGTTGACTCCACGCAGATTGACGTTGCTTCGTGCAGCTTTTCCCGCGTCACGCTCAATTTCACCGACCCCGACAACCAGCGTACGCCCAGCGCCCACCAGCAGCTCACCGTTACGCTGCCCACCGATATCAACACCAACCCCCTATTGCTGGCGTCGGGCGACATCGGCTCGTTCACGATTACCGGCAATGGCAGCGAAAGTCCGGTCGGCACCCTGTACTTTCAGCCTTCGCCGGCCATGGTGGGCCGGCTCATTCGCCTTAATTTCCGGGTTGAAGACAATGCCGCGCCCGTAAAAGGCGTGCAAACCCGCGTGGTAGTCGTGCGGATTGTGCGCAACAACGCGGCCTCGCTGGTAACGGCCGGGGTAGCCGGTGGCGGCTCGGCCGACCTCTGCGCCGGCGGCACGCTAGTGCTGCAAGCCAATGCCATGCGCCCGGACTCGGTGCGCCGCCTCTCCAACAATACCACCGTCCCCCAGACCTACGCCTACCAGTGGACCGTGCGCGGCGATGGCCTGAACCAGGCCCAGGCCACCAGTGCCACCATCAGCGTGGCCCCCACGCGCACCAGCCGCTACAGCTTGGCCGTTTCTCCCATCACCGGCTTCGGCACGAATTGCGGCGACACCACGTCGGTGCTCGTGCGGGTACTACCGGCCACCGCTGCCCCGGTAGTTACCCGCAATGGCCTCGTGCTCACCAGCAGCTATGCCACGGGCAATCAGTGGTATCGCGATGGCCTGCCCATCGCCGGAGCCACGGCCCGCACCCTCACGGTCACTGCCAACGGGGCGTACTCAGTACAAACCTTGGTAGCGGCCAGCACCCTTGGTAGCTGCCTGTCGCCCTTCTCCGCGGCCCAAACCGTGCTATCGGCGCAACGGGCGCTGGCCGGTAGCAGCCTGAGCGTGGTGCCCAACCCCACGCCCGATGGCCGCATCAGCGTGGTCCTCACCGGATACCACCAGCCCGTTGAGCTTACGGTGTTTGACGCCCTAGGCCGCACCATCGCGCACAAATCGGTAACCACACCCAACCCCCAGGGCACCACCCAACCGCTGGACCTAACCAGCGTGGGGGCCGGCGTGTACGTGTTGCAAGTACGCACGGCTGCCAGCCTGGAAACGCGCCGCGTGGTACACGAATAGCTTAGCTAGCACATAAAAAAGCCGGCCACTTTGCGAAGTGAGCCGGCTTTTTTATGTGCTTATGTTTTGTACCGGAGACGGGACTCGAACCCGTAAGCCCGTGAAGGCAAGGGATTTTAAGTCCCTCGTGTATACCATTCCACCACTCCGGCAGGCTTGGCGAATGCCAAAACTACTCTAAAAAATCTGGACTCTGTTTAAACAAAAAACGCTGCCCGAAGACAGCGTTTTTTTATTTGGAGCGGGAGACGAGGTTCGAACTCGCGACCTCGACCTTGGCAAGGTCGCGCTCTACCAACTGAGCTACTCTCGCAGGAGGTTCAGAACAATTTTCGTTGTGCTGAATGGTGCGACAAAGGTAGGGCGATTTTTTGAGGAAGCAAGTAGCAGGTGTGGAAATATTCATCCCAGAGGCCTTTCTGCTTCATTTTCAGGCCGAAAAATTTAACTTTTCCCTAATGTCAGCTTCAATTCGTTTAGCTTCATCAGCGCTTCGATGGGTGTGAGCGTGTTCACATCCAAGTGCTGGAGCAACTCGCGGATGCGTTCCAGGGCCGGGTCGCTGGGCTCGAAGATGCTGAGCTGGGCTCGGGGAGCGGTAGCCACGGCCGCCGTGGCGCGGGGTTTGGGCTGGGCAGGCTCGCGGGGCGGCGGCACGGCAATACCGGTGCGGCCGTTGGGTTCAATACCAGCCAATACGTCGTCGAACTCCGTGGGAACGTTATCCTCGACCCCGGCGCTGGTGCGCTCCACTTCGAGGTGGTGCATGATTTCATTGGCACGGAGTACCACCGAAGTGGGCATGCCGGCCAGCCGGGCTACGTGGATGCCGAAGCTGTGTTCGGAGCCGCCGGGCTGGAGCTTGCGCAGGAACAGAATGCGGCCATCGGCCTCCTTCACGGCCACGTTGTAGTTGCGGACGCGGGGGCAGTCGTCGGCCAGCTGGTTGAGCTCGTGGTAGTGGGTAGCGAAAAGGGTTTTGGCTTTCGCTTTGGGGTTGTTGTGCAGGTGCTCCACAATGGCCCAGGCGATGCTGATGCCGTCGTAAGTACTGGTGCCGCGCCCGATTTCGTCCATCAGCACGAGGCTGCGGTCCGAGAGGTTGTTGAGGATGGAGGCGGTTTCGGTCATCTCCACCATGAAAGTACTTTCGCCCTTGCTCAGGTTGTCGGAAGCGCCCACGCGGGTGAAAATCTTGTCGATGATGCCGATGGTGGCGGCCTCGGCGGGCACGAAGGAGCCGATTTGGGCCAGCAGCACGATGAGGGCCGTCTGGCGCAGCAGCGCGGACTTACCGGCCATATTGGGGCCGGTTATCACCACAATCTGCTGGTCGTCCTGGTCGAGACAGATGTCGTTGGGGATATAGCTTTCGCCGGGCGGCAACTGGCGCTCGATGACCGGGTGGCGGCCGGCTTTAATGTCGAGCAGGGTGCCGTCGTTCACCACGGGCTGCACATAGCGCTGCTGCCGCGCCGTAAGGGCGAAGCTGGCGAGGCAATCCATTACGCCAATGGCGCGGGCGTTTTGTTGAATCTGGGGCACGAAATCGAGGGCCGCCAGCACCAAATCATTATAAATGCGCTGCTCAATCACGAACAGTTTTTCCTCGGCGTTGAGGATTTTCTCCTCGTAGGTTTTCAGCTCCTCGGTCACGTAGCGCTCGGCGTTCACCAGCGTTTGCTTGCGAATCCATTCGGCCGGCACCTTGTCCTTATGGGCGTTGGTGACTTCGAGGTAGTAGCCAAACACCTTGTTGTAAGCCACTTTCAGCGACGAGATGCCGGTGTTGCGCTGCTCGCGCATCTGGAGCTGCAGCAGGAAATCCTTGCCCGAAAAGGCCAGGGCGCGCAGCTCGTCCAGCTCGGCATCGATGCCCATGTTCAGCACACCGCCCTGGTTGGTAAGGATGGGCGCGTCGGGCTTGATTTTGGCGAATATTTCCTGCCGCAGGTTGGCGCAGGGGTTGAGCTGCTCGGCCAGTTTTACCAGCGCCTTCACACCAGAGGCGGCCAGCCGCTCGCGCATGGGGGCCACGGCTTCGAGGGCGCGGGCCAACTGGAGCAGCTCGCGGGGGTTCACGCGGCGCACGGCCACTTTGGAAATCAGGCGCTCTAGGTCGTTTATCTGGCGCAGGTGCTGGGTGAGGTCGCCGAGCAGCTCCTCATCGGCTACCAGCGCGGCCACCGTGTCGAGGCGGCGCTGAATCTGACTTACTTCTTTGAGGGGCAGCACTATCCACTTGCGCAGCAGGCGCGCCCCCATTGGTGTCAGGGTCTGGTCGAGCACGTCAATGAGGGGCACGCCGCCAGGGTGCTGGGCGTGCACCAGCTCCAGGTTGCGCACCGTGAAGCGGTCGAGCCACACGTACTTATCCTCCTCCAGTCGGCCGAGGCTGGCGATGTGCTGGATGTCGGTGTGCTTGGTTTCGGCGAGGTAGTGCAGGATGCAGCCGGCCGCGATGACGCCTTCCTTCAGGTTATCAACGCCGAAGCCTTTCAGTGACGTGGTGCGGAAGTGGCGCGTGAGGGTGTCGTGGGCGTAGTCGGTACCGAAAACCCAGTCGTCGAGTGCATAGGTGCAATAATCAGGGCCAAAATGCAACTCGAACTCGCCCCGGCTTTTCTTGCAGAACAGCACCTCGGCGGGGCTGAAATTCTGCATCAGCTTGCCCAGATAATCCAGCGTGCCCTGAGCGGCCAGGAACTCGCCGGTGCTGATATCGAGGAAGGAGATACCGGCTTCGGTTTTGCCGAAGTGAATGGCGGCGAGGTAGTTGTTGGAGCGGCGTTCGAGCACGTTGTCGTGCATGCTCACGCCGGGCGTCACCAGCTCAGTGATGCCGCGCTTTACTAGGCCCTTGGCTTCTTTGGGGTTTTCGAGCTGGTCACAGATGGCTACGCGCTGGCCGGCGCGTACCAGCTTGGGCAGGTAGTTGTCGAGCGAGTGATGCGGGAAGCCGGCCAAAGCCACTTCGCTGCTGCTGCCCGCGCCGCGCTTGGTGAGCGTGATGTCGAGAATGCGGCTGGCCGTGACGGCATCCTCGCCGAAGGTTTCATAGAAGTCGCCGACCCGAAACAAGAGCACCGCGCCCGGATGCTGCTGCTTGAGCTGATAATACTGCTTCATCAGCGGCGTTTCGGTCACGGCCGGGATGGGCACGGTGAAGTGGTCGGGGCCGACGGATTTGATAACGAATTCTTTTTTGGGTGCAGGCAAGGCAACGGCGCGCGACCTTTGCAGGACGCAGCTTTTTGATGTGAACAAGGAAAGGGCGGCAAATTCCGCAGTTGCGCCGTGGCTTGACGAAACACATCAAACCAGCCGGCCACCCTATTTTAAACCGACAAAGCGAACCGCAAAGTTCGCGCTATTTCCATGCGAAAACTCACAATGGCCGAGCTGAACCGGGCCTCGGTTGATGATTTCAAAAGTACGCCCAAAAGCCCCGTGGTTTTGGTGCTCGACAACGTGCGCAGCATGCACAACGTGGGCGCCATCTTTCGCACAGCTGACGCCTTTGCACTCGAAAAAATCTACCTCTGCGGCTACACGCCGCGCCCGCCGCACCGCGAAATCACCAAAACCGCGCTGGGCAGCGAGGAGTCGATGGCCTGGGAATACGCTGCCGAAACCGTCACGGCTGTGGCTGCCCTTAAAGCCGCCGGCTACCACGTAGCGGCCGTGGAGCAAACCACTGGTAGCGTGTCGCTGCCGCAGTTCCGGCCCGAGCCTGGCCGCCCGCTGGCCCTGGTGATGGGCAACGAAGTATTCGGTGTGGACGATGCCGTGCTGGCCCTGTGCGACGTGGCCGTGGAAATCCCGCAGTTCGGCACCAAGCACTCGCTGAACGTGGGCGTGGCGGCCGGCGTGGTGCTCTGGGATGCGCTGGTGAAGCTGGGCGTGGTATAGCCGGCGCACAACCATTGGCCCGCCGGCCGGTTCCTCTGCTTTCGCCCATCATGCTCAGTCCTGAATTTGCCCGCCCCGATGCGGCCCTGCTGGCCCTGCGCCCCGTCATCGCCACCGAAACGACCAACTCGGACGGCACCGTCGGGACCTTCCTGCACGCCACCCTGCGCCCGGTGCTCAAGCTGCAAAACAACCTGCTGCTGGCAGTAGTAGCCGATTTCGTGCGCGACCATCACATCATCCTGCGCCCCACCGACCAGCACCATCAGCTTACCGAGTTGCTCGGGCGCAACACAAAGCTGCGCTACACTGTGGTGGGCCTGGTAACCGGTATTTTCACCGCTGAAGAATACGCATTTTACCGCCAGCACCGCTCGGAGCTAAACCGCCGCCTGCTGGAAATGGCCCAGCGCCGCGTGCTCGACCAAGCCGATATAGTGGCGGCACTGGCCGTTGTGTAGTCCCCTAATACAGCAAAAAGGCGCAGAGGTGGCAGAACGTTCTGCCACCTCTGCGCCTTTTTATTGCGCTTTCTGCGGTGAAAATTTTCTAGTCGTACTGCGAGTCGCGCAGATGCACGGGCTTGGTTTTCTTGCGCAGGCGCAGGTTCAGCACTTCCACCGTCAGCGAGAAGGCCATGGCGAAGTAGAGGTAGCCTTTTTCGATTTCCTTGTGGGCGGCTTCCATCACCAGCATGAAGCCAATCATGATGAGGAAGGACAGGGCCAGCATCTTGATAGTGGGGTTGTTGTTTACAAAATTGGCCACCACGCCACTGAAGCTCAGCATGATGCCCATGGCGAAAATCACAGCCGCAATCATCACCAGCACGTTATCCACCAGGCCCACGGCCGTGAGGATGGAGTCGAAGCTGAACACGATGTCAATCACCACGATTTGCAGAATGATGCTCATCATCGACGCGCCCTTGCCGCCCATGGTTTCCTCCTCTTCTTCGCCCTGCAACTTGGTGTGAATCTCGGTGGTGCTCTTGTACATCAGGAACAGGCCGCCGGCCAGCAGAATCAGGTCGCGCCCGGTCACGCCAAACGGCTTGTCGGCCAGCCACGGGAAATTGGGCAGGTTGAACAGCGGATTTCGCAGGCTCACAATCCAGGAAATACTCAGCAGCAGGCCGATGCGGAACACAAGCGCCAGCAGCAGGCCGATGGTGCGGCCCCGCGCCTGCTGCTCCTTCGCCAGCCGGTTCACCACGATGGAAATGAAGATGATGTTGTCAATCCCCAACACGATTTCCATGAACGTGAGGGTGAGCAAGCTAACCCAGGTAGCGGGGTGGGCAAAAGCCGAAAAATCGTACACTTTATTGAATGAAGAATGAGGAATGAAGAATGAGGAATTGTTGCTGATGAATCAGGAAAAGCAATTCCTCATTCTTCATTCCTCATTAAGCCGTAGGCGTTAGCTTTTCATGTTCACGAATTGCAGCGGCAGGCCAATATCGGCCTTGCGGAGCACGGCAATGGCCGCCTGCAAATCGTCGATTTTCTTGGCTGACACGCGCACCTGGTCGTCCTGCATCTGCGCTTCCACCTTCACCTTGGCATCCTTAATGGCCTTGATGATTTTGCGGCCGAACTCCTTGTCCACGCCGGCGCGCACCTTGATGGTCTTTTTGATAAGCTGGCCGCTGGGCTGCTCCTCGGCCGTAAAGTCGAGGCTGGTGCCGTCGATGCCCTGTTTCACCACACGGCCGAGCAGGATATCTTCCAGCGCCTTTACGCGCATGGAGTTTTCCGAAGACAGCAGGATGGTGTTGTCCTTTTTGTTGAGTTCGATGCCGCCCTTGGTGCCGCGCAGGTCGTAGCGGGTTTGCAGTTCTTTTTGGGCCGTATTTACCGCGTTTTCGAGGGTTTGCGGGTCAACTTTGCTCACGATGTCGAAAGATGCCATAGCGGGGTGGGATGTAGTTTTGAAAAGAGAAACCGGCCACGGCCGGGCCGCAAAGGTAACGGCCCGAACTGCCTGCGGTTGCGCCCCGCTTCACACTTCCCTCATGAATTCTGCTATGCTCCCCATCCAGCCGCCCCGCACGCCCGCCGAGTGGGCCGCCTACTACGCCCTGCGCTACGCCGTGCTGCGCCAGCCCTGGCAGCAGCCTTTGGGCTCTGAACGCGTGCCGGCCGATGACGAGCCCGGCACCATCCACGCCCTGCTGCTGGCCGAAACCACCGGCCAGCCTATAGCCCTGGTGGTGGGGATGTTGCAGCCCACCGGCAATGAACAGGGCCAAATCCGCTTCATGGCCGTAGCGCCGGAGGCGGCGGGTCAGGGCCTGGGGCAGCGCATGGTAGCATATCTGGAAGCGCAGGCACGGGGCGCGGGCCTGCGAGAAATCGTGCTGCACTCGCGCGAAAAGGCCGTAGGATTTTATGAAAAGCTGGGCTACACGGTAGTCGAGCCTTCGCACCTGCTGTTTGATGAAATCCAACATTTCCTGATGCGGAAACAACTCTAGAATTTCTCGCGGCCGCGCCACAGGTCGAAACACATCCGAAAATCGCCCAGCAATGAAAACCACGGGTGCTGAAAGGTGGCTGGCCGGTTGTGTTCAATAAAGAAATGGCCGACCCAAGCAAAGCCATAGGCCGCTACTACGCCGGCCGCCAGCCAGTTCCAGTTGCCGGTGCGAAGCAGCATCACCAGGCAGATAATAAATAGCGTGGTGCCCACAAAATGCAGCACTCGCGTACCCCGCCGGCTGTGTTCGCGCAGGTATCGGGGATAAAACTCGGCGAATGTGAGCGACTGCAAGGACATTGTGGACACAAGAAAGGAGTGAAACCACGGTTTTTCAACTCTGGAAATGCCGCTTCCAACAAATGAAGCAGATTTTTCGGCAAATTTGCCGGGGCAATTCCTACCCTCGCCCATGTCCGATAAAGTCCCTGCTCTCCCCGACCTCGCTACCATGGTGGCCGCCTACAACCAGATGAACCACTACGGCCGCACCAACGGCATGGAGCTGACGGTGAGTACGCCCGGCCAAATCGAATACCGGATGCGCATCCGCGACGAGCACCTCTCATCCCCCAACACCTGCCACGGCGGCGTGCTGGCCGGCCTGATGGACGCCGCCTTGGGCGCGGCGGCCCTCTCCCTTGCCTTCACCAAAATGGAACTGGTATCCACCGTCGAGTTCAAGATGAATTACCTGCACGCCGTGCACTTGCACGATGAGCTGGTGGCGCGCGGCATCGTCGACCACAGCGGCAACTCGCTGGTAGTGAGCAGCTGCGTGGTCTACCGCGTGAAGGCAGGCCATGACGATGTGGCCGTGGCGCGCGGCCTGGGCACTTTCAACCGTTACCCAGCTTCCAAGCGCGACTTTGCGCAGCTGCTGATGGGCTAGGTATTACCTGCCAGGACACAAAAAGCCTACCAGATGATTCTGGCAGGCTTTTTTGTGTCTTGATATTGAATCGGCTTACAGCTCGGCGGTGGCGTGCACGCCTACGGGCTCGTACTCGTCGTCGCCGTCGGTCATTTGCGGGGCGGGCACTTTGCGCACGTTGCGGGCGCAGTCCTCGTCGCGGTGGTTGCGGCCCACGGTGAACTCTACCCAGTCGCCTTCGCGCAGGTCGTTGAAATCACCTTCGGTGAGGTCGGCGTAGCTGAAGAACAGGTTGTTCGGCGGCATTACCACGAAGCCAAAGCCGTTTTTCAGGTTTTTGATGGTGCTCATGCCGAGCGTGCCCACGGGGCCGGCGGCGGTGGGGCCGGTGGGGCGGGCCAGCTTGGGCGCGGCAGCGGTGCTGGGCGCAAAGGCGGCGGGCTCCGACTGGCTCACGAACATGGCTTCCACCACTTCATCCTGCTGGGCGAGGCCGCGGTCAATCACGTCGTGCATGGCTACCGGGTAGGTCACCTGCTCCAGCAGCTGCTGCGAGGCGCGCGTGACGCGGGTTTCGCCCTTGAAATCTTCGTATTTGAAGTCCCAGTTCAGCAGCATCACGCGGGTACCCACGGTGTTGAGCTTGCGGATGAGGGGCACATAATCAGAATCGCCGGCGATGAGCACGACCACGTCGAGGGTTTTGTGCAGGGCGAGTTCGAGGGCTTCGAGGCTCAGCCACACGTCGATGCCTTTTTCCTGGAGGCGGCCGTCGCGGGTTTTGAGAGCCATGTAGTGCGTCTGCACGCCCAGGTTCATCAGAATGTCGTCGAGCAGACGGTCGTGGAACAGGCGGTCCTTGTCGCGGGCTTCGGTGGCCGAGAGGCGGCCCCGGAAAAAGTGAGCATCGGTGATTTGCGCCAAGCGCACATCAACATCTTCTTCTTCAGCTACCTGGTGGCGAATGTACTCGTGCAGGCCTTCGAGGCTAATGCGGGCCTTGCGCTCGTGCTGGAAATAATAATAGTCGCTAATTTTTAAGAAATAGTTGCCGTCATAAAAGACACCAACCCGAATCAAGGGGCTGTTCATCTGGTTCATGGGATGCGTTAAGTAAAGTTAGAGAAGTGTTTTGAGTGGGACTAGGAGTGTGAATCAAGTAGAAATGCCGGAACCACGTGCGACAAATTACTCGTCACCCGTTCCAGCTTTCAGTATATCAGTAGGAAAACCCCGGGCGAAGCAGCCCGCTAAAAGGCGGCAGCTGACAGGATTAAAAAGTAGCTTAATTGATTTTAGCGAATGCCGGCTGGCGAAAACGATTGAAAACGCAGAATAATAACACGAATCAATGTCAAATCGACCCTAATTTACCAGCATATCTGCTGCGAAGCTAACGGTCTGGGCTGACTTATGCAACAGCGCCCACAATCAAGCGGATGGCGTTTCTGATGCCGTAGCGCCTAGCGGCGGAGCCGGGCCCGGCTAAAAACCCATGTGCCCCACCACCAGCACCAGCACCAGCAGCGCATAGCCCACGCAAATGCCGACTTCCAGCATATTGCCGCGGGCCGAGCCGGTGCTGATAAGTGGGACTTTGAACGAGAACTCCGAGATGGGCAGAAACCACCGCACGCCCGATTTGGTGAGCGTATCGGCCAGCAGATGCGAGGCGTAGCCGCTGCCGGCGTACAGGGCCACGCCACGCCAGCCGAGGTGCTGGTCGGCGAGGTAGCCGATGTAGGTCCAGAGCGCGGTGGCCCAGATGGTGTGCGTCCAGGAGCGGTGCGCGGTGAAGGGGGCGAGCGCCACAAACGTGCCCAGCAGGCTCAGCCAGAGCTGTTCGGTGTAGAGGCCGGCCACCACCGTGCCCAGACCCGTGAACAGCAGCGCCAGCCGCCGCGTGGAGCCGCCCTGCAGGCCCACGCCAATGAGCCCGAAAGCCAGCGCGGCCGTGTAGTAGAGGCGTTGTTCGGAGCCGGGCCGCAGTTGCAGGTAGGCAAAGGCAGCCAGTGCCAGCGCCCCGGCCACGAAGGCCCAGCGCACGTAGTTCTGGGTGAAACCAAGGCGCTTGCTGAGGCGGCTTTCGGGGTGGTCGAGGTCGGGGGCGAGGCTGGAGAAACCGGCTAGGGCAATGCCGGCCAACGAGAACGGAATGCCCGGGGCCAGTCCGGCCACGGCCACGCCGGTGATGAGGCCGATGGCCAGATGAGAAGAGCCGCGCATGGGGTTTGTGAAGTTGGTCTTGAGAATTTATCTGTCATCCTGAGCGCAGCGAAGGACCTTCTTACGTCAGTACCAACTGGATTTATTACTGCCACCCAAAGGGGGATAAGTCCCTTCGCTACGCTCAGGATGACAGGTAGCTCAAACAGCAACGAAGCTACGGGCAGCCCCGGAAACCTTCGCCACCTTTGCCGTGTATTTACCCCGCTGCCCGACCGGAAATTTATCCGGCCGGGCTAGTTCATTTGCCCCTCTAGCCTGATTTCCTTGTGCAAGTAGCTGACTTTCTTCGCCTCTATCGACTTTCGCCCGAGCTGCAGGTGCTGGCTTCCCGCCTGCGCGAGGCCGCCAAGCCCAACCCCAACGGCCTGCGCCTGCACCTGCGCGGCCTGGTGGGCAGCCAGGATGCCGTGGTGGCGGCGGCCGTGGCCCACGCCCAGCACCCGCACGTGTTTATTATGCACGACAAGGACGAGGCGGCCTATTTCCTGGCCGACTTGCAACACTTGCTGCCCGAGGGACCGGAGGTGCTGCTGTTCCCGAGTTCCTACAAGCGGCCCTACCAGTTCGATGAAACCGAAAATGCCAACGTGCTGATGCGCGCCGAGGCCCTGAACCGCATCAACACGACGCGGGCGGCCAGCACGGGCAACAGCGTGTTTATCGTGACCTACCCGGAGGCGCTGACGGAAAAGGTAATTAACCGCCAGAGCCTGGTTAAAAATACGTTCAACGCGAAGGTAGGCGACAAGCTGGACGTGAATTTCCTGGGCGAATTGCTGGGCGAATACGATTTCGAGAAAACGGATTTTGTGTACGAGGCGGGGCAATATGCCGTGCGCGGCGGTATTGTAGATGTATTCAGCTACGCGAATGAATTGCCATTCCGTCTCGAATTATTCGGCGATGAAATCGAGAGTATTCGGACGTTTAACCCCGAGACGCAATTGTCGGTGGAAGCGCGGCCCAGCATCAGCATTATCCCGAATGTGCAGACCAAGATGCTGACCGAAACGCGCGAGGCTTTCTTTGAATTTCTGCCCCGTACGGCCTGTATCTGGGCCAAAGACGTGCGCCAGACGCTGGACGTAGTGAACGAATTATTCGAGAAAGCCGAAGCGAATTTTCAGCAGATGCTGAGCGAGGCGGGTGGCATGCAAATCGTGAGCAAGCCGGGCGATTTATTCGAATCGGGTAAAAGCTTTAAGAAATTGCTCGATGAATTCGCGGTGGTGGAATTCGGCAAGCGGTTTCATTTCAAAAACGCCGATACATTTCAATTTTCCGCCAAGCCGCAGCCGAGTTTCAACAAGGAATTTGAGCGGATGGTGAAGAATATCAAAGAAAATCAACTCCGCAATTTCACCACGATAATTACCGCCGATACCGTGCGCCAGGCCGACCGGCTGCGGACAATATTTGACGAATTAGATAACAACGTGCAGTTTCAGCATTTGCTGATGGCGTTGCGCGAAGGCTTTATTGATGAGCAGCTGGAGCTGGCCGTGTACACCGACCACCAGCTGTTTGAGCGCTACTACCGGGCGCAGGAAGCGCGGAAATTCTCGAAGAAGAAGGCGCTGACGCTGCGCGAGTTGAAGACGCTGCAACCGGGCGACTACGTGACGCACCAGGACTACGGCATTGCCCGGTTTGCGGGCCTGACGCAGGTGGAGATAAACGGGCAGATTCAGGAGGCTATCCGGCTGGTTTATCGGGACGATGACTTGCTGACGGTCAGCATTCACTCGCTGCACAAGATTGCCAAGTACAGCGGCGCGGAGGGTTCGCCGCCTACAATGAGCAAGCTGGGCTCGCCGGAGTGGGAGAACAAGAAGAAGTCGGTTAAGAAGAAGGTGAAGGACATTGCGGCCGACCTGATTCGCCTGTATGCCAAGCGGAAGACGGCGCCGGGCTTCGCATTTTCGGTCGATGGCTTTTTGCAGGCGGAGTTGGAGTCCAGCTTCATTTACGAAGACACGCCCGACCAGGCCAAAGCCACCGAGGACGTGAAAAACGACATGCAGCAGCCCCACCCGATGGACCGGCTGATTTGCGGCGACGTGGGCTTTGGCAAGACGGAAATTGCCATTCGGGCGGCCTTCAAAGCCGTGGCCGATGGCAAGCAGGCCGCCGTGCTGGTGCCTACTACTATCCTGGCGATGCAGCACTACAAGACCTTCCGCGACCGGCTGGCCACGCTGCCGGTGACGGTGGAATACATCAACCGCTTCAAATCGACCAAGCAGATAAAGGAGACGCTGGGGCGCGTGGCGGAGGGCAAAACCGATATTCTGATTGGCACGCACCGGCTTACCAACAAGGATATCAAGTTTAAGGATTTGGGCATTCTGATTATTGACGAAGAGCAGAAATTCGGCGTCAAGACCAAGGATAAGCTGAAGGAATTGAAGGTGAACGTGGACACGCTCACGCTCTCGGCCACGCCGATTCCGCGCACGCTGCACTTCTCGCTGATGGGCGCGCGCGATTTGAGCGTGATTGCCACGCCGCCGCCCAACCGCCAGCCGGTGAACACGGAGCTGCACGTGTATGATGAAATCCTGATTCGGGACGCGGTGGCGCGGGAGCTGAAGCGCGGCGGGCAGGTGTTTTTCGTGCACAACCGCGTGAAGGACATCGAGGAAATGGCCGGCACGATTTTGCGGCTGGTGCCGGATGCCAAAATCACCTTCGCCCACGGGCAGATGGACGGCGAGATGCTGGAAAAGCGCATGATGAAATTCGTGGAGGGCGAATACGACGTGCTGGTGAGCACCAACATCATCGAATCGGGCCTTGATATTCCCAACGCCAACACCATCATCATCAACCGCGCCCACTTGGCCGGCCTCTCGGACCTGCACCAGATGAGGGGCCGCGTGGGCCGCTCCAACCGCAAGGCCTACTGCTACCTGCTGACGCCGCCGGTGGCGCAGCTGCCGGCCGATGCGCGTAAGCGCCTGAGTACGCTGGAGGAGTTTTCGGACCTGGGCGCGGGCTTCAACGTGGCCATGCGCGACCTGGATATTCGCGGCGCGGGCAACTTGCTGGGCGGCGAGCAGTCGGGCTTCATCAACGACCTAGGCTACGAAACCTACCACCAGATTCTGGACGAGGCGGTGACGGAGCTGAAGGAAACCGAATTCCGCGACCTGTTTCTGGGCGATGCCAACAGCCAGCAGCGGCTACAGCTGGCGGCCGGCGCGGGCCGGGCGCAGGAGTGCAACGTGGAGACGGACCAGCAGGTGCTCATCCCCGAAAAGTACGTGAGCAACGTGTCGGAGCGCTTGCAGCTCTACGCCAAGCTCGACCGGGCCCAGAAGCCGGAGGAGCTGCGCAAGCTGCTGGCCAGTATGGTGGACCGGTTTGGGCCGATGCCGCCCGAGGTGGAGCAGCTGGCCGACATCGTGCGGCTGCGCTGGCAGGCCTGCAAGGTGGGCTTCGCCAAAATCACGCTCAAGCGCGACACGCTGAAGGGCTACCTGCCCGCCGACGACGACCACAAGGCCTACTTCCAGGGCGAGCAGTTCGGCACCATCCTCAACTACGTGCAGACGCACCCGCGCACCGCCAAGCTGAAGGAACACAAGGCGCAGCTCATTGTGACGTTTGAGGAGGTACGGTCCATTCAACAGGCCAAGCGCGTGCTGAGCGAGCTGGGCAGTGAGGAAGCCGTGACGGCGTAGGTGGAGATGAAACTTGGTAAGAAAAAACCGTGGCCGGCAATTTTTCCTACCAAGTTTGGTAAGAAAAATTGCCGGCCACGGTTTTTTCTTACCAACTGCTGTTATCGACTCACTCAGCCAATTCCCGGGCTGAGTTAACCTGGCTTCCATGAAACCGCTACTCTTCGGCCTGCTTCTCCTGCTGCTGCCGCCGCTGGCCGCCGCCCAAACCACCCCGCCGAACCCGCGCCTGAAGCACGAGCTGGACAGCATCTACGCCGTGGACCAGCAGTGGCGCAGCCTGCTCTTTGCCCCGCGCCGGCGGCCCCGGCCCGACTCGCTGGCGCGGGCGCTGGGCGTGACGCGCGAAAGCCTGCCCACCTATATCCCGCGCCAGATGCTGCGGACGGATTCGACCAATCTGCTGCGCGTGAAACAGATTCTGAAGCAGTACGGCTACCCCGGCAAAACGCTGGTGGGCGAGCCCACGAACGAGGCCGCGTGGTACGTCATCCAGCATTCCGACGACATCGACCAGTACCTGCCGCTCATCAAAAAGGCCGCTGCCAAGGGCGAATTGCCGTTTTACCTCTACGCCCAGATGCTGGACCGCCAGCTCATGCGCGCCGGCAAGGCGCAGGTTTACGGCACCCAGGCTTTCGGCTACAGCGTGCTGAACCCGCAAACCGGCCGGCGCGAGGCCCAGCCGCCCTTTGTGTGGCCCATCAAAGAGCCTGACCAGGTGAATGAGCGCCGGAAAAAGGCCGGCTTCCCGACCACCGTGGAGCAGAATGCCGCTAATTTGGGCATTCAGTACCGCGTGCTGACGTTGAAAGACGTTGAGAAAATGCCCAAATAGAACCCGCTTATGACCATTCGCTGGCACTGCCTTCCCTTCGCAGCCCTTCCAAGCCTGATTCTGTATGACCTGCTGCGCCTGCGCTCCGAGGTATTTGTGGTGGAGCAAAACTGTGCTTTTCAGGACATCGACCGGCTGGACATGGATGCTCACCACCTGCTGGGCTACACCGAGGCCGGCGAGCTGGCCGCCTACGCCCGGCTCTTCGACGCGGGCCAGAGCGGCGAGCTGGCCAGCATCGGCCGCGTGATTGTGGCGCAGCCCTTCCGGCAGTACGGCCTGGGCCGCGAGCTGATGCGGCAGGCCCTGGCCTTCTCCGATGCCCTGTTTGGGCCACAGGCCAATAAAATTGGGGCGCAGCAGCACCTGGAGCGGTTTTATAATGCGTTTGGCTACGAGCAATCGGGGCCGATGTACGTGGAGGACGGCATTCCGCACATTCCCATGGTGCGGCCGGCATAGCCAAGTTGTTAAAATCTGCGTATTTCGCACTCCATCATCGCCGCCTTACCTCTGAGCTATGCCCGCCCTTGCTTCGGACCTGTTATCTGTTTTTAGTGCCCTGCCCAGTGCCAGCCTGCTGCTTTCGCCCGAACTGCTGATTGAGGCAGCCAGCGACACGTACCTGACCGCAACCGGCACGAAGCGCCCCGATTTGATTGGGCGCTACGTATTCGACGTATTTCCCGACAACCCCGATACCCCGGAAGCCCACAGCGTGCGCGATGTGCGCGCCTCGATGGAGCAGGTGCTGGCCACCGGCCAGCCGCACGAGCTGCCCGTGCAGCCCTACGACACGCCCGACCCGGCGCAGCCCGGCCAGTTCATTGAGCGCTACTGGCAGTCCCGCAACGCGCCGGTGCTCGGCGAGCAGGGCCGCGTAACGCACCTTCTCCACACCGTGGTCGACATCACGGCCCAAACCCGCGATGCCCGGCAGCTGCACGACGCGCAAGTGCGCGAGCAGGCCGCCCACGAGGCCGCCGAGTGGCAGCGTGGCGAGCTGGCCCGCATTTTTGAGCAGGCCCCGGTGGCCATTGCCACCTACCGTGGCCCCCAGTTCATCATCGAGCTGGCCAACCCCAGGGTGCTGGAGCTCTGGGACCGCACGCCGGCGCAGGCCATCGGCACGCCCCTGTTTGAGCTGCTGCCCGAGATTACCGGGCAGGGCTTCGATGACCTGCTGAACGAGGTGATGGCCACCGGCGTGCCCCACGTAGCCAAGGAAATGCTTTCCACCATCGTGCGCAACGGCCAGCCCGAAACCGTGCATTGGAATTTCGTGTACCTGCCGCTGCGCGAAGACGACGGCACCATCACGGGGGCCATGGTGGTGGCCACCGAGGTGAGCGAGCAGGTGCAGGCCCGCCAGCAAATCCAGGACCTCAACGACCAGCTCGCGGCCGTGAACCGCGCCCTGCACGAAAGCAACGCCGAGCTGCTCGCCAACCAGGAAGAAGTGCTGCAAGTGCAGCAGCTGCTCGAAGCCCGCGTGGCCGAGCGCACCAAACAGCTCGAAACCGCCCTGGCCGATGCCGAGCAGCACCGCACCGCGCTCGCCCAGCAGCAGCACCTGCTGAGCCAGATTCTGGGGCAGGTGCCGGCCAGCATTGCCACGCTCACCGGGCCCGAGCACCGCTTTTCGTTCTTCAATGAGCACTACCAGGAGCTGTCCGGCAATAGAACCCAGCTTGGCCTCACGGTGGCCGAGGTGCTGCCAGAAGTGGTGGACCAGGGCTTCATCGGCTTGCTCGATGAAGTATATGCCACGGGCGTACCGTTTCAGGGCCGGGAGATGCCCGCCCAACTCTACGACCCCGCCACGGGCCGCCCCGAAACCCGCTACGTCGATTTCGTTTATCAGCCGCTACTCAGCGAACAGGGCGCGACGGTGGGCATTCTGGCCTTCATCGTTGATGTGACCGATAAAGTGCTGGCCCGGCAACAGGCCGAGGCGTTGCAGGCGCAGCTGCGCAGTGGCACGCCGGGAGCAGACGAGGGGGGGTCAGTCCACTAAGTAGAACGGTCATGCTGAGCGGAGTCGAAGCATCTCTACCACGCAACTAATCCCAATCGTAAGGAATAGTATTGCGGTAAAGATGCTTCGACTCTGCTCAGCATGACCGTTCTTTTCTTTCGGCTTCTTCCATACTCGCCTACACCGCGCAGCCTTCCGGCCCACAGGCATCGCCGTCGGCCAGTGAAACCAGGGCCGGTTTGGCGGGTTTGAACTCGTCGTACACCTTTTCCAGCACCTCGGCAAATAACTCGCTGGGCTGCGCGCCCGACACCGCATATTTGTCCTCAAACACGAAGAAGGGCACCCCGCGCACGCCAATTTGCTGGGCGTGGTACTCGTCGAGGCGCACGGCTTCGGCGTAGGTGCCGGCGGTGAGGGCGGCGCGGCTTTCCGCAGCATCGAGGCCGACTTCGGTGCCGAGCTTGATGAGCGTGTCGAGGTCGCCGATGTTCTGGCCTTCGAGGTAATAGGCGGCCATGAGGCGCTCCTTGGTGGCATCCTGCCGGCCGTGGTGCGCCCCGAGATGAATAAGCTGATGCGCCAGAAAGGTATTGGCCGGAATGGCTTTATCGAACTGGTAGTTGAGGCCGACTTCTTTGGCGGCGGTGGTCATGTAGTCGTTCATTTTGCGGCCCTCCTCCACCGAAACGCCCTTTTTCTTGGCCAATGACGCGTGGATGCTCTCGCCAGGAATGGGCTCGAAGTCGGGCGTGAGCTGGAAGCTGTGCCACACCACTTCCACTTCGTCGCGGTGCGCGAAGTCTTTCAGCGCATTTTCAAACTTGCGCTTGCCAATGTAGCAGAACGGGCATACCACATCGGACCAGATTTCAACTTTCATATCGTTGGGAGTTTAAAGGCTACGGAAGTGGCTAGAAGAAACTGACGGGGTGAAAAGTTTCGAACGGGAAGCAAGCCGAGGCACCGACCCGAACGCAGCCCAGGCCGCGCCGCAGTTTTGTGAATTATTTTTTGGTCTTGAGATAATAATTCACAAAACGGTGGCGAGATATGTGAATTATTATTTCAAAACCAGAAAATACTTCACACCTTTTATTGTTTTTATTTCTGGCTGGCGCGCGTCTGCGACACATGCCAGCCGGCTAAATGCCGTTCAAACCAACCCTATCCACAACCTTCGCCCCCAAAGCCCGGTTAACAACCCCGGCCCCAACGCGGCCACTTTCCCCTTCAACCAGCCCCCAATCATCCTCATGGAATATCAAAAACTAGGCTCCTCCGACGTTTCCGTTTCGCGCATCACCTTTGGCAGCTGGGCGGCCGGCGGCTGGATGTGGGGCGGCACCGAGCAGAACGACGCCGTGGGCGCCATCCACGCCAGCTACGAGCTGGGCGTGACCAGCATCGACACCGCCCCGGTGTACGGCATGGGTTTCAGCGAGGAAATCGTGGGCGAAGCCATCAAATCCCTGCCCCGCGACAAGGTGCAAATCCTTACCAAGTTCGGCATGCGCTGGGATTTGGCCCAGGGCGATTTCGCCATGAAAACCAAGGACAACAGCGGCCACGACCTCGACGTGTACAAGTACGCCGGCCGCGCCAGCATCATCAAGGAATGCGAGGACAGCCTGCGCCGCCTCGGCACCGACTACATCGACCTCTACCAGCAGCACTGGCCCGACGTGACCACCCCGATTGACGAGACGATGGAGGCCGTGAGCCGGCTCATGGAGCAGGGCAAAGTGCGGGCCGCCGGCGTGAGCAACTACTCGGTGCCCCAGATGCAGGAAGCCGAAAAAACGCTGAAGCTGGCGTCCAACCAAGTACCCTACAGCATGCTGCGCCGCGATATTGAAGCCGATGTGGTGCCCTACTGCCTCGAAAACAACAAGGCCATTCTGGTCTACAGCCCCTTGCAGCTGGGCCTGCTGACTGGCAAGATGAAGCCCGGCCAGGAGTTCGGCGAGGGCGACCTGCGCAACGGCAACCGCTTTTTCACGCCCGAAAACGTGAAGCGCGTGAACACCGTGCTCAACAAAATCCGCCCGCTGGCCGAAACCAAAAACGCCACCCTCAGCCAGCTCGTGCTGCGCTGGACGCTGGCGCAGCCGGGCATATCGGTGGCCCTGGTGGGCGCGCGCAACCCCGAGCAGGCCGTGCAGAACGCCCGCGCCATGGATTTCCAGCTCACGTTTGAGGAAGTGGATTACATCAACAAGCAGCTGCGGGAGCTGGCGGTGGCCGCAGTGTAAAGCACGGCTGTCATCCTGAGTGCAGCGAAGGACCTTATCACGATTGCATCGCTTGTATTTACTGCAAACTCTTGTGCCGTGATAAGGTCCTTCGCTGCACTCAGGATGACAGCCGATTACTGAAATCCCAACGGGCGCGGCTAGCTTTGGCCGCGCCTTTTTTGCGCCTGCCCGCTCATGCTCCTCCCCTATCGCCGCCTCGTCGTCAAAATCGGTTCCAACGTCCTCACCCAGGACAATGGCCTGCCCGACCTCGCCCGCATGGCCCACCTCGTGGACCAGATTGTGCAGCTCAAAGCCCAAGGCCTCGAAGTCATCGTGGTATCGTCGGGCGCGGTGGCGGCGGGGCGCAGCCTCATCACCGTGCCCGCCCAGGCCGACGCCGTGCGCAGCCGCCAGCTCCTGGCCGCCGTGGGCCAGGTGAAGCTGCTGAGCACCTACGCCGAGCTGCTGGCCAAGCACGGCCTGCTCTGCGCTCAGGTGCTGGTGACGAAGGAGGATTTCCGCGACCGCCAGCACTACCTGAACATGAAAAACTGCTTTCAGGAACTGCTTCAGCAGGACGTCATTCCCATTGTGAATGAAAACGACGTAATCTCCGTCACGGAGCTGATGTTTACGGATAACGACGAACTGGCCAGCCTCATTGCGGCCCAGCTCGATGCCGATGCCCTCATCATTCTCAGCAACGTGGACGGCATTTTTACCGGCGACCCGCGCCTGCCCGGCTCGGCGCTGATTCGGGAAATCGCACCGGCCGATACCGGTTTCGAGCAGTTCATTACGGCGCAGCGCTCGCAGTTTGGGCGCGGCGGCATGCTCACCAAGTGCCACATGGCGCACAAGGTGGCCAAGCTGGGCATCAGTGTGCACATCGCCAACGGCAAAACGGCGGATATTCTGCCCGGCGTGCTGGCCGGCACGGCCCTGAGCACCTGGTTTCGGCCCAGCAAAACGGCCTCGGGCAAGAAGAAATGGCTGGCCCACGCGCACAGCGCCGTGAAGGCCACCGTGCGCGTGAATGCCGGAGCCCGCGCCGCCCTCAGCGCGCCCGGCAAGGCCGTGAGCCTGCTGCCGGTGGGCATTCTCGCCATTGATGGGGAATTTCAAAAAGGCGATATTGTGCAGATTGCCGACGAAGCCGGCCTCTCGCTGGGCCTCGGCATTGCCGAATACGGCCTCGATAAGGCCCTGGAGCGGCTGGGGCACCAGCACCAGCGCCCGCTGGTGCACTACGATTACCTGTTTCTGAACCCGGACCTTGGGTAGAAGCGCCTGACGGTGTAGAGACGCATATTTGCGTTTCGTCGTTGAACATCTCCCCTACAACGATGCGGGCGACTAGACGCAACTATGCGTCTCTACACCAAAAAAACCTGCTAACGTGGACCTCACGCCCCTTTTTCAAGCCACCCGGCAGGCCAGCCGCGAGTTGGCCGCCTTTGCCCCTGCCGCTACCGATGCGCTGCTGCGCGACCTGGCCGATGCGCTGGTGGCCGAAACCCATTTCCTGCTGGCCGAAAACGCCCGCGACCTGGCCCGCATGCCCGAAACCGACCCGCGCCATGACCGCCTCCGCCTCACGCCGGAGCGCCTGGCCGGCATCGCCGCCGACCTGCGCACCGTGGCCGCTCTGCCCTCGCCGGTGGGCGAAACCATAAGCCAGAAAACCCTGGCCAATGGCTTGCATCTAAGCAAAGTGCGCGTGCCGCTGGGCATCATCGGAATTATCTACGAAGCCCGGCCCAACGTCACCATCGACAGCCTGGCGCTGTGCCTGAAAACCGGCAACGCCTGCCTGCTGAAGGGCGGTTCCGACGCCGCGTTTTCCAACGCCGCGCTGCTGGCGGTGGCCGCGCCTGTGCTGGCCCGCCACGGCCTGCCGCCCGCTGTGGCCACGCTGCTGCCGCCCGAGCGCGCCGCCACCGAGGCGCTGCTCACGGCCGTGGGCTTTGTCGATGTGGTGATTCCGCGCGGCAGCCAGGCGCTCATCAACTACGTGCGGGAAAACGCGCGGGTGCCCGTCATCGAAACCGGGGCCGGCGTGGTGCATACCTTCTTCGATGAAACCGGCGACCTGACCAGCGGCGCGGCCATCATTGCCAACGCCAAAACCCGCCGCGTGAGCGTGTGCAACGCGCTGGACTGCCTGCTGATTCACGCCAGCCGACTGGCTGATTTGCCCGCCCTGCTGGCCCCGCTGGCCACCGCCGAAGTCCAGCTATTTGCCGATGCCCCTGCTCACGCCGCACTGGCCGGGCACTACCCGTCGGCGCTACTGGCCCCCGCCACAGAGGCGCATTTCGGCACCGAGTTTCTCTCCCTGAAAATGGCCGTAAAAACCGTGGCCTCGCTGGATGAAGCATTGGAGCACATTGCCGAATTTGGCTCCAAGCACAGCGAAGCCATTATCTCAGCGGATGCCGCCAACCTCGACACCTTCCTCAATGCCGTGGATGCGGCGGCCGTGTACGCCAACGCCTCCACCGCTTTCACCGACGGCGGACAGTTCGGGCTGGGGGCCGAAATCGGCATCAGCACCCAGAAGCTGCACGCCCGTGGGCCGATGGGTTTGGAAGAGCTGACGAGCTACAAATGGCTGGTGCGCGGCACCGGCCAGGTTCGGAACTCGTGAACCGATGTAGAGACGCATATTTGCGTCTCGTCGTCTGCGCCGTTTAACGACGAGGTGCAAGTATGCGTCTCTGCCACCGTTCGAACCCACTTCATGACACTCCCCATTCATTTCCGCGCCGTGCTGGAGCCGGGCGGCCCCAGCTTCATGCCCACCCAAACCATCGTGGTGCCGGCTGAGGTGCTTGAAGCCTTGGGAGGCAAGGCTGCGAAGCGCGTCATCGTCAGCATCCACGGCCACGCGCTGCGGCTAGGACTGCTGCCGCTGGAAGGCGGCGGGCGCTACCTCATGCTGAATAAGGACGTGTGCAAAGCCACAGGCATCAAGTTCGGCGATGAGCTGGAAATCAGCATCGCGCCCGACCCCAACCCCGACCATGTGGACCTGCCCGACGAGCTGGCCGAAGCCCTGGCCGCCTGGCCCGAGGCCGAAACGGCCTTCAACAACTACAGCGGCGCGCACCGCCGGGCCATGGCCCGGCTGGTGGACGAAGCCAAGCAGCCCGCCACCCGCGCCCGCCGCGCCGTAACGCTGGTGGAACGACTGGGTCGCGGGCTGCATCCGTTTCGGGGCGACTGAGTGCCGCCGCGCCTAGCGTTTCTCGATGCGCCGCACCGCGCTACCCACCTTCAGCACGTAGAGCCCGGCGGGAATACCGGCCAGCGAAACCTCCTGGAGTTGCCCACCCGCCAAGGTTTCGTGCCGCAGCAGCTGGCCCGTCGGGCTCAGCAGGCGCATTTCGCAGGGCGCGGCCGTGGCGGTGGTCAGGTCGAGGGTGAGGCGGTCGGTGGCGGGGTTGGGGTAGAAGCTGAAGGATTCGTAGCCGGCCTTCCGGCTCACGGTCACTACCGGCGAGTATTCGGTGCTGCCATCCAAATCAGTCTGCCGCAGGCGGTAGTAGCTCAGGCCCGCCAGGGGTGCGGCATCGGTGGTGGCGTAGTTGGTAGCGGTGGTCGAGTTGCCTTGGGCGGCCACATCACGCACGGCGGAAAAAGCTTCGCCGGTGGCGCTGCGCTCTACCACAAACTGGGCGCTGTTGCGCTCCGAAGCGGTGCGCCAGCGCAGCTCCACTTTGCCGTTTGCCGCTTCGGCCGTGAAGGAAGTGAGCTCGACGGGCAGCGGACGTAGCGAGCAGAAAGTGGTGTTGGGACCCACGCTACCCGTTTGCCCGTCAAACCCCGTGGCATTGCCGGAATCGCAGAAATCGAGCCGTCCGACCACGCCAAAGGCTCCCGCATTGGAGGAATAGCCGGAAGTGGTGAAACTGCCCCGATACGGCGCGGCCGGCCCCGTCATCTTCCCGCCGCTCATGTTGGTAAAGTTGGAGGTGGTCGAAACCACGCCGGCATTGCTCACGGTGCCGTAGTTCACGAGCTGGCCCGTTACCCGGAACGTGGCCCCGCGGCTGTTGGTCAGCACCGAGTTGGCGCTGATGTCGCCCATGCCCTGCGTCAGGGTCATGGCCCCGCTGTTGGTGATGGTGGTGTTACTGCCCATGCCCAGAGCGCGGTCGAGCGTCGCCGTGGCCCCCGCGTTGTTGACGAAGCTATTGGGGCCGGTGCCGGGAAAGTTGAAGCCCCGCGTCCAGGTCGCGCTGTTGTTGATGGCCAGGGCCGTACCGGGGTTGAGGTTCGCCGTCCAGCTGCCGCTGAAGTGGTTGACGGTCAGGCTGCCGGAGTAGTTGAGGTCGGAGGCCGCCCAGTTGCCCCGGTTGTTGATGACGGTGGTGCCGGTGGGCGTGAAATAAGCCGTCCAGGTGCCGTTGTTGTTGATGGTGCCACTGGGCAGGCCGTTAATCTGGCTGCCCCAGTTTGCATAGTTATTAATCACGATGCCGCTGGCGGCGAACCGGTTGGCTACGTACCCGGTCCAGGTGGCATTGCTCACCGTGGCGCTGCCGTTGTTGATGGTGGTTGGTGCGTTCAGCGTCACCTGCTGCGACGTGACATCGCCCAAGTTGTTTATGACCGTGCCGAGTACGCCGCTTTTCACCAGCACCTCCCCGGTTATGTCCCCCCCATCGTTGATAATGGTCGCATTATCGCCCTCTACGGTTATCGTGCCCTCATACTTCACGTTGAAGCGAATAGAAAGGCTTTCGCCGGCTTTCAGATTGAAGTCGCTTTTTTTATCCGAGTTGCCCACCTTATACGTCTGCGCCTGAGCCCATCCGGCGGTGCCGGCCACTGCCAGCAGCACTGCCCCAACGTGCCCACAACGGCGAGCGACCTGCATGAAAGAAACTAAACGGAGACTGAGTAAAGTTCGCATCATAAAGCCAAAAAAAGATTGAAAAAAACCTATTTGGCTCAAACTTAAGCACAAGCTTATTTATAATTGCATCAAGAATTTGTTTAAAATAGTAAATACAATTCAATTATCCATTCTATACTATATAGACCGATATCACCACCAAAAAAATCATAAAAAAAGCCACTGCATTTGCAGTGGCTTTCCCAATAAGACCATGACTGTCTTCGGCTTCAATCTTTCAGCACGATGCTCACCACCTTGCCGGGCTCATCTACCGTGAACTTGCATTCGTCGAAACCGGGCGCGGCGATGGTGGGGTGCACGTTGTTGGAAAAAGCGTAGGGCTCGGTGGGAATGCCGAGGAAGTTTTTGTCGACTTTGTCGTTGTTGTTCAGGTCCTGGGTGATGGCCACGGCCCACTCGCCCCTGGGCAAGTCGATAGGCAGGGTAAATTCGCTCTTGCCCATGGGCTTTACCGATTTGGAAAACGCCCATTTACCGCTTTTCAGGAAGCCTTCGCGGGTGTTGTAGAAATACAGCCGGACGTAGGCCGTGGTGGATACCAGCGACGACACCACAACGGTGACCGAGGAGGTTTCGATGGGTCGGGCGGCGGGCACGGCGGCCCCCAGAAAGCTGCTGCCAATCAACAACGAGCAAAGCGGTAACACGTTCATAAGCGAATAATTGACTGGTGACGGATGGAGGACGGTACGGACCCAACGCCCCTGCTTACGCAAAGGGTTCGATAACAACTGATTTCGCCCGGCTAAATAGTCGGTTCGCCGAGGTTCTGCGGCGCTGTGCAGCAATACCGCCCAACTTATTCGTTTTCCTGCTACTATTGTGTTCCCACGCTTGCTTACTACTCCGATGACTACCCGCCGCCTTTTTCCCCTGGCTTTGCTAATGACTTTCGCGCTGGCCAGCTGCGAAAAAGACGAGGCGGCTCTGCCCACCCAGTCCACGGCCCTGCTGCAAAGCCACTGGCAGCTGACGCAGGTCGACAATTTTCCGGTAGTGGCTTCGAGCTATTCCGAAACCAGCAAATCCTACCTCGAATTTGTGGAGCTGGGCACCTGCACCGTGGGCCTGGGGCCGTGCAATAACTTCAGCGGGCGCTACAGCCTCGCGGGCGGCGGACAGCAGCTGCGCATCACGCCCCAGATTGCGACCCGCGCCACCTGCCCCGTGCAGGACCTCGAAACGCGCTACCTCGACAACCTGACCCTGACGGCTCGCTACGAAATCAGCGGCGACGAGCTGCGGCTCTACGATGCCACCGCGCCGGGCCCGCGCCTGCTGTTTCGGCGCACGGCGCAGTAAGGCGGGCAACCTGCGGCCGGCAAAGTAGGTAAGCAGCCCCAATGGTGGGCCAGCGTCTGGCCCGCATCTTTACCGCATGGAAGGGTTAACGAAAATTGACGACCTCGGCAAGCCGCGCGTGGTGATTGTGGGCGGCGGCTTCGGCGGGCTGGAGCTGGCCAAGGCCCTGGCCGATGCGCCGGTGCAGGTGGTGCTCATCGACAAGCAGAACTACCACGCCTTTCAGCCGCTGCTGTACCAGGTGGCCACGGCCGGGCTCGACGAGGGCGACATCGTGTCGCCGTTCCGCAAAATCCTGAATCAGCAGGAAAATTTCTACTTCCGGCTGGCCGAAGTCACCAGCGTCGACCCCGAGGCGCAGGTGGTGGAAACCAGCATCGGCCTCATCCGCTACGACTTTCTGGTGCTGGCCACCGGCGCGAATACCAACTACTTCGGCGATGCCGAGATGGCCAAAAACGCCATTGCCATCAAAAGCGTGGAAGATGCCCTGGAGCTGCGCAACACCGTGCTCTCGAACTTCGAGCAGGCCCTCCAGCTCGGCGATTACGAGCAGTTGAACAGCATGCTGGATTTCGTGATTGTGGGCGGCGGCCCCACAGGCGTGGAAATCGCGGGCGCGCTGAGCGAGCTGCGCACCCATGTTTTCCCGAAGGATTACCGCGAAATCGACTTCAAGGAAATGGACATCCATGTGGTGCAAAGCGGGCCGGTGCTGCTGAAAGGCATGTCGGCCAACGCTTCGGCCAAGTCCCTGGAATACCTGCGGAAGCTGGGCGTGCAGGTGTGGCTCGATACGCGGGTGAAATCCTACGACGGCTACACCGTGACACTGAACAACGGCCAGCAGCTCATTGCGCGCACGCTGATTTGGGCGGCGGGCGTGACGGGCGCGCCCATCGCCGGCCTCAATGCCGACTGCCTGGTATCGGGCAACCGCTACCTGGTAGACGGCTACAGCCGCGTACACGGCTACGAAAACGTCTTCGCCATCGGCGACATCGCCACCATGAAAAACGAGGCGTACCCCGACGGCCACCCCATGGTGGCGCAGCCCGCCATTCAGCAGGGCGACTGGCTGGGCCGCAACCTGAAACGCCAGCTCAACGGCCAGCTCATGGAGCATTTCGTGTACCACGACAAGGGCGCGATGGCCACCATCGGCCGCAACCATGCCGTGGCCGACATCAGGCTTTTCGGCCGCGAATACCACCTCGACGGCTTCATCGCCTGGCTGGCCTGGAGCTTCATTCACGTCATGTCGCTGGTCAGCTTCCGCAACCGCGTGGCCGTATTCTTCTCGTGGGCTTGGAATTATTTCACCCAGGACAAGGGCCTGCGCTACATCATCGGCAAAACCAAAGCCCCGCTGGTGGAGAAGGACATGGAGGAGAAGGCTATTGTGTAATGGTGAATGACAGCCGCCCACTAAACCATTAAAAAATGCCTCTCCCCGCCGGTACGCTCAGCATCCTCACCGATATGTTTGCGCCGGCGGTGCTGGTGTCGGCCTGCGCCTCGCTTATCCTCACCACCTCGCAGCGCCTGAGCCGTAGCGTGGAACGCCAGCGCGAAGTGGCCCGGCTGCTCCATCACCACCAGCGCCACCAGCCCGCCCCGGAGCCGGCCGAGCGCACCCACCTCCGGCTGCAATTGTCGTTTGCCATTCGGCGGGCGCGGATGCTCCAGCAGGCCATGACGGTGCTGCATCTCACGCTGGGCGTGTTCATTGCCAGCATCCTCAGCATTGGCATATTCGAGCTCACGCACAGCGCCGCCACCTGGGTGGTGGCCGTGCTCAGCGTGCTGGGGGCCGGGCTGCTGCTCGTCGCCAGCGTGCTGCTCATCCGCGAATCACGCCTCGCCCTGGCCGATGTAGCCGAAGAAACCGAGTACCTGACGCGGCTAGAGTAACGGAGGGCCACTGGCTAACATGCTTGCCAGTGTCACGAATATTATACAAGTTGAATGTATATATTTGATACGACTCCCGAGCATCAACCCACAGCCGCCAGCCCATGAACCGTCTTCAGAACAAAGTCGCCGTCATCACGGGTGGCAACAGCGGCATTGGCCGGGCCACCGCTGAGGCCTTTTTGGCCGAGGGTGCCCGCGTAGTCATCACCGGCCGCAGCCAGGCTGCCCTCGACCAGGCCGTGGCCGAAATGGGCCCCAATGCCTACGGCGTGGTATCCGACACCGGTAGCCTGGCCGACACCCGCCAGCTTCCCGCCCTCCTTCAGGCCCACGTCGAGGGCGTCGATATCCTGTTCATCAATGCCGGGCTGGCCCGGTTTGCGCCCTTGGCCGAAATGAGTGAGGAGCTGTTCGACGACACCATGAACACCAATTTCAAGGGGGCCTACTTCACGCTCCAGGCCCTGCTGCCGCTGCTCCGCGACGGCGGCAGCATCATCCTCAACGCCTCCGTGAATGCCCACATCGGCCAGCCGGGCGCTACCGTGTACGCGGCCAGCAAAGCCGCCCTGCTGTCGCTGGCCAAAAACCTGTCGGCCGAGCTGCTGCCCCGCCGCATTCGCGTCAATGCCATTAGTCCCGGCCCGGTGCACACGCCCCTGCACACGGCCGCCAAGCTGGGCATCAGCCCGGCGCAGCTGGCCGAAATGGACGCGGGCATCATCGCCCACATTCCCATCGGCCGCTACGGCCTGGCCGAGGAAATTGCCAAAACTGCCCTGTTCTTCGCCTCCGATGATTCCTCCTTCGTGCTCGGGGCCGAGCTCATCGCCGACGGAGGCATGATTACGCTATGAGCGGCAGCAGAGCCGGGCGAGAACCAAAAGGAACGCCATGTTGAGCGCAGTCGAAGCATCTTTACCGCAGTAGTAATCCCAATCGGAAGGATTAGTTGCGCGGTAGAGATGCTTCGACTCCGCTCAGCATGACGGTTTTTTATTCCTGCCTTCCCGCTATTGAGGCTGCGCCGTGCCGTAGCTTACGGGCCGCAAACCCATTCTTCCTCATGGCCGACCTCACCGTTTCCTTCATCCAGACCGCGCTGCACTGGCACGATGCCACCGCCAACCGCGCCGCCTTCGACCAGTACCTCGCCCAGCAAACCATCCCGGCCGACATCATCGTGCTGCCCGAGATGTTCACCACCGGCTTCAGCATGGAGGCCGCCGCCCAGGCCGAAACCATGCAGGGCGAAACCGTGGCCTGGATGCGCCGCCGCGCCGCCGACCATGATGCTGTGGTCACTGGCAGCGTCATCATCGAGGAAGACGGCCACTTCTACAACCGCCTGCTCTGGGTGCGCCCCGACGGTAGCCTGCGCTGCTACGACAAGCGCCACCTCTTCACGCTGGCCGGCGAACAGCACACCTACACCCCTGGCCAGGAGCGCCTGGTGGAGGACTGGCGCGGCTGGCGCATCTGCCCGCTGGTGTGCTACGATTTGCGCTTCCCTGTCTGGAGCCGCAACCAGCCCGCCGCGCCCTACGACCTGCTGCTCTACGTAGCCAACTGGCCCGCCGTGCGCCGCCCCGCCTGGATGACCCTGCTCCGCGCCCGCGCCATCGAGAACGTGGCCTGCGCCCTCGGTGTAAACCGCATCGGCGAGGACGAAAAAGGCCACGCCTACTCCGGCGATTCGGCCCTGATTGATGCCAAAGGAGAATATTTGGTGGAAGCCCACGACCAGGACGGCATTTTCACCCACACCCTGAGCCGGACCGAGCTGGACGATTTCCGCGCCAAGTTTACCGCGCTCAATGACGGGGATGCGTTTGAGTTGGTGGGGTAAACGCCTGTCATTGCGAAGCGCAGCCGAAGCACCCGAAGGACAGCGTAGCTAATCCGTCCCGTACAAAACCACACACTTCCTTTTACCAAAAAGCCCCGGCACTTTGCAGTACCGGGGCTTTCTGCTGCTAAAAAAGGCTTCATTACATCTCAGGGCTGGTCGCATCGAGAGGACAGATTGCCACGGCCTGCGGCCTCGCAATGACAGACGTTACACAACAACGCC
Source organism: Hymenobacter sp. (assembly GCA_028288445.1). Taxonomy (GTDB): domain Bacteria; phylum Bacteroidota; class Bacteroidia; order Cytophagales; family Hymenobacteraceae; genus Hymenobacter. The sequence continues at coordinate 6,328 of JAQBNT010000112.1, read as the reverse complement.
CCCTAGCTCTACCGCACCAGCAGGCGCTGCACGGCGGCGGCCCCATCGGCACCTTCGGCGCGCACGAGGTACACGCCGGCAGCCAGACCGGTGAGGGTGAGCGTGTGGCGGCGCTGGGCCGCGTCGGCGGCCTGCACCGTGCGGCCCGTGAGGTCGAGCACGGAGACTCGGGTGGGCAGCGCGGTTTCGACGGTGGCCGTGGCTGTGGCGGGATTGGGGTAGATGCTCAGGGCCAGGGCGCGGGCGGCCTCGGTGCGGGTGGCCGTGACGGTGCGGTTCCGGGTGCCGTAACTCAGCAGGCCGCCGGCCTCGGTGCCTACGAAGAGCTCGGGCGCGCCGTCGCCGTTGACATCAGCGGCGGCCAAGGCGCAGTGCGAGTAGTCGCTCAGGCCCAGGCGGGTGGGCTCGTAGAGCGTGGTGAGGGGGTTATACTGCAAATCGGTGCGCTCCGCGAACAGGGCAGGCGGCTGGTTGCGGTAGTCGGAAAACAGGCGCAGGTAGCCGGTGGCATCGGCCGTAACCAGGTCGGGGCGGCCGTCGCCGTCGAAGTCGGCCACGGTGGGGCTCAGGTTATCGGGCCGCGCCCCCGAGGCGGTGCGAATGTGGCCGTAGTCGTTATCCACCAGCACAAAGGCGCTATCGAGCGGGCCCCGGCCGCGGTTGCGGAAATAGCGCAGGCTCATGCCCGGCTCGCGCAGCTCGTTGGTCCCGATGAGCAGGTCGACGTAGCCATCGTTGTCTACATCGGTGAAGCAGGGCATGTCTTCTTTCTCGTAGGGTATCAGGCCGGTGCCGGTGGTGGCGTACTGGGGTTTGAAGTTGACGGCGTTGGCCGCGTCGAAGGCCACGGGCCGGCCGGCGGCGGCCGTGTTCAGAATGTAGTAGATGACATTGGTGCCCCGGTCCCAGACCGCGTAGGCCAGGTCGAGGGCCCCGTCGCGGTTCAGGTCCACGAGCGCGGGCTTGAGGCCTTCCAGGCCCAGGGCGGCCAGGCCCAGGTAGTCGCTGGTCACGAACTGGAACACCGGCCGGGTGCGGGTGCCCACGTTGTGGTAATAGGTGAGGTTGGCGCGGTACACGTTGCTCACGCGGTCGGCCCGGTTGCCGATGAGCATGTCGGGCAGGCCGTCGCCGTCGATGTCGCCGAAGGTGGGCGCGGCGGCCTCGCTCACATCAATCATGTCGTTTTGCAGAAAGCCCGCCGGCTGGTTGGTGTAAACCGGCGCACCGCTGGCCGTCGAGTTGGTGAAGAGCTGCACGTTGTTGCGCATGCTCACCAGGTCCGACACGTTGTTGACCATGTTGGGGGCCACCACCAAATCGAGCTTGCCGTCAAAATTGGCATCGAACTGGTAGCCGGCCGGAAACACCGGCACCCGCGCCGGCGTGGCCGCCGACGGGAAGCTGGCGCTGATGCCGGCCTGCGTGATAACGGGCACGGCCGTGGTGCCCAGGTTGAGCAGGCGCGCCAGCTCGGGGCAGTTATCGCGGCCGTCGAGCAGGTCCTGGTCGCCGTCGCCGTCGAGGTCCACCAGCAGCAGGCTGTGGCCGCCGGTGTGGGTGGGCCGGGCGGCCGTGAAGCACTGCTGGCCGTTGAGTTTGAACTCAGCGCAGCCACCGCAGGCCTGCATATCGCCCCAGTGGTCGGTGGTCATAGCGAAGGTGAGGGCGCTGCCGCAGGTGCCCGGACTGGTGTTGATGTACTGCTCGATGAGCGTGGCATCAGTAAAATTATAGGTCATGATGTCGAGCTTGCCGTCGCCGTTCACGTCCTGGATAGCCGGCAGGTTGTAGCCGCCGATGGTGAGGTTGACCGAGCCCGTGAAGTTGCCGGTATAGAAAATCCGGTTGGTGGCCAGGACAAAGCTGGGCCGGCCGTTCACCAGCGCATTGCGGAACACCCGGATTTCGCCGCCGTTGATGTAGGTGAACAAGTCGGGGCGGCCGTCGCAGTCGTAGTCGCGCAGCAGCGCCCAGCCGCGCAGGTCGCTGGGAAACAGGCTTTCGTACTGCGGGGCGTACTGCCAGCGGCGGCCGTTGGGAGCGGTGGGCACGGCCACGCTCAGGAAGGTGTAGCAGCGGCTGCTTTCGTGGTCGAAGGCGAACAGGTCCGGCTGGCCGTCGTTGTTCAGGTCGATGGTGCTGAACTGGGGCGTGTTGAAGCCGCCGGCCCAGGCATTCCGGAGGGTATCGGTGCCCTGCACCACTTTGGCCGTGGCCCGGCTCTCAAACCCAAAGGCGGCACTGCCCGACTGGGCCCGGGCCACCCCGGAAAAAGCCAGCGAAGCCAGCACCAACGCGTAAAAACGATTCATCAGAAAGGAAGCAGCTAAAGGTGAAAAAGGATTCGCGGGGCGCGGTACAAAAATCACGCCCACCTTTGCAGCAAGTTACACCCGGTTTGCTTTTCCAGTTCCGCAGCATGTTGCTCTATTCCCGTTATTTGGCCGCCGGCGGCCTCGTCAGCACCGATTCGCGCCAGCCCCAGCCCGGCACCCTGTTCTTCGCCCTCAACGGCCCCAGCTTTCGCGGAGCCGACTTCGCGCCGCTGGCACTGGCTGCCGGGGCCAGCCACGCCGTGGTCGACGACGTGCTGCTGGCCGCTTCGGACCCCATTCACTACACCTACGCACCCGACCCACTGGGGGCCCTACAGCAGCTGGCGCGGCACCACCGGCGGCAGTTTCGCATCCCGGTGCTGGCCATCACGGGCTCCAACGGCAAAACCACCACCAAGGAGCTGCTCACGGCCGTTCTGGCGCAGAAATTCAAGGTACTGGCCACCATTGGCAACCTGAATAACCACATCGGGGTGCCGCTCACGCTGCTGCGCCTGCGCACCGGCGAGCACGACTTTGCCGTGATTGAGATGGGGGCCAACCACCGGGGCGAAATCGCGGCCTACTGCGAATGGGCCGAGCCCACCCACGGCCTCATCACCAACATCGGCAAGGCCCACCTCGAGGGCTTTGGCGGGGCCGAGGGCGTGGCCCTGGGCAAGGGCGAGCTGTTCGACTACCTCACCCGTAGCGGCGGCACGGCCTTCGTGAACACGCTGGATGCGCGTCTGCCGTCGCTGGCCGCGCAGGTGCCCACCATCCTCACCTACCCCCGCGTGATGGATGACTACCCCGCCACGCTGCTTTCGGCCGCGCCGGCCGTGGCCCTGCGCCTCGGCGACAATACCGAAGTGGTGGCCCAGCTCACCGGCGACTACAACTTCCCGAACCTGGCCGCCGCCGCCGCCGTGGGCCAGCATTTCGGGATTTCGACCGATAAAATCGCGGCTGCCCTGGCCCGCTACAACCCACAGAACAACCGCTCGCAGTTGGTGCGCACCCCCGCCGGCAACGAGCTGGTGCTGGACGCCTACAACGCCAACCCCAGCAGCATGGGCGCGGCCCTGCGCAGCTTCGCGGCGCGGCCGGTGGCGGCCGGCCAAACCAAGCTGCTGCTGCTCGGCGACATGTTTGAGCTGGGCGACGACAGCCCCGCCGAACACGCCGCCCTCGGCCAGCTGTTGGCAGAGCTCCAGCTGCCGCAGGTGCTGCTCATCGGCCCGGAAATGGCGCGGGCTGCGGCGCTGGCCCCCACCGCACAGCACTTCACCACCAAAGCGGAGGCCGCTGAATGGCTCAGCGCCCACCCCTTGCGCAACCGGCAGGTGCTGGTGAAAGGCTGCCGCGGCATGGCCCTGGAAACGCTGGTGGAACTGCTGTAGCCGCGTTTGTCATTGCGGGTGGAGCGCAGCGCAACGCGGCAATCCTTTCTGTACAATGTGATGAGCCCTGAGATGTGACGAAGCCTTTTTCAACAATGGAAAGACCCAATACTGTGAGGTATCGGGGCTTTTTGGTAAAAGGAGAGTGTCTGATATTGACGGGACGGGTTGCCGCGTTGCGCTGCGCTCCACTCGCAATGACAGATGCCCTGCGTTAGAACGGGCTCACGAAATCCTTGAAGCCGGGCAGCTCATTGTCCTTACCCGATACGAGCGGGTGCACTTCGGTGCCCCAGTTGATGGCCAGGTCGGCGTCGTCCCAGCGCAGGCCGCCTTCGGTGGCGGGGGCGTAGTAGTCGGAGCACTTGTAGAGGAAGATGGTATTGTCTTCGAGGGCCATGAAGCCGTGGGCGAAGCCGGCCGGAATGTAGAGCATATTGCCCCGCTCGGCCGACAGCTCCACCAGCTGGTGCTGGCCGTAGGTGGGCGAAGCCGACCGCAAATCCACGGCCACGTCGAGGGCGCGGCCCTGGCCTACGCGCACCAGCTTGGCCTGGGCGTGGGGCGGAAGCTGGAAATGCAAGCCGCGCAGCACGCCTTTTTTGGAGTTCGACTGGTTGTCCTGCACCCATTGGGCGGCGGCTCCGGCCTCGGCCATGAGGCGCTCGCTGAAGGTTTCAAAGAACACGCCCCGGTCATCGGCGAAAACGCGGGGGATAAACTCAATCAGGCCGGCGAGGGGGAACGTTTTGACTTCCATTAGGACAAAGGTAAAAGATTGGCGAGGATGGTTTGGTGTGAACGGGGAAGAATCGGGCAGCAAAAAAACAGTCAGGCTAATCTTGCCGCCTCGTACTCGGGGCGGGTTGTGCACTCCATAACTCAGCATACGGAGCAGCTGCGGAGCGGTGGCCGGTGTGCAAAAGCGCCAATAATTCGCCCAAAAGCTGCACCGTGGCGACAGAACCCCAGGCTTTCCGGGCACCGCTACGCGGTTTTGTCGGTCCATTGCCCAAGTGGCAACAAAGCCGGCTGCGGTACGCGGCTATTCTGCCACTTAAAGCAATGAACCCGCACAGGCTAGCCGCACGAGACGTGCCTTACAGAACCGGCTACCGCGTGGTGAGCCAGCCGTTGTACAATACCTTCATCTGATATACATTTACGGCTCATTTTATCCACATTACCTAATGCAAAAATTCATTCTGCTTGCCTTCAGCACTGCCTTCACCCTAGGCACGTCTTTCCACGCTACCGCTCAAACCAAGCCCGCGGCAAAACCTGCCGCCGCCGCTCCTGCCGCTGAGCTGGTGGACCTGAATCTTTCTTCGCTGAATATTCCCCTGACGTTGCGCGTCCCCAAGGGCACCGTAGCAAAGGAAAACAAGCATGGGGTGCCCGCCGTCCAGGGTCCGGGCGTGGACCTCTATTTTGAAGCACCGGCTCCTAAAGCAGAAGCCCTGGCTAATATGAAGAGGCTTCAGGGGTATTCCACTTCCATGGGAGAATATGAGAACGTGCCGACGGGTAACCCATTGACGATGAAAGCCAAAAGCCTATATGGGAAGCCCATGTCGTTTACCGTGGCAGTGGAGGACAAAGCCACGCACCTTTTCTACCTCATTCAGGGCCGCACGCAGAGCCTGGACGGGGAGAAAATAACGGTCGCCAGCACGAAGGACTCTTACGCTGCCGCCCTAAGCGCCCGCTACACCGGGAAATAGCCATTGGGACGAGGGGAGGGATTTGTAAAAAAGCTTCCGTTTCCCTCCAGCCCTGTCTCCGCCCAAACCTTCAGTAGCCGGGCCGGAGCAAGCAACTACCCCGGGCCATCATGCTGCGTGGCGCTTAGCATGATGGCCCGGGGTAGTTGCTTATTTCCGCCGCCCTACCGCTGCCACGGCCGCGATGTACTTATCCAGCACCAGCCGCTCGTCGAATTTGGTTTCGGCGAGGTAGCGGCTGTTCTGACCCATGCCCTGCAGGTCGGTGTCGGGCAGGCGCAGCACTTGGAGCATTTTGGCGGCCAGGTCCTTGCCGCTGCGCACCTGGCAGAGGTAGCCGTTGCGGCCGTCCACCACGGTTTCGCGGCAGCCGGGCACGTCGGTGGTCACGATGGGCTTGCCCACGGCCGCCGCTTCGAGCAGGGTTTTGGGGGTGCCTTCGCGGTAGCTGGGCAGCACCACGCAGTCGGCGCGGTGGAGATGGGCGGCCACATCGTCGGAGCGGCCCAGGTATTCAATATCGCCGGACTTCAACCATTCTTCAAACGTGGCGCGGGGCACGCCCACGCCACCGGCCTCATCGAGCCCGCCCAGCAGCTGGATGCGGGTACCGGGCACGGCCTGCCGAATGATTTTGGCCGCCTCGAAGTATTCGACCACGCCCTTTTCATAGAGCACCCGCGCCACCATCAGGAACACGAACGGGGTTTGGCGCGTGAACTGCGGGGCCGGCCGAAACCGGTCGGTGTCGACGCCGGAGCCGGGCAGCAGGTCCGTGATTTCGGGGCGCACCAAGCCATTGTCCAGGAACAGTTGCCGGTCGTCGCCGTTCTGAAAGAATATCTTGGCCGGGAAGCGGAAAGCGAAGCGGTAGAGCGCCAGC
>JAQBNT010000110.1 GCA_028288445.1 Hymenobacter sp. | reverse complement strand
CACGACAGTTGCCTCGCCTACTTCCCGCCGAAAAATAGCTTGAAGTAGAAGCTGGGCTTGCGCAGCCGCTCGCGCAGGTCCAAATCCATGAACATCATGGACAGGGTTTCGGCCAGCGTGGGGTTGTTCACGGCGCGGTTGGCCACGATGTTGAACAGGCTGGGGAAGTTGAGCAGGCGCTGCATCACCCGGCTCAGGCGCAGCTCCTGGCCGAGGCGGTTGTAGACGGCTTTGTCGTAGTTTTTCAGGAAATCGGGGCTGAAATCGGCTTTCTTCACCGCTTCCACGGCCCAGATGGCGGCGTGGCGGCCGCTCACCATGGCGTGCGAAATGCCTTCGCCGGAGAATGGGTCGATGAGCGAGCCGGCATCGCCGAGCAGGAAGTAACCTGCCCCCGACAGCGCCCGCCGCTTCGAGCCCAGCGGCAGGCCGAAGCCTTTGACCGGGCCCAGCCGCGTGGCCCCGGCAAAGCGCGGCGCCAGCGTGGGGTGCGTGGCCAGAATCTCATCGAGGCGCTGGCGCAGGTTTACCTTTTTATCGGCCACGGCTTTGGAGAGCATGCCCACGCCCACGTTGGCCTGGCCGTTGGGCAGTGGGAATACCCAGAGGTAGCCCGGCAGAAAATCCTTGATGAAGTGCAGCTCGATGAAATTATCGGGGCTGAGGCCGCTCACGCCGTCGTAATAGGTGCGCAGGCCGGCACAGTGGTGGTCGGGCTCCAGGGCGTGGCCGGCCACTTTGCGGGCGAATTCGGATTGTGCGCCGTTGGCCACGAGGAGCAGGCGGCAGGTGGCGATTTCCTGGCCGGCTTTGTCGAACAGGTGCCAGCCGGTGGGGGTGCGCTCGGTGCGGGCCACGTCCACGTTTTCGCGGAAGTCGATTTCCGGGCGCTGCCGCACTTCTTCGACCAGGAAATTATCGAAGTCGATGCGCTTGGCGACGTGGCCGGCGGTGTGGTCGGTGGCTTTGTCGAACTGGGGCTTGAAGGGGATGCCGAGCTTGCGGCCGTTGGGCGCGATGAAGTCGATGCCCCAGCTGGGAATCTGGATGGGCGAGGCGGCCAGCTTGGCGTGCAGGCCGGGCGCGATGCGCTTCAACTCGTTGATGACCTTGCCGCTGAGGGCGTCGCCGCAGGTTTTGTCGCGCGGGAAGGCGGCGCGGTCCAGCAGCAGGCAGGGCTGGCCGGCGTTGGCGAGGTGCAGGGCGGCGGCGGCCCCGCCGGGGCCCGCGCCCAGAATGCAGATGTCGTGGTGGGGCATAATCTGGGGCGAAGTTAGCCCGATGTAGCGCGGACTTTTAGTCCGCGAGTCAGAACAGCGCGGGCGCGGACTGAAAGTCCGCGCTACTTACCTTCGCCCCATGACCAACACACTCACCGGAAAAGTGGCCCTCGTGACGGGCGCTTCCAAAGGAATTGGCCGCGCCATCGCGGCGCATTTTGCCCAGCTCGGCGCCGATGTCGCCTTCACGTATTTGTCTTCGGTGGAGAAGGGCCAGGCCCTGGAAACCGAGCTTTCGGCCCACGGCGCGAAGGTGAAAGGCTACCGCTCCGACGCCTCCGACTACGCCCAGGCCGAAAAGCTGATTGAGGACGTGGTGGCCGATTTCGGCAAGCTCGACATCCTCGTCAACAACGCCGGCATCACGCAGGACGGCCTGCTGATGCGCATGAGTGAGCAGCAGTGGGACAACGTGCTCACCGTAAACCTCAAGTCGGTGTTCAACCTCACCAAGGCCGCCACCAAGCCCATGATGCGCGCCAAAGCCGGCTCCATCATCAACATGACCAGCGTGGTGGGCATCAAGGGCAACGCCGGGCAGGCCAACTACGCGGCCAGCAAGGCCGGCATCATCGGCTTCACCAAATCGGTGGCCCTGGAGCTGGGCTCGCGCAACATCCGCTGCAACGCCGTGGCCCCCGGCTTCATCGAAACCGAAATGACCGATGCCCTCGACCCCAAGCAGGTGGACGAGTGGCGCAAGGCCATCCCGCTCAAGCGCGGCGGCCGGCCCGAGGACGTGGCGAAGGCCACGGCGTTTCTGGCGTCGGATGATTCGGCCTACATCACCGGGCAGGTATTGCAGGTAGATGGGGGAATGCTGACGTAGGAGAAACCGGGTAAGCCCCAGCGGGGGCGTACCCGGAGGGCGGCAGGTCGGTAGTGAAAGCCGCTGATGTATCGTTTTTAAAGCCCCGGCGGGGCGACATTCGTTGAACGAGTGCCGCCCCGCCGGGGCTTTGCTGTTCTTCTCTACCAGTTTTACTACCGACCTGCCGTCCTCCGGGTACGCCCCCGCTGGGGCTTAATTAAGCATCAAGCAGAAATTTAATACAGGCCGTATTCCACCAGTCATTCGTTGACACCCATTTTCATGAAGCGCTGGCTCCTCCTCCCCACCCTGCTCCTGGCCGCCCTTGCCATCGCCGCCTACCCGCGCCTGCACCGCCGCCTGCACCGCTTCCAAAGCCACCGGGCCGCCGAAGCCGCCACCGCCCAAATCGCGCCCCAGCTCCGCGACGGCGACCTGATTTTCCACACCTCCCGCTCGGCCCAGAGCCGGGCCATTCAGTTGGCCACGCATTCGCCCTACAGCCACTGCGGCATTGTGTATCAGGAGGCCGGAGCCTGGCAGGTATTCGAAGCCGTGCAGCCGGTGAAGCGCACGCCGCTGGCCGATTGGGTGGCGCGGGGCCAGGGCGGCCACTTCGTGACCAAGCGGCTGCGCGATGCGCATGCCGTGCTCACGCCCGCCGCGCTGGCCCGGCTGAAGGCGGCCGGCCAGCCCATGCTGGGGCATAATTACGACCTGTATTTCGGCTGGTCCGACGACCGGATTTATTGCTCCGAACTCATCTGGAAAGTATACGAGCGCGGGCTGGGCCGGCGGCTGGGGCAGCTCCAGCACCTGCGCGATTTCGACCTGAGCAACCCCGCCGTGCAGGCCAAACTACGCGAGCGCTACGGCCCCAACCTGCCGCTGAATGAAACGGTGATTTCGCCGGTCAGCATTTTCAACAGTCCCGAGCTGGTGACGGTCCTCAACCGCTGACCCGGCAGCCAGCCAGCTTTCCCCAGCCCCCCACTGGTGCTATCGAATTGCTCGCTGGCCCTGCCGAGCGACCAGTTGGCCCCATCGAGACACCAGCTGGTGCCATCGAGACACCACTTGGCCATCCCGAGCGACCATTTGGCTATCCCGAGACACTACTTGGCTATCCCAAGAGGCCATTTGGCTATCCCAAGAGGCCATTTGGCTATCCCAAGCGGCCACTTGGCTATCCCAAGCGGCCACTTGGCTATCCCAAGTCACTACATGTCGCTGGAAACGGCCTTTTTTGCGGGCCGTCCCTGCGGGCCACTGCAAGAAACCGGCGGCATCACGGCCGTATCAGCTTGATTTGGGCACGCTGATTCCGGCCGTTTAGTAGCAAATAGTACAGGCCGGAAGTGGTAATCTCGCGGGAGAAATCCAGCGGCTGGGCTGCTGATGTCAATTGGCCGCTCGCCAGCGTGGCCCCCAGCACCGACACCAGCGAGTAGGCCACCGGCCCCTGGAAATCATCGGGCAGCAGCACCCACAGCCGGCCGTCGCCGGTCGGGTTGGGGTAGGCCTGGGGCGTAGCGAGGCCGGCGGGGCTGCTCAATCGGGCCGCGCCGGGGCTGCTGGCTGCCGGAACCGGCTGCGGGGCACTGCTGAAATCCGGGGCCAGGGCGGTTCGGGCCGCGCTGGTGTTCTGCCGCCACACCTCCACGCCCGACAGGTTGGCGTAGCCGCCGGCGGTGCTCAGCACCAGGGTCCCGTTGCCGGTGACGGTGGCGGGGTACGGCCCCAGCCGGCTCCAGCGCCCCGCCGGGCCGCTGTTGTAGCCGGCCAGCACCACCTGGCCCTGCACGCGCACATCGAAGGTTTCCGGGCTGTTGTCTTCCCACACGTAGGCGTACACGGCGTAGGTGCCCGCCGGCACGTTGCGCAGCGTCGCATCGATGCTGGGGCCGTACACCGACGAGCGAATCAGGCTGGCCCGCAGGGCATCGGTGGCCGGGTTCAGGGCGACGTTTTGGTTGGCAAACCGCGTCCCCGTCACGGTGAAGTTGGCCGCTCCGGTGGCGGCTTCCCAGTTTTGGCCATCCAGCACCAGCGCGTTGCCGTTGATGTTCAGGGCGCGGTAAAACGTTAGGCCGGTGCTGCTGGTAGTAGTGGCCGTGAAGGTGGCCGTAATGGCCTTATTGGCCGTCATCGTCACGGTCAGCGGGTTGGTCGTGCCCGTCGCGTCGCCGCTCCAGCCCGTGAAAGTGAAGCCCGCACCGGGCGTCGCGCTCAGTGTGACGGTACTGCCGCTGGCGTAAGTGGCGGTGTTTGGGCTCTTCGTCACCGAGCCCGTGCCCACCGTGGTAGTGGTCAGGGAATAGGTAGCCGGAGCCACGGCCGTGAAAGTGGCCGTGATGGTCTTGTTGGCCGTCATGGCCACCGCGAGCGGGTTCGTCGTGCCCGTGGCGCTGCCGCTCCAGCCCGTGAAGGCGAAGCCCGTCGCCGGATTCGCCGTCAGCGTCACGTTGGTGCCGCTGGCATACGTAGCCTGGTCCGGGTTTTTAACGACTGTGCCACTGCCTACGGCATTGGCGGTGAGGGCATAGCTGGCCGGGGCGGCCTGGTTCGATACGCTGAAGCCGATGCTGAGCGGCGTGCCGGCCGTGCCATTGCCATTGCCCGCCGTGTAGGGCGTGGCCGTGAGCGTGTAGCTGCCCACTGCCGGCGTCCAGGAGTTGTACTTGCCCGCGCCATTGTCGCCAAACAGCGCGTAAGGGGCCGCCGTTTCGGTCTGGTTCTGGGTTTGCGTTCCGCGCAGGGCGAACACGACGCTGCCCACCGGGGCCGGGTTGGTAGTGGCCCGGATGTTCAGGTTGCGGGTGGGCAGCGTGGCCAGGTTGAGCGTCGCGCCCGCCGCAATCACCTGGATATCGGTGTTGCTATCGGCATTCACCAGGATGTAGCTCACCACGCTTTGGCCGGTAGCCGTGAAGGTGGCCGTAATGGCCTTATCGGCCGTCATCGTCACGGTGAGCGGATTGGCCGTGCCGCTGGCATCGCCGCTCCAGCCCGTGAAGGCGAAACCCGTGGCGGGGGTGGCCGTCAGGCTCACCGGCGAGCCGCTGGAATAGCTGGCCTGATTCGGGCTTTTGGTGACCGTGCCCGTGCCCACAGTATTAGTGGTTAGGGTATAAGTAGCGGGCGGAACGGCCGTAAAAGTGGCTGTAATGTTCTTATTGGCCGTCATCGTCACCGTCAGCGGGTTGGTACTGCCGCTGGCGTCGCCGCTCCAGCCGCTGAACTGATAGCCAGCGGCGGCGGCGGCCGTCAGGCTTACGCTCGTGCCACTGGCATACGTGGCCTGGTCCGGGTTTTTAGTTACCGTGCCGTTGCCGGTAATAGCCGTAGCCAACGTGTAGGTCGTCGGCGCTACGGCCGTGAAGGTGGCCGTAATGGCCTTATTGGCCGTCATCGTCACGGTCAAGGGGTTGGTCGTGCCCGTGGCATCACCGCTCCAGCCGCTGAAGGCGAAGCCCGCCGCTGGGCTGGCCGTCAGGCTCACGCTGCTGCCGCTGGCGTAGCTGGGCTGGTCCGGGCTCCGGGCCACCGTGCCGCTGCCGGTGGCCGCAACGGTCAGGGAATAGGTGGAAGGGCTGGTGCCGCCACTTACCTGGTTGTAGGCCACCCGCTGCAAGGCCACGGCATCGGCCGGCGCAATGCCCAGGTCGGCGGCGGCGGTTTCGGCGGCTCCCAGGGTGCGCGGGTCAACCCCGGTGATTTGATAAAGCAGCACGCAGGCACTGAGATACGAGCCCCATTTGCTGGCGTGGAAGTAGGTAGTCCACAGGTCGAGCTGTCCGGCCGTGGGGTTGTAGGGGTTGGACATGGCCACGCCCGTTTGCATGGCCAGCTGCCAGGCATCGCCCACCGGAGCCACCGCTTCAAAATGCCCGTTCTGCACAAAGGCCTGGTTATAGCCATTGTGCAGGTCCGTGCCCATGGCCGTGATGGGCTGGCCCGAATACGGCTCCCCGGCCGGATACGTGAGGTCGGCACGCGGCCAGGTTTCGTACAGGTAGACTTTGGCCGCCGCGTTTGCCGCGTGAACCGCCTGTTCCAGCCGCGTAGAATAAGTAAAAAAGTCGGCCGGGTTGCCGCCTTTGTTCACCGGCAATGGCGCGGTGCTCAGCTCCTGCAGCACCACTTTGTCCCAGCCCGCCGGCCGCCCGATAACCGCAAGGGCGTTGGTGTAGTGGTAGGTCAGGTCCACCCCGTTGATGGCTTCGATATGCACCTCATAGGCTAGGCCCGCCTCGTCGGCGAACCGCTTGAAAATACCCGGCACACCGCCCCACGGCCCCGTGTCGTCGCTTTCGTGGCGGGGAGAGTTGGTGGGTAATCCGTAGTTTTCGTCAAAAATGGCCGCAGCGTTATAGTTCAGCACCGGCGCAACGTAGCCGTGGGTGAAGCTGTTGCCCACAAACAGGATGCGGGTTTGGGCCAGCGCCGGGCCGGAACCTGCCACTATGGCCAGGGCCGCGCAGAAGGCAGTAATGAGCAATTTCAAATCACGGAAGCGGGCGTACAGAGTTGGCATGGCGCATCAATTAAATTGAGTGAGAAATTATATGTTTCTATGTGTTTGGATACAGGACACGCGCCGCCAAGCCTTGAGGCCCGGATTGGCAACGGGCAGGTGGTAGCAGGAGAAGGGAGCAACAGCGGCAGCGCTCAGCCGCAGCCGCCCGCAAGCAGCGTTTGGGTTTGGCAACGGGCAGGCACTACCTCGTCCATTTTCACGGCCTTATACGCCCTGCCACGTCACAAAGTCGACGATTAGTCAGGCTCCAGCGCTGGCTTTTGCTGGGTCCTGGCAACCTCAGCCCACCCGACAGAAGCGCTTTTTCACACGAAAGTTTATTGTGTTTCATTCAGTTACAATTATTTAATACCCGCTTTTCGGGACATAAGCATTTAATAATATTAGCAATAAATAATTTGATTATTGCTATAATCACTTGCGCATTCTTCCATTTTCAGCAAGACTTCGGGCCGCTACTGCCCGTAAGGCCAAAGGCTGGGGGCCTGGTTATCCTGCAAAACGGGAGGCCCGCCCGGCTTCCGTCCTCCCCCGCTTGCCACTGGCTCTTGCCCTACTTCACAAGCTCGCCGGGGGCGTAGTTTTGTGGGCAAGCCGGGTGCCCGGCGGCGAACGGCCCGCGGTGCGGAGCCGTTGAAGCAGCGGCCGGCTGCAACTTTAGCCGCGCGGGCCGACCTTTAGCGCTGATTCAACCCGATTTCCGTTTGCTGACCACTCAATATTCCTCCTGGTTTATCCTGCTCTGCCTGGCCGTGGGCGCGGGCTACGCGGCCCTGCAATACTCGGCCCAAGCGCCCTGGAGCAAGCAGCGCAATTACGCGCTGGCGGCCCTGCGCCTCGTGGTGGTGAGCTTTTTGTGCTACCTGCTGCTGGCCCCGTTCATCCGCAGCACCACCACGCGCACCGAAGCGCCCACGCTGGTGTTGGCCGTCGACAACTCGCAGTCGGTGGAGCTGTTCACGCCCAAAAACGTGCTGGGCCAGGCCACCACCGGCCTCACGAAGCTTGCCGAAACGCTGCGCGGCAAGGGCTTCACTGTGGAAACCCGCAGCCTGACATCCACGCCCGCCCGCCCGGCCCGGCTCGATTCGCTGCGCTTTTCGGCCGCTATTTCCGACCTCGACCAGCTGCTCAGCGGCACCCGCGATGCCTACGAGGGCCGCAACCTGGCCGGCGTGGTGCTTCTGAGCGACGGCCTCGTGAACCGGGGCCGCAGCCCCGCCGGCTCGGAGTTTAACTTCCCGATTTACACCGTGGCCGTGGGCGACACCATCCCCAAGCGCGACCTGCGCCTGACCGGCCTCACCTACAACCGCGTGGCCTTCAGCGGCAATAAATTCCCCATCGAAGCCGAACTGGGCTTTGAAGGCTACGCGGGCGGCGCGGCCACGGTGGAATTGCGCGAGGGAAACAAGGTGCTCGACAGCCGCCGCGTGGCCCTGCCCGCCGGCCGGCGGCGGGTGCGCGCCACCTTCCAGCTCACCGCGCCCGCGCCCGGCAAGCGCCGCTACGAGGTGCGCATCGTGCCCCAGGCCGGCGAGTTTACGGCGCTGAACAACGCACGCACGGCCTTCGTCGAAATCGTGAAGGGCAAGCTGCGCGTGCTGCTGGCCGGCGCGGCCCCCCACCCCGACCTCAAGGCCCTGCGTGCCGCCATCTTGGCCAACGACAACTTCGACCTCACCCTGGCCCTGCCCGGCGTGAACCCGCTCAAAGCCGGGGCCGACTTCGACGTGGCCATTCTGCACCAGCTCCCGGCACAGGACGGGCTCGGCAATGAGATTCTGGCCCAGGTGAAGGCCCGCAAAACCCCGGCGCTGTACATCATTGGGGCGCAGTCCGATTTGGGGGCTTACAACCAGCTCGGGGCGGGCCTCACCATCCAGCCACGCGGGGCGCAGACCGACGAGGTGACGCCCCTGCCCAACCCCGGTTTCGCCCGGTTTGCCACGGACGATGAATCGGCCCGCCGCTTTGCGCAGTACCCGCCCGCGCCGGTGCCCTTTGGCGAGCTGCGCTTGGGGCCGGGGGCCGAGGCGGCGCTCTGGCAGCGCGTGGGCCGCGTGGCCACCCAGAAGCCGCTGCTGGTTTTCGGCGGCCCCACCGACCGCCGCCAGGCCACCCTGCTCACCGATGGCAGCTGGCAATGGCGCCTGAGCGAGGCCGTGGCCCACGACGACAAGCCCGAAGCCTACGACCGCCTCGTCATCCGCACGCTCCAGCTCCTCACCCAAAACGCCAACAAAAAGCGCCTCGACGTGTACCCCACGCAGGACGTGTTCGGCACCCAGGACGACGTGACCCTCGGGGCCGAAACCTACAACGCCGTCTTTGAGCGCCTCTACAACCAAAAAATCGACCTCGTTTTGACCGACGAAAAAAAGCAGGCCCGCCGCTTCTCCTTCGCCAACCCGGAGGACGGCTCGCCCCTGCACCTGGGCCCGCTGCCGGCCGGCCTCTACCGCCTCCAGGCCCGGGCCACACTGGGCGGCCAGCCCCAGCAGGACGCGGGCGAACTGCTGGTGCAGGCCCAGCCGTTGGAGGCGTTGGAATCGAAAGCCGACCACAACCTGCTGGCCCAGCTGGCGCGCCGCAGCGGGGCGCAGCTCTACTACCCGGCCCAAATGGATAAGCTGGCCCAGGACATCATCAGGGCCAACTACAAGCCTGTCATTACAACCGAGGAAGACCTGAAGGACCTCATCAACCTGAAGTGGATTTTCTTCGTGGTTATGGGCTTTTTGACGGTGGAATGGGCCGTGCGCAAGTATTCGGGCAGCGTGTAGGCGGGCGCTGAAAAAATACTCCGGGCTGCCGCCGTGGGCGGTGGCCCCGGGTATTTTATGCTCCGGGCCACCGCCCACGGCGGCAGCCCTGGTTATTTTATTTTCGGGCCATCGCCGTGGGCGGCAGCCCGGAGTATTTTATTTTCGGGGCTACCGCCGAGGGCGGCGGCCCAGAGTATTTTATTTCTGGCCCCAGACTGACGGCCCCGGCCCTGGGTATTTTATTTTTTGCCTTGGACTGATGGTCCCCGGCCCGGATATTTTATTCTCAGGGCCGGGACTGACAGTCCCGGCCCTGGGTATTTTATTTTTAGTCAGGGACTGACAGTCCCGGTCCCGGGTATTTTATGTTCAGGGCCGGGACTGACGTTCCCGGGCCTGACTATTTTTTCCGGGCCGTCGCCGTAAAGCAAAACCACTTCCGCCACGTCCTCCCTCCTACTTTACCTCCGCAATATGAAACTACGAGTCATCCTGACCGGGGCCACCGGCATGGTGGGCGAGGGCGTTCTGCTCGAATGCCTGGCAAACCCCGCCGTGGAGCATGTGCTGGTGCTTACGCGCAAGCCCACCGGCCGCAGCCACGCCAAAATGCGCGAGCTGCTGGTGCCCGACCTGGCCAACCTGAGCGCCGTGGAAAGCCAATTGGCAGGCTACAACGCCTGCTTTTTCTGCGCGGGCGTGTCGTCGGTGGGCATTTCGAAAGAAGAGTACGAGCGCATCACCCACGACATGACGCTCGCCGTGGCCGAAACCCTGGTGCGCCTCAACCCCGAAATGACGTTCATCTACGTATCGGGCGCGGGCACCGACAGCGCCGAAAAAAGCCGCCAGCACTGGGCCCGCGTGAAGGGCCGCACCGAAAACGAACTGCTGGCCCTGCCCTTTCAGGCCGCCTACATGTTCCGGCCGGCCTTCATGAAAATCACGCCCGGCCAGCGCAACGTGCTGAAATGGTACGGGGCCATTGCCTGGCTCTACCCGGTGGCCCGCAAGCTGACGCCGAACTTCGTGAGCACCATGCAGGAGGTGGGCCAGGCCATGATTAACGCCGCCGATTTCGGCTACACCAAGCCCGTGCTCGAAGTGCGCGACATCGTGGCCCTGGCCCATGCTAAATCAGTGCAAGGGAGTTCAATGGTTTAAAGCGTCTGTCATCCTGAGCGCAGCGAAGGACCTTATCACGTCAGTGCAGGCGTGATAAGGTCCTTCGCTCTGCTCAGGATGACAAACGTTTTGAATAGCCTTCCACTTATTCCATTCCATGCGCAAACCCTTCAAAACCTTCCTCATGACAACCGGCGGCATCTTCGGCACCCTGCTCGTTGCGGTGGTGGCTTTCACCAGCCTCAGCCCGCAGCTGGGCGGCATGCCTACCAAGGCCGACAAGGAAGCCTACCTCAAATCGGGCCACTACGATGCCCAGGAGGGCAAATTCGTGAACCTGATTCCCACCCGGGAAATGACCGGGAGCAGCATGCCGTCGGTGATGTGGAAATTCCTGTTTCATAAATCGCCGCAGGCCGCCCCGCCCGCCCCGCTTCCCCAGCAGCCGCTCGATTCGCTGGCCATCACCCAAAAAACGCCCGAAATGGTGCGCGTGACGTGGTTCGGCCACTCGGCCAGCCTGGTCGAAATCGCGGGCCAGAACATCCTGCTCGACCCCATGCTGAGCGTGAAAATGGGCCCCGTGAGCTGGGCCACGCCCCAGCGCTACAACCGCAGCCTGGCCATCCGGCCCGAAAAGCTGCCGCCCATCGCCGCCGTCCTCATCTCGCACGACCACTACGACCATCTCGACTACGAAACCATCCAGAAAATCAAGGGCAAAGTGGGCTATTTCTACGTGCCGCTCGGCATCGGCCCGCACCTGCGGGCATGGGGCGTGGCCCCGGCCCAGATAGTGGAAATGAACTGGGGCGACAGCGTAAAACTTCCCGGCCTCACGCTGCGCTGCACGCCCAGCCGGCATTTTTCGGGGCGCGGCCTCACTAACCGCAACTCCACG
Organism: Hymenobacter sp.; assembly: GCA_028288445.1. GTDB lineage: Bacteria > Bacteroidota > Bacteroidia > Cytophagales > Hymenobacteraceae > Hymenobacter. The sequence goes on along the minus strand of JAQBNT010000110.1, from coordinate 6,238 downwards.
CTCTGGTGCTCCTGGGTGATGCAGGCCGCCGCCAAGCGCGTTTTCTACACCGGCGACGGCGGCTACGGGCCGCACTTCGCCGCCATCGGCCGGCAGTACGGCCCGTTCGATTTGGCCTTAGTGGAGTGCGGACAGTACAACGACAGCTGGGCCGATATCCACATGAAACCCGAGCAAAGCGTGCAGGCCGCCCGCGACGTACGTGCCGCCGTGATGCTGCCCGTGCACTGGGGCGCCTTCACCGAGTCGCTCCACGCCTGGAACGAGCCCGTGACCCGCGCCACCGCCGAGGCCGCCCGCCTGGGGCAGGTGATAACGACGCCGCACCTGGGCGAACCGGTAACTTTGGGCACCGCGCTGCCCCGGGAGCGGTGGTGGGAGAAGTAGCGCTTTAGAACGATGAAAAGGCCGTCATGCTGAGCGCAGCCGAAGCATCTCTACCGCGTAAGTAATTTATTTACTATTGCGGTAGAGATGCTTCGGCTGCGCTCAGCATGACGTTCTGGATTGCAGGACGACCTTTGCCCTCCGTCCCCGCCTGCTCCATGCGTTACATCCTCCTCAACAAGCCCTACGAAGTCCTCACCCAGTTCACCGACGAGCACGGCCGCGCCACGCTCAAGGATTTTGTGCCCGTGCCCGAGGTGTACCCCGTCGGCCGCCTGGATTTCGACAGCGAGGGCCTGCTCCTGCTCACCGACGACAAGCAACTCCAGCACCGCCTGAGCGACCCCAAATTCAAAGTCCCGAAAACCTACTGGGCCCAGGTCGAAGGCCTGGTTTCGGAAGAAGCCTTGCAGCAGCTGCGGCGCGGCGTGCAGATAAAAGAAGGCCTCACCGTCCCCGGCGAGGCCGCCGAACTGCCCGAGCCCGCCCACCTCTGGCCGCGCACGCCGCCCATCCGCTACCGCGCCAGCATCCCCACCAGCTGGCTGGAAATCCAGATTTCGCAGGGCATGAACCGCCAAGTGCGCAAGATGTGCGCCGTCGTGGGCCTGCCGTGCCTGCGCCTGGTGCGGGCCGCCATTGGCCCGCTGGGGCTAGGCGAATTGCAGCCCGGCGAGTGGCGCGACTTGACCCAAACTGAAGTGGATTCGCTGCGCAAAATATCCGGAGTGGCGCGGCGTTTCTAACTGAAGCGTAAGTTTCCAAAGCCCGGCACGACTGCCCCGGCGTGGGCCACGAGCCGTACTGGAAGCGCTATTCGGCCGATTGGGAGCGGGAGGTGCGGGTGTTTCTGGGTCGATGAGTTAGCGTCTCGAGCATTACAATCGGCAAGCTCAATTATGGGCTGATTCCAACACTTTTAATCCTACTTGAGCTAATCCATTTTCGGGGTATGTCCCTAGCACTTGTTTATAAAGCTCTGCGGCTTTCCTGCCTTCTCCAATTTGAGTGTAGCAAAACGCAATGTTGCATAAGGCCATTTCACGGTAGCACATTCTGGAAGAACTTAACAAGGTGATGTACCTGTATTCATCAACCCAAGAATTCTCCGTAAAAAATTTATAGCTCGCTTCAAAAAACGGAATAGCCTCTGCAAATTCTTGTTTTTTGACAAGCTGCATGCCTTTGCGGTGGTCTTTGGCAACAAAATTTCGGAGGATAAGAGCCAATCCCAAATAAATTACTGCTGTTGGAAATACAGGATTTTCCGTTCCGCACAAGTAGCAAACCAATCCAATCAAAAACATAATAACAAGCTGAGGAATCATTGAAATCCAAGCCACTTGTTTCACTATTGGTACGTTTGACGCCATATAATTTCACTTATTACAGTTAGGGGATTTGAGCAATTAAATGCGTTGCTCATGCAAGTAGCGCAAAAACTGGCGGACCTGTCCTGCACCCTTGTCAGGAAATCCCCCACCGCTCGAAACAATTCAAGCCACCACGTCGCATCACCCCGGCTCTACCCGCCATTCGGTGACAATCTGTCACCAAAACGACGCTGGTACGTTGCTTGTAATCCCCCGGTAGCGGCGGCAACGCTGCTTCGACCTGACAATTCCACTCTTTAAAACCAATACACCCCCTAATCATGGGCAAAATAATCGGCATTGACCTCGGCACCACCAATTCGTGCGTGTCCGTAATGGAAGGCAACGAACCCGTTGTGATTCCCAACAGCGAAGGCCGCCGCACCACCCCCAGCATCGTCGCTTTCCTCGACGGGGGCAAGGGCGAGCGCAAAGTGGGCGACCCGGCTAAGCGCCAGGCCGTGACCAACCCCCAGAATACGATTTCCAGCATCAAGCGCTTCATGGGCCGCCACTTCAACGAAGTGACCGCCGAGCAGAAGCACGTTTCCTACCAGGTAGTGGCCGGTGCCAACAACACCGTAGCCGTAAAAATTGGCGACCGCAACTACACGCCGCAGGAAATCTCGGCCATGGTGCTCCAGAAAATGAAGCAAACTGCTGAGGATTACCTCGGCCAGCCCGTAACCGAAGCCGTTATCACGGTGCCCGCTTACTTCAACGACGCCCAGCGCCAGGCCACGAAAGAAGCAGGTGCCATCGCCGGCCTCGACGTGAAGCGCATCATCAACGAGCCCACCGCTGCCGCCCTGGCCTATGGCCTAGATAAGAAGCACAAAGACCAGAAAATCGCCGTGTACGACCTCGGCGGTGGCACGTTCGATATCTCCATTCTGGAGCTCGGCGATGGAGTGTTTGAAGTGCTGAGCACCAACGGTGACACCCACCTCGGCGGCGACGACTTCGACCAGGTTATCATCAACTTCCTGGCTGACCAGTTCAGCAGCGAAAACGAAGGCCTCGACCTGCGCAAAGACCCAATGGCCCTCCAGCGCTTGAAAGAAGCCGCTGAGAAAGCCAAAGTGGAGCTTTCCAGCTCGACCGAAACCGAAATCAACCTGCCCTATATCACCGCTACGGCCTCGGGCCCCAAGCACTTGGTGGTGAAGCTGAGCCGCGCCAAATTCGAGCAGCTCGCCGATGACCTCGTGCGCCGCTCGATGGAGCCCGTGAAAAAGGCCCTGCAAGACGCTGGCCTGTCGACTTCCGATATCAACGAGGTTATCCTCGTGGGTGGCTCGACCCGCATTCCCCGCATCCAGGAGGAAGTGGAGAAGTTCTTTGGCAAGAAGCCTTCGAAAGGCGTGAACCCCGACGAAGTAGTGGCCATTGGTGCCGCCATCCAAGGCGGTGTGCTGACCGGCGAAGTGAAAGACGTGCTGTTGCTCGACGTAACTCCGCTCTCGCTGGGCATCGAGACAATGGGCGGCGTGATGACCAAGCTCATCGAGTCGAACACGACCATCCCGACCAAGAAATCGGAAACGTTCTCGACGGCTTCCGACAACCAGCCTTCAGTGGAAATCCACGTTCTGCAAGGCGAGCGTCCGCTGGCCAGCCAGAACCGCACCATCGGCAAGTTCCACCTCGACAGCATCCCGCCCGCACCCCGTGGCGTGCCGCAAATTGAGGTAATCTTCGACATCGACGCCAACGGCATCCTGAACGTGACCGCCAAGGACAAAGGCACCGGCAAGGAGCAGAAAATCCGCATCGAAGCCAGCAGCGGCCTGAGCGAGGACGACATCAAGCGCATGCGCGACGAAGCCGCCGCCAATGCCGAATCGGACAAAGCCGAAACCGAGCGCATCACGAAAGTGAACGCCGCCGACTCGATGATTTTCCAGACCGAGAAGCAGCTGAAAGAGTACGGCGAGAAGCTGAGCGGTGGCAACAAAACCGCCATCGAAGGCGCGCTGGCCGACCTCAAATCGGCGCACGAAAGCAAGGATTTGGCCCGCATTGACACCGCTATGGAGGCTATCAATACCGCCTGGCAGGCTGCCTCGCAGGAGATGTACGCCGCTGGTGGTGCCGAAGGCGGCCAACCCGGTGGTGGCTTCCCCGGCGCCGATGGGCAGCCGCAGGACGGTAACGGCCAGGGCCAGCCGGCCGGCGACCACGTCACCGACGTGGACTACGAAGAAGTAGACGGCAACAAATAAATAAGGACCACGGATTGGTCACACCGAACTCCGTTTCGCTCGGATTTTTCGGATTCCACGGATTTTGTGAACGATTGAAAAGGCCGGGAGCGCAAGCTTCCGGCCTTTTCATTGCCGAGGTTTTACCTTTAACCCTGCGTAACCGTTCGCGTAAGCAGCACAATTACTTGCGGAGCCGCTTGCCTTAGCACGGCTGTCCGGCTCGCATCCCATTTATTCTCATGAAAGTTTCTTCCTTCCTGTTTCCCGCCCGCGCCCTGGCTTTGGGCACTTTGCTGATTGCCGCCGCTTCGTGCAGCGTGAGCGAACAAGTAAAAGACAAGCCCACCGGCAAAAACGCCTCCACTGAGGCCCTCGAAAACGAGGCCTACAGCCTGATGCAGTACCGCCTCAATTTCATTGACGAAGCCACGCTCGGCGGCCAGGACATCCTGTTCGTGCGCCAAGCCGCCGACATCGCCTCGCCCCAGCAAGCCCAGCTCCAGACCGCGCTGCAAAAAGGCACCCTGCCCCTGCACCTCAAAATGCGCGTTTACGCCCGCAACCCCAGCGCCACCACCAGCATCCAGCTCAAGCAGCTCGATTATAAGCTGCTGCTCGACGGCAAGGAGCTGACCTCCGGCACCACCGGCGCGGCCACCACGCTGGAATCCAGTGCCATCGAAACCCTGCCCGTCACGGTCGACCTCAACGTGAAGCCGGCGCAACTCGCCGGCAGCACCCCGGCCGCCTTCGCCGCCGGCCTCACCGATTTCACCGCCGCCAACCGCCGCCTCACCATGCAAATCCGGCCCCTGTACGTGGGTGCCAACGGCCGCCAGGTACCGCCCACCGACTTTGAAACCGTGGAGCTGGTGACGAAGAAAAAAGTCGCCGCGGCGAAGTAAAAAATGCGCTTGCCTCAAAGCGGGTACGCATAAAAAGGCCGTCATGCGGAGCGCAGTGCTCCGCATGACGGCCTTTATTTAGTGACGGCCCTTCCTCCCGGCCCCGCGCTACTCATTCCCGGCCGCCACGTCCTCCACGCCTTCTTCAATCTTTTCCTCGGCCTCTTCGTGGTCGTCGGCATCGGCGGCTTCGAGCTCGTTTTCCTGCTCGTGCCAGCCCTGGGGCTCGTAGCTGAGGCGGATGTAGATGGGGTAATGGTCGGAGCCGATGTGGGTGAGGCGGCGCAGGTCCTGCAAGCGGAAGTGCGCGGAGTGGAAAACGTGGTCGAGCGGCCAGCGCAGCAGCTTGTAGTCGGCGTGGAAAGTAGGCAGCAGGCCGCGCCCGATGCGCGGGTCGAGCAGCCGCGACAGCCGCCGGAACAGCTCCGACGTGTGCGACCACGCCACGTCGTTGAGGTCGCCGGCCACGATGGTCGGCCCGTCGTGGTGCTGAATGACCTTGCCCACCACCAGCAACTCCGCATCGCGCCGGGCACTGGTCTTCGATTCCTGCGGGGCCGGCGGCTTGGGATGCAGAAAGTGCATGTTGACGGTGACCCCGCTGGGCAGCCGCACGCAGCCGTGAAACGACGGAATATCGGGGTCGAGGATGTAGCGAATCTGCGGCTCCACCAGTGGCAGGCGCGAGAACACCAGCATGCCGTAGGTGTTCGGCAGCGGGGCGTGGCAGGTATAAGGATAGTCTTTTTCGATGCGCTGAAGCTGGCTCAGCCACCAGTCGTCGGTTTCTACGGCCAGCACCACATCGGGCCGCAGGTGCGCGATGTGGCCCAGCAGGCGCGAGGCATCGCGGTTATACATCAGCACATTGGCCACGATGATGCTCAGGTGGTGGGCATCGTCATCGGCCGGCCGGCTGGCATCCGACACCTGCTTGCGGTGCAGCGGCGTGTAGGGCCAGATGCGGCTGAACTGGTACACCACCGCCACCGCCAGGCTCACCACAAACAGACTATTTCCGAAGCTGCGCGGCGTGGGCAGCGCCAGCGCCGCGCCCAGGCTCAGCAGCAGCGCGGCCACGATTTGCAGGCGCGGAAAGTCGCAGATGCGAATCCACCACGCGGTTTGGCGGAACACGGGCAGCAGCGTCACCAGCAGGCCCGCGCCCCCGATTATCCATACCGCCCAGTGGCCGGCAGTCAGCATTGCAGAAAGAAAGAGGGACATCAATGGTAAGCGGGTGGGAATGTAAAGAATCGGCGATTGCAGGCAGCAATGAGGAGTATATGAAAGAGAATAGACCGTCATGCTGTGCGCTGTCGTTGCATCTCTACCTATTATGTTATCCATCCGTCGGGATTTACTG
>JAQBNT010000108.1 GCA_028288445.1 Hymenobacter sp. | reverse complement strand
CGGCTTCAACGCCCGCGGCGGGCCCGGCGGCGGCCTGGTGGGCGGCACTGGCCTGCTAAGTGGGGGCACGGGGTCGGCGGGCACGGGCGGCACCCAAACCGCGGGCGGCACGCAGGGCGGCTACCCCGACCAGTACTGCTACTGCACCACGTATCCGGCCGACCTGGGCCAGGGCGGCGGCAAAAACCCGGGGAGCCCCTCGCGGTTTGCGGGCGGCGGCGGGGGCGGCTACTACGGCGGCGGCGCCACCTACAACAACGGCAACGGCGCCGGCGCGGGCGGCGGCAGCTCCTACTCCGACCCTACACTAGCCACCAACGTACAGCACACCCAAGGCTACCAGAACGGCCACGGCTACGCGCGCATCACCTACAGCTTCCAGCCCGAGGCGCCCGTTATCAGCCTCAACAATGCCACCACCTCGCAGGCGGCGGGCAGCGTCGTTTTCAGCGACGGCAGCAAGCTGACCGGCAACGCCGGGCAGTTTTACTGGAATAATTCGACGTTGCGCCTCGGCATTGGCACCAACAGCCCGCAGGCGGCCTTGCACGTAGCCGGCAGCGCCCGCATCGAAGGGCTGGGCGGCAACGGCACCCGCATGCTCACCACCGACAACGCCGGCAATCTGGCCGCCCAGGCCCTGCCCACCGATGCCCAGCAGCTGAGCATCGCGGGCAGCACCATCAGCCTGACCAACGGCGGCGCGGTAGCCTTGCCGGCCGATAAGGACGCGCAGGCCCTGAGCATCAGCGGCAGCGTTATCAGCCTGACCAATGGTGGCTCGGTGACCCTGCCGGCCAGCCCCGATGCCCAGCAGCTGAGCATCGCGGGCAGCACCATCAGCCTGACCAACGGCGGCAGCGTGGCCGTGCCCTCCTCGGCCGACAACCTGGGCAACCACACCGCCACCCAGAACCTGAACCTGAACGGCAACCTGCTCACCGGCGGCGGCAGCCTGGGCCTGCGCCTGGACGGCAGCGGCAACGCCAGCTTCGGCAGCAGCACCCGGCAGATGCTGAACCTGTGGGGCACCCTCTACGGCCTGGGGGTGCAGAACAACACGCAGTACTTCCGCTCCGGCGACTCGTTTGCCTGGTTCACGGGTGGCGCGCACAGCGACACGCAGTTCGATGCCGGCGGCGGCACCACACCGATGGTGCTGAAAGCGGGACGGCTCGGCATCGGCACCACCAACCCGGCCGCGGAGCTGGACGTACCCAACGGCGCGGTGCACCTGCCCGGCGACTCGTGGATTCGCTTCGCCGGGGATAACAAGAACTACCTGCGCGGCACCACCATCCTGGCCGATGACGCCTCGGGCGGCCGCGTGGGCATCGGCACAGCCAACCCCTCGTTCCCGCTCGACGTGCAGGGCAGCGTCACGCCCGGCAACTACGCCTACGCCTTCTACGCGGCCAACAACGGGGCCGTCTACACGGGCTCCACCGGCGGCAACACCGGCCCGGTGAGCATTCGGGCCACGGGCCGCATCCTGGCCACCGAGTTCAACGCCACCTCCGACGCCCGCCTGAAAACCGTCCTCGGCCGGAGCGACCGGGCCGCCGATTTGGGCCTGCTCAATAAGCTGCGCATCACCGACTACACCATGCGCGACCGGGTGCAGTACGGCAGCCGGCGGTTCAAGAAAGTCATTGCCCAGGAGGTGGAGCAGGTGTTCCCACAGGCCGTGAACCAGCACACCGGCTTCCTGCCCGACGTGTACGTGAATGCCCTGAAAGCCGAAGCGCAGGCCGACTCGCTGCTGGTGCTCACGCTGCCCAGCGCCCCGGCCGCCCATGCCGGCCAGCGCCTCAAGCTCATCACCGCCAGCGGCGAAATCGTGGCTACCGTGAAAGCCGCCAGCGGAGCCACGCTCACCGTGCGCGGCGCCCGGCAGCTGGCCGGCCAGCCGGTGTTCGTCTTCGGCCTGGAGCACGATGACGTGCGGACGGTGGACTACGAGGCCCTGGCCATGCTCAACGTGAGCGCCACCCAGGAGCTGGCCCGCCAGCTCGCCGAGCTGAAGCAGCAGAACGCGGCCCTGCGGCAGCAGCAGGCCGCCTCGCAGGCCTTCCAGACGCGGGCCACCGCCGAAACCACCAGCCTCGCCGAGCGCCTGCAAGCGCTGGAGAGCCTGCTCGGCGCTAAAGCTTCTGTGAAATGATGCGTCCGCTATCCACTCACGCGGCCCTCGCCGTGGCCCTGACGCTGGCCGGGGCCGCCACGGCCCGCGCCCAGTCCCTGACCAACACCGGCACCCCGCTCACGGTGGAAGCCGGGGCCCTGCTTGCCGTGCCCGGCGCGCTCACCAGCCAGGCCGGGGCCACGCTCACCATCGGCGGCACGGTGCAGGTGGGCGGCGACTTCACCAATGCGGGCACCGTGGTGCCGGCCAGCGGCAAGCTCGTCTTCGTGGGCCCCGCCGACCAGACCCTGACGCCCGGCGGAGCCACGCTGGCCAACCTGGAAGTGCGCAACACCGGCCCCGCCGGCAACAACCGCGTGCTGCTGCCCGCCGACCTTACCGTGACGCAGCTGCTGAGCCTGACCAGCGGCCTGCTGCGCACCGCCCCCACGGCCACCCTGCGCCTGCCCGATGGCGCGATGCTGACAGGCGAAGCGCCCGGCCGCTACGTGCAGGGCAACCTGCGCGTGGACCGCGCCAACGTGGGCGGCAGCACCCCGGTCGATTTCGGCCACGGCTTCGGGCTGAGCCCCAACGGCAATGCCCTGGGCACCGTGCGCGTGACGCGCACCGCCGGCCTGCAAACCGCCAACGTGAGCTTCGGCCAGAACCCGGGCAATGCCAGCCAGAAAGGCATCGACCGCATCTGGGCCGTGGTGCCCGACCAGCAGCCCACCGCCCCCGTCGACCTCACCCTGGCCTGGCTGCCCGACGACGACAACGGCCTGACGTTTGGGCAAGCGCAGGTGTGGCGCATGCCCGACAACAGCGCCGCCTGGCAGGCCGTGGGCAGCCCCGCCAGCGGCGCGGCCCGCACCCTCACCGTAAGCACCGCCGGCCTCTCCCGTCTCACGGTGAGCAACCTCGCCAACCCGCTGCCGGTGGAGCTCATCAGCTTCACGGCCGAGCGCCAGGGAGCCGACGGGCTGCTGCGCTGGGCCACGGCCTCGGAGAAAAACAGTGACCGGTTTGAAGTGGAAAGCAGCCCCGACGGCCGCACCTTCCGCCGCATCGGCACGGTGGCAGGCCAGGGCAGCAGCAGCCAGCGCCACGAGTATGCGCTGGTGGACCCCACCCTGGCCCGCTACGCCGCCGACCTTGTGTACTACCGCCTGCGGCAGGTGGACCGTGACGGCACCTTCGCCTACTCGCCCGTGCGCACCGTGCAGGTGCCGGCCCTGGGCGGCTTTGCGGTGCAGGCCTACCCGCAGCCCTTCATGGCCGACTTCAACCTGCTGGTGCACACCGACGAAGCCGGGCCGCTTATCCTGGCGCTGCACGATGCCGTGGGCCGCACGCTGCTCACGCGCCGGGCCGCGCTGCTGCCCGGCAGCAGCACCGTGCCCCTGCCCGAAGCCGCCGCGCTGCCCTCGGGCGTGTACGTGCTCAGCATCACCCAGAGCCATTACCACCGCACCCTGAAGGTGGTACACGAATAGCCTGACTTTAATCCCCAACCCCTTTACCCATGAAATCACTCCTACCCTTCGCGGCCGGGCTGGCCACGGCCCTCTCGGCTTCGGCCCAAACCCCCATCGCCATCACCCAGGCCAATTTCCCGGCCCTGCCCACCACCGTGGAGCCGTATAGCCGCGCCAGCATTGCGGGCGTGACGCGCCCTACCACCGGGGCCAGCCAGACCTGGGACTACCGCGCCCTGAGCGCCACCACCCAGGGCACGGCCACCTACAACGCCCCGCCCACCCCGGCCGTCTTCGCCGGGGCCACCCGCACCTTCGACTACACGCTGGCGCTGGGGCCGCTCACGGTGCAGGGCAAGGTGCACCAGGCCTACACCGCCGCTGGGGTGCTGGGCCTGGGCTCGGAGCTGCCCACCCAGCGGTTTGGGCTGGCCGCCCTCACCGGCAGTACCACCGACTCGCTGGTGGTGCCGGCCCAGAACGTGCCGGCCAACATCAACGTGTTTGCCTTCCCCACCACCGTGGGCACCGTCACCCGGTCGGTGCAGCGCAACGGCACCTACGGCCTGCTCACGGTGGGGCTGGTGGGCCTCACGCGGGTGCCGCTGCGCCTGGTGCAGCGCATTGCCACCGTGGACAGCGTGGCCGGCTGGGGCACCATGCGCATCCCCACGCCCACGGGGGCCTCGGCCCCCATCCCGGTGCTCATGCGCCGGCACCGCCTCGTCGAGGTCGACAGCTTTTACCTGGGCGGCCAGCCCGCGCCGGCCGCGCTGCTCCAGGTGCTGGGCGTGCAGCAAGGGGCGGTTTCGGGCGAATACTCCGACAGCTTCTACCGGGCCGGCTCCAGCCAGTCGCTGATTAGCTTTGGCTACACCAGCGCCACCTACCAGACGCTGCAAGGCGCGGCGTACTCCCGCGAGGCCTCGGTGGTCACGGCCAGCCGCGCCGCCCTGGCCGCCGAGCTGGGCGGCCTGAGCGCCTACCCCAACCCCCTGGCCCAAGGCCCCCTCACGCTGTGGGCGGGCAACGGCAGCCGCCAGCCCCTGCGCCTCACCGTGCGCGACGGGCTGGGCCGCGCCCTGGCCACCGCCCCCGCCACCACCGGCCAGCCCACCGCCGTGCTCGACGGCCTGCCCGCCGGCACCTACCTCCTCGAAGTCGAAGGAGCCACCGGCACCCGCAGCACCGTGCGCGTGGTGCGCGAGTAGCCCGCCCGCGGCGCGGCGGCCACTGGCAAGCAAGCCCGCCCTGCGTTGCAGGGCGGGCTTCTTTTATGCCGGCCAGCTGCGCGGGGCAGTGGAGGACCGGGGCCAGCGCCCGCCCCTATCCACTAGGCTACATTCCAAAAATAAATAAATTGAATGTAGCCACGCCGGGGGCGGGCGTTGGGCTACATTCGTTTATATTTTGCGTTGAATGTAGCCCGACGGTCGGGCTCCTGTCGCGCCCTCCCCACCGCCATGTCGCGCCGTGCCTTCCCTTCCAACACCCTGGCCGCCGCCGTGCGGGCGCACTTTGGCCTGAGCCAGGCCGAGCTGGCCGCCTTCGTGGGCGTGAGCCGGCCGCAGCTGGCCCTGGTAGAGGCCGGCCGCAAAAACCTGGGCCCCGGCCCCGACCAGCGCCTCCAGGTGCTGGCCCGCCAGCTGCCCCCGCCCGACGGCCTGGGGCCGCCCGCGCCCACCTTCGACGAAGCCGACGAAGCAGTTGCGGCAGCCGAAGCCAATGCCCCCGCCGCCCCGGCCGGCCCCGATGCGCTGGCTCCTTTGCGGCAGCGGCTGGCCCGCTGCCGCTGGCTGCGCACCCGCCTGGCCCATGAGCTAAGCGCCCGGCACGCGCCCGGCCAGGCCCGGCACCAGCGGCGGCGGTGGGCGGTACAGGTATTGGGGCCGGCGCTGGCCGCCCCCCTGCCCCGGCCCGACTGGCTGGCTGCCGGGTACGACCCTGCCGGGTACGACCCTGCCGGGCACGACCCTGCCGGGCCGCTGCCCCCCTACCCCTTGGCCACCCCCGATGCGGCCCGCGACACCCACTGGCTGGCGGGGCTGGCCCTGCGCCTGGCTGCCACCCCCGAGCCCCTGCCCCCGGCGGCCCTGGCCCTGACCCGCGCCCGCCTGACGGGGATCGATGCCGAGATTCAGGCCCTGGTGGCCGCGCTCAGCGGCGCAACACAGCATTAGGTCCTGCATCAAAAAAGGCCACCCCGAAGCGCCGGAGTGGCCTTTTATAGCAGTGGAACCGAGCAGCCCCCCGCGCGGCGGTCCCGGCAGGGTCGTACCCGGCAGGGCTGTGCCCGGCAGGGCTGTGCCCGGCTCGGGACCGCTCAGGCGCGGGCCAGCACCAGCGCCACCCGGCTCGGCACGTACAGACTGAGCTGGTGCTCATACGTCTCGTACTCGTAGCCCTCATCGGGCCGGTCGAAGCCCCCGAAGCGGCTGTTGTCCGACGACAGCACCACCCGGTACTTGCCCTCCTGCGTCACCCAGAAACGGTAGTCGGTCAGGCTCTTTTCGACGTGGAAGTTGACGATGAACACCAGGCCGGCGCGCTCAAACACCAGCACCTTGTTTTCCTCGTCGTGCTTCAAGAGCACCGCCGGGCCGGCCCCCAGCAGGTGGCGGGCCTTGGCCAGGTGAATCATGGCTTTGTCGAACTCGCCGAGCTGGTGGTATTTCAGGTCGGGGTTGTCGCCGAGGCTCCACTGGCGGCGGGCGAAGTGGTAGCTCCAGTCGTTGCCCTGGCGGGGGAAATCGACCCACTCCGGGTGCCCAAACTCGTTGCCGATGAAGGTGAGGTAGCCCTCGCCGCCGGTGGCCAGCGTGACCAGCCGGATGAGCTTGTGCAGCGCCACGCCCCGCGCCGCGTTGGGGTCGGGGTCGGCGGCGTGCATGTGGGTGTAGATGCCGGCATCAATGAGCCAGTGCAGCAGGGTTTTGTCGCCCACCAGGGCCTGGTCGTGGCTTTCGGCGTAGGCAATGGTTTTCTCGCCGGCGCGGCGGTTGGTGAGGGTGTACCAGAGGTCGCCGAGGGGCCAGGCTTCGTCGGGGGTGTGCTTGAGGAGCTTAATCCAGTAGTCCGGGATGCCCATGGCCAGGCGGTAGTCGAAGCCCACGCCGCCCTCCTTGATGGGCCGGCACAGGCCGGGCAGGCCGCTCATGTCCTCGGCCACCAGGATGCTGCCCTTCTTGAACTCGTGGGCCAGCGTAGTGGCCAGCTGGAGGTAGAGAATGGCGTCCTCATCAGCAGCCTCGCCGAAATAGTTGTCGTAGCCCACGAAGGCCACGCCCTCGCCGTGGTGGTGGTAGAGCATGCTGGTCACCCCATCGAAGCGGAAGCCGTCGAAGTGGAATTCTTCGAGCCAGAAGCGCAGGTTGCTGAGCAGGAACTGCTGCACCTCGGGCCGGCCGTAGTCGAAGAGCTTGCTGTCCCAGCCGGGGTGGTTGCCGCGCTCGCCTTTGTGGAAGTAGAGGTTGCCGGAGCCGTCGAAATCGGCCAGTCCCTCGGCCTCGTTCTTCACGGCGTGGGAGTGCACGATGTCGAGCAGCACCGCGATGCCGCGCCGGTGGGCTTCGTCGATGAGAAACTTCAGGTCCTCGGGGGTGCCGAAGCGGGAGCTGGCGGCAAACAGATTGGCGACGTGGTAGCCGAAGGAGCCGTAGTACGGGTGCTCCATCACGGCCATGAGCTGCACGGTGTTGTAGCCGTCGGCCTCGATGCGGGGCAGGATGTTTTCGGCGAATTCGCGGTAGGTGCCTACGCGGCTTTCCTCGGTGGCCATGCCCACATGGGCCTCATAGATGAGCGGCTCGGCTACGGCGGCAGCGGGCCGGAACTTCTGGTCGGTCCAGCGGAACTCGGTTTCGGGCCGCCAGATTTGGCCGGCGAAGTCCTTGGTCTGCTCGTCCTGCACGGCGCGGCGCAGGGTGGCGGGCAGGCGGTCCTTGCCCTGGCCGTTGGCGGCTACGTGCACCTTGAAGCGGCTGCCGTGGGCGAGGCGCTGGTCGTACTCGGCATCGGGCAGAAACACTTCCCACACCCCGAAATCCAGCTTCTGGAGCGGGTTGGCTCCCCGGTCCCAGCCGTTGAAATCGCCGACCAGCGACAGATAATCGGCTCCCGGAGCCCACTCGCGGTACACCCAGCCGCCGCGCCCGGCGTCGTGGTTCAGGCCCAGCTGCTGGTGGGCGGTGGCGTAGTTCAGCAGGGAGCCGTGGTATTGCTCGATTTCGGCCAGGCGGGCTTGCAGGCGGGCCTGGCGCTGGCGCAGCACCGGCTCGAAGGGCGCGAGCCAGGCGTCGTTCTTCACGAGGGCGAGCGGGGCCGGGCGGCGGGCCCTGGGGGCGGCGGATGCGGTGGGTTTCGACGTAGCCATGATGCGGGGAGGTTTGGGCCAAATGTAACGCGCCGCCACTGCCGGCCCGGCAGTGGCAGTAGCTCAACGGCAATTTACACGGACTGACCGGCAATTTGGCCCCTGCAATAGCAATCCGCTGAATCGTGGCGTTATTTTGCCCAATGATGAGATACCGTCTCCTGACCATTCCGCTGGCGCTGCTGCTGGCCTGCTCGGCCGAGCGCCCGGTCACGTCCACCTCGCGGGCCTTCGAAGGGTCATTGGGCACGCCGCCGCCCAAGGCCGCCGCGCCCAAGCTGGCCCGCTACGCCATGGTGGTGTCGGCCCACCCCGAAGCCTCCAGAATCGGCACCCAGATTCTGCAGCGCGGCGGCAATGCCTACGACGCGGCCGTGGCCGTGCAGTTTGCCCTGGCCGTGGCATTGCCCGTGGCCGGCAACATCGGCGGCGGCGGCTTCCTGCTCTACCGCGACCGCAACGGCTCGGCCGGCTCCCTCGACTTCCGCGAAACCGCCCCGGCCGGGGCCACGCGGGATATGTACCTCGATAAGCAGGGCAACGTGGTGCCCAACCTGAGCACCGCCGGCCCGTTGGCCGTGGGCACGCCCGGCACCGTGGCCGGCATGGTGACGCTGCACAAGCAGCTGGGCAAGCTCTCGTGGGCCACGCTGGTGCAGCCGGCCGTGGCGCTGGCCACCCGGGGCTTCCCGCTCACCGCCAAAGAGGCCGCCGGCCTCAACCGCACCCGCGCCGATTTCCAGAAGTACAACCCCGGCAACCCGCCGGCCTACCTGCGCCCCGGCGGCGGCGACTGGCAGCCCGGCGACACCCTGCGCCTGCCCGAGCTGGCCCGCACCCTCACCCGCATCCGCGACCAGGGCCGCGCCGGCTTCTACAAGGGCGAAACCGCCCGCCTGCTGCTCAGCGAGATGAAGCGCGGCGGCGGCCTCGTGAGCCAGGCCGACCTCGACACCTACAAGGCCAAGTGGCGCGAGCCCCTGCGCGGCCACTACCGCGACTACGACGTGATTACCATGCCGCCGCCCAGCTCGGGCGGCGTGGCCCTGCTCCAAATGCTGCAAATGCTGGAGCCCGTAGACCTGGCCCAGGCCGGCTACCACACCCCCCTGGCCGTGCATTATATCACGGAGGCGGAGCGGCGCGTGTATGCCGACCGCGCCACCTACCTCGGCGACCCAGACTTCGGCTTCGTGCCCACCCAAAAGCTGCTCGATGTGGACTACAACCGCCAGCGGGCCGCTTCCATGCGCCCCAAGGGCCGCGCCACCGCCAGCGCCGCCGTGGCCGCCGGGGCCAAGCTGCCCGGCTACGAGAGCGACGAAACCAGCCACTACAGCATCGTCGATGCTCTTGGCAACGCCGTGAGCTGCACCACTACCCTCAACGGGGCGTACGGCAGCAAAGTAGTAGTGCCCGGGGCCGGTTTTCTGCTCAATAATGAGATGGACGACTTCTCGGCCAAGGCCGGCGTGCCCAACGCTTACGGCCTGGTGGGCGGCACCGCCAACGCCATCGCGCCCGGCAAGCGCATGCTCAGCAGCATGACGCCCACCATCCTCACCCGCAACGGCAAAGTGGCGCTGGTGACGGGCACGCCCGGTGGCAGCACCATCATCACCAGCGTATTGCAGAGCATTCTTGGCATTGTCGACTACGGTCTGAACGCGCAGCAAGTCGTGACTGCGCCGCGCCTGCACCACCAGTGGCTGCCCGATATCGTCGACGTGGAAGCCGGCGCACTGCTGCCCGCCGCGCAGGACACGCTGCGTGCCCGGGGCTACCACCTCAACCCCCGCCTGCCCTGGGGCCGGCTCGACATCATCCACATCCTGCCCGATGGCACGCTGGAAGGCGGTGCCGACCCGCGCGGCGACGATACGGCACTGGGGTATTAGGGGTCAGGTCAGAGGTAGAAACAAAAAGAACGTCATGCTGAGCGAAGTCGAAGCATCTCTACCGCAGCAGTAACCCAATCGAAAGAGGTTTACTATTGCGGTAGAGATGCTTCGACTGCGCTCAGCATGACGTTCCTGGTTTTGGGTTGCGCTCATCAGACCAGCAACCCAAACAGCTACTTAACTCAAGCGCAAACTAGTGCTGCACCACCTGCGAGTTAGCGATGTGGCGCAGGTTGCCGGCGGCCGAAATCAGCTTCTGGCTGAGCTCGCGGGCTTTGTCACCTTCGCCGCTGAAGTTGTGGGTGGTGAGAGCAGCTTTGGCCGTCATCTCGCCGAGGTTCTGGAAGGTCTGGGCCATGCCAGCCGCGTTGTTGTTGCTGATGTGGGTGCGCATGGTTTCGAGCTCCGTCACCATAAGGCGGGTGGCGGGCTGGTCGATGCCGCGCAGGTGCTGAATCCAGCTTTCGAGGTGGCTGAGGCCCTTGCTGGGGTCCACATGAAAGCCAGCGTTGTTGGTGTCGAACAGCATGCGAATGCTGGATTCTGCTTCGGAGATAAAGCTCATGAAACGAAGAAATAGGGGTGTGAAAACGAACGGGAACGGGCCAGACGGTTGCGGCGACTAAGGGCCAACGCGCCGTTCGGCGGCCAAAGATAACCGGCGGGGCGGCTAGTTTTCGGTGCCGGGGTGGAGTTCCTGCACGTCGGGGTGGCTGTAGTTGACCACGATGACGGAAAACGGGTGCGGCTCACCCTCGCGCTTCTCGATGCGGATGGTGCCGGCGTCGCGCAGCTTGTTGAGCTGGTCGCGGCGCTCGTAGTCGGGCAGCTCGGGCAGCTCATCGGTGAGCAGGCGCATAAACGGGCCCAGCCACAGCTCCGTCACGCGGCGCTGCTGCTTGGCCTCCAGCTTCTGAAACTCGGCCAGCATGAAGGCCAGCGTGCGGCGCTCGGTGTCGGTGGCCAGGCGGTGGGTGGGGGCAAATTCGGGCACCTCATCACGCGCCACAAACGGCCGTGCCAAGGCCGGCACAATGGGCCGCGGGGCACTGGCCGATGGCACGGGCACGACCTTAGGCGCAAGCACCAAGGCTTCACTCCCGCTGTCGGCGCGGGCGGCGAGCGCGGCGGCCGAGGGCACGCCGGCCAAACCCTGCTCGCGCAGGCGGCGGCTTTCCTCAATGCTGCGCTGCCGGTCGGTGCGGCGCTTTTCGAGCTGCTCCACGCGCTCCAGCGAGAGCAGGTCGCGGGCGTCGATGAACTGCGCGGAGCCGATGTTCTGGAGCAAATCGCCGGACACGGACTCGCGGAAGCCGGCCACCAGCACCTGCCGGGCCTGGCGGCGCAGGTGTTGCAATACCGGGATGTAGTCGCGGTCGCCGGCCACGAGCACGAAGGTGCCGATGTCGGGCCGGGTGTACATCACCTCCAGCGCGTCGATGCAAAGCTGCATGTCGGCGGCGTTTTTATGGTCGGTGCCCAGCACGTTGCGGGTGCTCACGCCCATTAGGTACAGCGCGCCCTGGGGGGCGGTGGCCAGCCGCTCAAAATCGGCGTAGGCGTAGCTGATTAAGCTGTCGAGGCCCTTGTTGCTGAGCTGCTCGCGCAGGGTGCGCACGATGTCGAGGCAGATATCGTTGAGGTCGGGCGGGTCGTGAAAGTGGTTTTTCAGGAAGTAATAGACGTTCTCGAAGTCGATGAAAACGGCCGCGTAGGGGGAAGCTGTTGGTTTGGGCAACATGGTGCAGAAATACTAAGTCCTATCACAGAAAAAGCTCTGAGGGAAGACCAGAACACTTGAACAACACGTACCTGGGCTGCAAATAGCCCGGCTGTGGATACCGGGGAAATGCGCCCGATGGGCTGGTAAGCGGGGCCGTAGCTTGCCGGCTTGTCATTTACTTTGAAGCGCTAAAGGTACGCAGCCGGGCCGCTGGTTTGGCAACGCCCCCGGCATTGGTGATGTAACCGACCCGCTCCCCGGCCGCCCCGGCGGGTGCGGGGCCGCAACCACCGCCCCGCGCCAGCGGCTGATGCTGCCGCAGTAACTTCGCTGCTCCTGTCCTAACTCCTATGCTGCCTTTCGATAGCGCCCGCCTACATTTCCGCCCCCTCACCGATGCCGATACGGCCGGCATGTTCGCCCTCGATTCCGACCCGGCCGTGCACCGCTACCTCGGCGGCATCGGCGGGCACATGGTGAGCGAGCCGGCCCAGAGCCTGGCCATGATTCGCTACATTCAGGAGCAGTACGCCACGGCTGGCATTGGCCGCTGGGCCGTGGTGCGGCGCGAAACCGGCGAGTTTATGGGCTGGGCCGGGCTGAAGCTGGTGGCCGGCCCCATCAACGGCCAGCGCGATTTCTACGACCTGGGCTACCGGTTTCTGCCGCAGTTCTGGGGGCAGGGCTACGGCTTTGAAGCGGCCCGTGCCTGGCTGGATTATGGGTTTGAGGGGCTGTACCTGCCCCGCATCTGCGCCTACGCCGACACGCACAACGTGGCTTCGCGCCGCATCCTCACCAAAATCGGCCTGCGCGAGGGGCCGGAGTTTCTGGTGGAAGGCCTGCCCTGCGTGTGGTTTGAGGCGGATGCGCCCACCAAAAGCTAGCCCGCAGTTTGCAGCGCCTCAACTTGGTTTGATACACGTTGCGAGTAGCCGCAGCGCGGCGGAAGGGTTGTAGCTCGACCAGGATTTCGAACGAAAAAGCCGCGTAGCGGTGACAGATTCCCAAGCGTTTCTGCCACCGCTACGCGGCTTTGAGCATCCATACATTCGGTTTTTACAAACCTGCCGCCGCTACGCGGCTATCGTGCAACCTGAGTTTTCGGTACCCAAGCGCCGCGCCGCCAGGTGCACCAGCACCACCCAGGCCACGGCCGCCGCCCAGCCCGCCAGCACATCCGACGGGTTGTGCACACCCAGGTATATGCGCGCCCAGCCCACGGCCAGCGCAAACAACGGCATCAGCCACGCCCAACCCCGCGCCCGATTTCCCCAGCACAGCAGCACCAGCGCCGTGGCAATGGCCGCCGTATCCATGGCGTGCCCGCTCGGGAAGCTGAGCGTGTGCTCGGGGCGAATACTGGCCCAGAGCAGCGGCCGGGGCCGCGCCACCAGCGGCTTGATGATTTGCGTGAGCAGCATCGACCCGCCCACCGCCGCAAACCATACCCACGCCGCCCGCCACTGCCGCCGCCGCAGCAGCCCCAGCCACACCAGCCCCCCGAGGCCCACCATCGGCCAGGTATTGCCCACGATGGTGAGAAACACGGCCGCACTATCGAGCCCTGCTGTGGCGTGGCGGTGCCAGAATTCGAGAATGGGGACATCCCAGGGCAGGCCGCGCGCGCGCACCACCGCCCAGGCCAGCCAGCCAAAGATTCCGGCCGAAAGCAGCAAAACCAGCCGCAACGCGCTGGGCGGCGCTGGGCTGGAAACAGAATGCGGAGACGAGAGCATAGCGAGGCCGGAGGTAAAGCGCCGGCAAGTAACGACGCGACTTGCTATGCCGTGGCCGGCCGGGTTTCATTGGGCGGCGATACAAGGGTGGGCAGCCGCCGGTGCAGGGCCTCGCGCCAGAACCGCCGCAGCTCGTGAAACTTGGGCGAAAACAGCAGGTGCAGGCCCGCCACCCAGCCCACCGCGCCCGTCCAGCCGGCCAGCACATCGGAGGGGTAATGCACGCCCAGGTACATGCGGCTCCAGCCCACGGCCAGGGCAAACAGCGGCCCCAGCACCCAGGCCAGCCAGTGGCCGCGATGCTGCCACAGCAGGAAGCCCAGGGCCGTGGCCACGGCCGCCGCGCCCATGGCGTGCCCGCTCGGGAAGCTGTAGTAAAAGGCCGGCTTCAGGCTCAGCCACAACGCGGGGCGGGGCCGGGCAAACAGCGCCTTTACCAGCACATTCAGGGCCATGGCTCCGCCCACCGACAGCCCAAAAAACCACGCCTGCCGCCGGGTGCCCCACCCGGCCAGCCCCAGCGTGATAAGCACCGCCAGAATCCCCATCGGCAGTGGGTCGCCGGCGGCGGTGAGGGCCAGCGCCAGCTTGTCCTGCCCCGGCGTGGCGTGGGCGTGCAGCAACTCCAGAATCTGCTTGTCGCCGATGAAACCGCCGTGCTCCCAGATGTCCTCGGCCACGTTCACGAACACCACCCACGGCAGCACCAGGCCGGCCAGCAGGGCCAGCAACAGCATTTTGTGGATGCGCAGGGCGTAGCGCAGGCGCGGCCAGAGCGTGGCAAACATGCAGCGGGTTTGTTTGGGATTGGTGAATGGTGGACTACGGGTTCAACGAAAACCAGAACGTCATGCTAAGCGGAGCCGAAGCATCTCTACCGCAGTCACTAATCCTGTCGATGGGAATTACTATTGCGGTAAAGATGCTTCGCTGCGCTTAGCATGACGGGCAACTCCCTTCTGTTCCTCCCCTCCTACCGCCCAAACTCCAGCACGCGAAAAGTGCCGGGCACGATGCCAGGCCGGGGGCGGGGGTTTTCGGTAGTGGGGGCCGGCGTGGGGCCGTAGTCGGCCGTGACGGTGAAGAGGTGGCCGGTTTTCGGGTCGAGGGTCATGGTGCGGGCCCCGCGGGCGGTGGGTACGCTGGCTACCACCGAGAACTTGCCGGGCGCGTCTTCGTGAATGACGGTGAAGGTGCCCGAGCCGTTGGAGGTGATGACGTTGCGCGTGGCGGGGTCGAACACCGTGCCGTCGGTACCCTTGGCGGTGGGCAGCACGGCGATTTGGCGGCCGGTTTTGCTGTCGGTCACCACCAGCTTTTCGTTGGCGCAGCCGCTGAAGAGGCGGTTGGTTTTGGCATCGTAGGCCAGGCCGGTGGGCTCTTCGCCGGGAGCCAGCGGAAAGCGGGTGCGTACGGCCAGCGTTTTGGCATCGAAGGCCACGATTTCGCTCTTGTTTTCGAGGTTGACGAAGATGGTGCCGTGGCCGTCGCTCACGCCTTCCTCCACGTCGCCGCCCAGCTCGGCGGTGCCCACTACGGTGCCGGTTTTGGCATCGAGCACGGTGCTTTTGCCGCCGTCGTTGCTGAAGATGAATACCCGCTTTGAGAAGGCATCGTAGAGCAGCGCATCGGGCTTGGGGCCGGTGGGAATGGGCGCGCCGATGGGCTTCAGGGTTTTCACATCGAACACCACGCAGGTGCTGTTGCGCCCGCAGGTGATGTAGCCGCGATTGGCACCCGGCACCACTTCAATGCCGTGCACCCCCGGCGTATTCAGGATGGTGCCGACGACCTGGCGGGTCTTCAAATCGACCACTTCCACCCGCGTGCCGTGCGACACGTAGAGGCGCTCGCCGGCGGGGTCTACTTTCAGGTAGTCCCAGCCGCCCTCGCCGCCGATGGCGATGGTATTGAGCAAACGGTAGGGCGCGGTTTGAGCGAGGGCGGCGGGGCCGCAGAACGTCAGGGCCAGGGGCGCGGCCAGCAGCAGGTTTTTCACAGGGGAAGGGCTTTGGATGAAACCGATGCGGCGAAGGTCGCGGCCGATTCTGTAGCTGGGCTGAAGGCAGTGTTGAAGCGAAAACAGGCCGTCCTGCCGAGCGCAGCGAAGCATCTTCACCTTGATGCGTCGCTGCGCTCGGCAGGACGGCCGTGTTGAGAATGGCGGCCATTGCCACTTGACAGTCCGCATAATCGTCCCGCTCCCTTCCTTGCGCCATGCCCTACCCTGCCCCTTTTCGCCCGCTACGGGCGCTGCTCTTGCCCCTGCTGCTGCTGGGGGCCTGCCAATCCGGCACCAGGTCGAAACCCGAAACGGAAACGGCCGCCCCGCCCGCCGCGCCCGATTCGGCCGCGTTCACCGTCCGGCATCCGGAGTGGGCGCGCCACGCCACCATCTACCAGGTGAATGTGCGGCAGTACACGCCGCAGGGCACCTTCCGGGCGGCCGAGGCGGACCTGCCGCGCTTGCAGCGAATGGGCGTGGGCATTCTCTGGCTGATGCCCATCAACCCCATCGGCCGTAGCCACCGCAAGGGCACGCTGGGCAGCGCCTACTCGGTGCGCGATTACCGCGCCGTGAACCCGGACCTGGGTACGCTGGCCGATTTGCAGCATTACGTAAACACCGCCCACCGGCTCGGCATGCACGTTATTCTGGACTGGGTGGCCAACCACACGGCCTGGGACAGCAACCTCACCACCGAGCACCCCGACTGGTACACCCGCGACAGCCTCGGGCACTTCCGCCCGCCCGTGGCCGACTGGCAGGACGTTATCGACCTTGATTACTCCAAGCCCGCCCTGCGCCAATACATGACCGAAACCATGGCCTACTGGGTGCGCACGGCCGGCCTCGACGGCTTCCGCTGCGACGTGGCCGGGCTGGTGCCCACCGATTTCTGGAATACCACGCGGGCTGAGCTGGAAAAGATAAAGCCCGTTTTCATGCTGGCCGAGTGGGACGAATTGTTCCCGCCTACGTTCATCTCGCGCAAGGAATTCGACCCCGATACCCGCCTGCTCGAAAAGGCCTTCGATGCCACCTACGCCCTGCGCCTGCACGGCCTGCTCGACAGCCTGGGCCGCCACCAAAAGCCCACTACCGCGCTGGCCCACTATTGGGCCGCCGAGCGGAAATTATACCCCGCCGGCGTGAACCTAATGACCTTCACCAGCACCCACGACATCAACGCCTGGGACGGCAGCGAGTACGAGCGCCTGGGCAAAAATGCCCAGCCCGAAGCCGTGCTCACCATGCTCTGGCCTGGCATCCCAATGCTGTATAACGGTCAGGAAGCAGGGATGAAGAAGCGGCTGCGCTTTTTTGATAAGGATACCATTCCGTGGGGCAATTATGGCTACCAGGGTTTCTACATGATGCTGATTGGCCTGAAACAACGTCATCCGGCGCTGCGCAATTTCGATGCTCAGGCGTCCTTCCAGCTGCTGCCGGCACCGGAGCAGTGCGTTGCTTTCGTCCGGCAAAAAGAGGCAGCGAAGGTTTTTGTGGCTGTCAATCTCGGCGATTCGCCCCGGGCGGTGGCGCTGCCGGCCGGCCCGGCGCAGGCGTGGCGGGGAGTCTTTTCAAAGGCCGGAGCGCTGCCGCTTAGCGCTGCTCCAGTATCGGTACACCCACACGGCTGGACAATCCGAATTATTGAATGAGCTGGCATGGGCCAATCAAAACCTATGGTGGCTTGGTTGGGTAAGCAAAGTATCGGGCCCGGCTGAGCGTCTGCCTAATGACCTATACGGCCGTTTTCGTGGCCGCGACACAGGTTTTATTTCCCCAATGCATTCTGCACCATGACCTCTCCCCTCTTCGATACCGAGCAAATCAACACCCTTATCCGCACGCGGCGCAGCACGTTCATCCCGCAGTTCGCGCCCGGCCGGATTATCCCCGACTCCACCATCTGGCAGCTGCTTGAAAACGCCAACTGGGCCCCCAGCCACAAGCAAACCGAGCCCTGGCGCTTCACCGTGTTCACGGGCGCGGGGCTCGAAAAGCTGGCGGTGTTTCAGGCCGATTTGTATGAGAAAACGGCCGGCCCGGCCTACAAAGCCGGCAAGCATGCCAACCTGCGCAACAACCCGCCGCAGTGCTCGCACGTCATCGCCATTGCCATGAAGCGCACCGAGCCGCGCCTGCCCGAAATCGAGGAAATTGAAGCCGTGGCCTGCGCCGTGCAAAACCTGCACCTCTCGGCCCACGCCTACGGCCTGGGCGGCTACTGGAGCAGCGGCGGCATCACCTACACGGAGGAAGCCAAGGCGTTTTTCGGCCTCGGACCCGACGACCGGCTGCTGGGCTTTTTCCAGCTGGGCTACATCGAAGTGCCCTCATCGCCCGGCCACCGCGGACCGGTGCAGGACAAAACCCGTTGGGTGAGCGAGTAGGCACTACGTGAGGCGACCGTCAGGTTCCTGCTCCGCCTGACGGTTAAGTGAAGTCCAACGACCAATACTTTAAGGCTGTTCAGAAAGTAGAAAATGCTATAGTAGCCGGGCGGCTTGTAGCATGTAGACAAAGAATATTTTGCCGTGCTACAACGCTTGTTACATCGTTCAAAAAATAAAAAAGAATGTAACAAGCGTTGTAGCACGGCAAAATATTCTTTGTCTACATGCTACAAGCGCGCCGTCCCCGGTTCATTGCACCTGTCCAGGAAGTCTTGGGAGGGGCCGTTTTACGCCGTGGCCGCACGGCAAAGGTTCGCCAATGCAGGGCCCGCCCGTTTTGCGGGTGCAGCGGCGAGTCCCCCTTTCTCAGCCGGGGCAGCCGTTCGGGCGGGCAGGCAAGGCAGGAGCCAACGGGTAATTATACCTTTGCTCAGGACGGCCATGAGGGAGGGAAAGCAGATGGGGCACCCCTCAGATTTCCCGCTTTTGTGGGAGTCTTTTCTGTTTTGCTCTCGGCTGCCTCTTTCCGAAACAGCTTCTTTAGCTCATGCCCGCACTCCTCGGCCTGCACCACGTCGCCCTCATCGTTTCCAATTACGAAGTCTCAAAGCACTTCTACACGGAGATAATCGGGCTGGAAATTCTGGCCGAAACCTACCGCGCGGCGCGCGATTCCCACAAGCTGGACTTAGGCATCAACGGGCAGTACCTCATCGAGTTATTCTCCTTCCCCAGCCCGCCGCCGCGCCCCAGCTACCCCGAAGCCGCCGGCCTGCGCCACCTCGCCTTCGCCGTGCCCGACATGGCCGCCGCCATCCGGCACCTGGAGGCGCACGGCGTGCCCTGCGAGCCCATTCGCGTGGATGAATTCACCGGCCGCCGCTTCACCTTTTTTTCGGACCCTGATGGGTTGCCGCTGGAGTTTTATGAGGCGTAGAGACGCATACTTGCGTCTCGTCGTTGAACGGCTCGCGGGAGAACGGTTGTCCGATTTCGTTCGACGACCAGACGCAAAGACGCGTCTCTACACCGTTCGGCTGATAACCGCAGCCGTTGAGGGCGCGTAGCGGGATACTCCACCGCTCTCCCTTAAAATGCCCGACAACCACCCGCCCGCCGACCGCTTCACCGTGGCCCACCCCGAATGGGCGGCCCACGCCACCATCTACGAAGTCAACGTTCGCAACTACACGCCCGAAGGCACTTTCCGGGCCTTTGAGGCGCATTTGCCACGCCTGGCAGCAATGGGCATCGGCATTGTGTGGCTGATGCCGGTGCATCCGATTGGCGAAGCGGGGCGCAAGGGCTCGCTGGGCTCGCCCTATGCCGTGCGCGACTACTTTGCCGTGAACCCGGAATTCGGCACGCTGGATGACCTGCGCCACCTGGTGCGGGCCGCTCATGCGCAGGGCATGAAGGTGATACTGGATTGGGTGGCCAACCACACCAGCCGCGACAATGCCCTGATTACCGAGCACCCCGACTGGTACCAGCACGATGCCGCCGGCCAGCTGGTGCCGCCCGTGGCCGACTGGACCGACGTGGTGGCCCTCGACTACCGCAACCGCGCCATGCGCCGCTACATGACCCAGGCCCTGGCCTGGTGGATTCGGGAAACCGACATCGACGGCTACCGCTGCGACGTGGCCGGCCTGGTGCCCACCGATTTCTGGGACGAGGCCCGGCCCGTGCTCGATGCCATCAAGCCGGTGTTTATGCTGGCCGAGTGGGACGAGCTGTACCCCTCGGGCGGGCTGAGTTGGGAGGAGTTCGACTCCGATACGCGGCTGCTCGAAAAGGCCTTCAACATGAGCTTCGGCCTGCGCCTGCACTACCTGCTCGACCGCATTGCCGAAGGCCACGCCGCGCTGCCCGAAATCGACACTTACCTGGCCGCCGAGCGCGAGAAATACCCGCCCAGCGTGTACCTGATGCACTTCACCAGCAACCACGACGTGAACAGCTGGGACGGCACCGAGTACGAGCGCCTGGGGCCGCTGGCCCTGCCCTTCGCCGTGCTCACGGCCCTGCTGCCGGGCATGCCCATGCTCTATGCGGGCCAGGAAGCGGGCCTGAACCGCCGGCTGGCATTCTTCGACCGGGATACCATTGAGTGGGAGAATTTCCCGCTCCAGGATTTTTACACCCGCCTGTTTCAGCTCAAGAAAAACCACCCCGCCCTGCGCAACGGCGACCGCACCAGCCACCTCCTGCGCCTGCCCGCGCCGCCCGCCGTGTACAGCTTCTGCCGGACCAAAGACACGGCCGCCGTGCTGTGTGCGATAAACACCGCGCCCGAAGCGCAACTGATTCCCGCCGTGCCCGGCCAATGGCGCGACTTATTCAGCGACGAAACCCTGACGCTTTTTGCCGGTGAGGAGCTGCCGGTGCCGGCCCACGGCTGGCGGGTATTGGTGACCGAGCCCGCCGCCGGCTAACCTTCGGGGTTGTTTATCGGTTAGCAAGGCTCTTTTCGCTGATTCAAACTTACACCTATGAAAACTCGTGAACTCGGCCGCTCCGGCCTCCAGATTTCGCCCCTGATGCTGGGCGGCAACGTCTTTGGCTGGACCATCGACGAAGCCACTTCCTTCGCCGTGCTCGATGCCTTCGTGGCCAACGGCGGCAACGCCATTGATACCGCCGACGGCTACTCCGTGTGGGTGCCCGGCCATGTGGGCGGCGAATCCGAAACCATCATCGGCAAGTGGCTACAGCGGCGCGGCCGGCGCGACGATGTCATCATCGCCACCAAGGTGGGCTGGGAGGTGAACCCAGATAATAAAGGCCTGAAAAAGGACTACATCCTGCGCGCCGTGGAAGGCTCGCTCAAGCGCCTGCAAACCGATTACATCGACCTGTACCAGTCGCACAAAGACGACGAAACCACCGGGGTGGAGGAAACCCTCGAAGCCTACGCCCAGCTGGTGAAGGAGGGCAAGGTGCGCGCCATCGGGGCGTCCAACTTCACGGCGGCCCGCTTGCAGGAGTCGCTGGATGCCAGCGCCAGGCACGGCTTCCCGCGCTACGAAACGCTGCAAAACCTCTATAATCTGTACGACCGCGAGGATTTTGAGCAAAATCTCGCCCCGCTCCTGCTGAAGGAGAACATCAGCGCGATTCCCTATTACGGCCTCGCCGCCGGCTTCCTCACCGGCAAATACCGCGACCAGGCCGACCTGCAAAAGAGCCCACGCGGAGCCGGCGTCGGCCAGAAATACCTGAACGAGAAAGGCCTCGCCCTCCTCACCGCCCTCGACGCCGTGGCCGACCGCCAGCAGGCCACGCCCGCCCAGGTAGCCCTGGCCTGGCTGATGCAGGCCCCCGCCGTGACCGCGCCCATTGCCAGCGCCACCAGCGTGGGCCAGGTCACGGAGCTGCTGGAAGCCACCGAGCTGCGCCTAACGGCCGAGGATGTGGAGACGCTGGCGCAGGCCCAGCCGGCCGTGTTGTAGTCGACGGCTCATTTTTTATGCAAAATGGCCCTCTACGTTTAGCGTGGAGGGCCTTTTTGCACGTTGCTATTTCCTGGCCGAAGCGGGGTCGTTGGCGGCGGCGCGAGCGTCTACGGGCGTGTTCTGGCCGGCGGTGAGTAGCCATTGGCCCTGTTTTTTCACCATCACCAGCGTGAGCAGGTCCTGGCCGTCGCCCATTTTGTTCACGCCCCGGTTCACGCCATCGGGCGGGTAGAAGGCGCCCACCGTGTAGTAAACGTTCACCACGGCCACATCCGGGGCAATGGCCCGCACCGTGACGGCCCCCTGCTCGAAAGGCACGCCTTTGAAAATGCGGTCGAAAATCTGCTGATGGGCCATTTGCACCTGCGGCCGGCCACGCCACCACATGCCCACCACGTTCACCCAGCTCACGTCGGGCGTGGTGTAGGTGGCCATGTCGGCGAATTTGTGGTCGGCGTAGTTGGTCGTCATCCGCTGCACTACTTTGCGGATGGCGGCCTCGTCGGCGGGCGCGGGGGCCTGGGCGAAGGCCTGGCTGGTGGCCAGTACCGCGGCGATGCTTAAAACGAAGGTTTTCATGGGGCTGAATGGGTTGATTTGCTGCAAAGCTCTCACCCAACGCCCCCGGCCTGGTAGTAAAAAACCGACATTAATAGGCCGCCAGCGGGTGGGCACGGCCACCGGCTACGCGGCTATGCGCCGTTTCGGCGGCCAGCAGCTGCGGCGGCGTCACGCCCGCAAATTCCTTGAAATCGCGCACCAGATGGCGGTAGTCGTAGTAGCCGGTTTGCACGGCCACGGCCAGCCAGTCGAGGCCGGGCCGTCGCTCCTTGAGGCGAAAAGCGCGGTCGAAGCGCACGATGCGGGCGTAGAGCTTGGGGGCCATGCCCACCCGCTCGAAAAAGCCGCGTTCAAACTGCCGGGGACTCAGGCAGGCATCGGCGGCCAGGTGGTCGAGCGAGGCGGTGGTGCGCCCGGCGGGCAGCAGCGTGGGCAGCAGGCGGTCGAGGGGCCGCTTGGGGGCGTGGGTGGGCAGGCGGCGCAGGGCGCGCAACAGGTAGCTTTCGACCACGGCCAGCATGGTGGGGTAGTCGGTGGTTTCGGCCAGCCGGTCCTCCACTTCGGTGATGGCGGGGCCGAGCAGGGCACGGCTTTCTACGGAGAAATCGAACAGCTCCTTCACCGGTACGCCCAGCAGGCGGTGCAGCCCGCCGGGCCAGAAAGCCGCGCACACCATCAAGTGGTCGGGCGGAAACCGCAAATCGACCCGCGATACCTGCGGCCCCACCACGATGCTGCGCGGCGAACGAATCTCGCGCCCCTGCCCGTAGTGAAAGGTGCGCATCTCATCGCGCGGGTAGAAATACAGCCACTGCTGCGGCGCTGGCGGCATGGGCTTCACGGCCTGCGCGGGCGTGAAGCCGTCGTAGCGCACATGTACCAGCATGTAGTGCTGCACGTAGGGCCGCAGCGACGGGGCTGGTTGTTGGAAGCGGAGCACCATAAGAGCCGGGCGGTGAATTGGTGGCTCAATATAGTATTTCACCTGACTTCAGCCGCATCTCGTGCCCTGCGCTTTTGCGCTCTACCTGCCGGCTACTGCGCCGTCACGTCCGAATACTCGTACTTCCGGGCTACTTCCAGCGGCTGGCCGTCGGCCTCGGCGTAGGGGTACACGAAGTAGTTGAGCGGCGGGCCGGCTTGCTTGGGCGTCAGCTCCACGTCGCGGCCGCGGGTGAATTCGACGCGGTTTTCGTCGTGGGCCCCGAAGAAGTAGGCGCGCTTGTCGGGGTTTTTGGCGGCTTCGGAGGCATCGACGGGCACCCAGCCGGTTTCCGGGGTGAAGAATTCGGCCCAGCAGTGGTAGCCTTTGATTTCGCCGTGGCCGCGCTCGGCTGGCAGCGGCAGGCCGATGCTGAACCGCGCCGGAATGCCCAGGCTGCGGCAGTAGCCGATGACGATGGCGTGGAAATCGGTGCAGTTGCCGCGCCGGGCGTCGCAGGCGTAATAGATGTCGCCGCGGCCCCAGCCCTGGCCGGTTTTGTCGTAGGTCACGGTGCTCACCACATGCTCGTAGATGGCGCGGGCTTTTTCGAGCGGGGTTTTGGCGTTGGCCTTCGCCACCACTTCCTCGGCCTGCTGCTTGATTTTGGCATCGAGGGGCACGAGGCGGTCGGGGGCCAGCCAGCGGGCCAGGTCGGGGTCGGTTTTTTCTTTAGCGGGCCTGGCGGTGGGCGTGTTGGCGCGCAGGTTGAGGTGCTCGCGGCGCGTGATTTGGGCCGTGAGCTTCACCACCAGCGGCGCGGTGGGCACGGTGGCCGGACGCAGGTGCAGCATCTGGTTGCCGAAAGCGCCCTTTTCGATTTTATACGGCACCGGCGACTCAATTTTGAGGTCGCGGAGGTCCTGGTTGGCGTCGGGATGCGGCAGCGGCAGCCACAAATCGAGGGTTTTGGTGCCGGCCGGCGGCACGGGCACGGTGGCCGTGCTGGTGAGCGTAAAAGTGCGGCTGCGCGGCTTGGCGGCCGCTTGGGCGTGGGCACTGAGGCCGGACAGCAGCCCGGCCGCGCCCAGCAGCCCCACCCGAATGGCAGGGGAAATCAACAACGAAACGTTCACGGCAACGAGGCAACAGGTCGCTGCTGGCGGGCGTCGGCGAAGCTGGATTGGAATTGGAAATCAATTCGAACTCAACGGCCAAAGCAAGGTGCGATGCCCGCCAACGCGGCCCTTGCGAAAGCGCCCGCCAGTCAGGGCCAACCAGACCCCAGCAGTGCCCCAAAGGTACGGCGCGGCCAACCGCGGGCCGGGGCCTGCGTACCAGCACCGGCCTCACCCCTGCTTCACCTTCATGCTTTTCCTCGCCGAACCCATCACGCCCTTCGACTGGCAGCGCCTGCTCTGGACGGCCGACGCGCCGCCCACTTTCCTGCTCGAAGTCGTGTTTCGGTGCGTGGTGACCTACCTGCTGCTGCTGGCCACCCTGCGCGTGACGGGCCGGCGCGGCGTGCGGCAGCTGTCCATTTTCGAGCTCAGCATCATCCTGGCCCTGGGCTCGGCGGCGGGCGATACCATGTTTTACCACGACACGCCGCTGCTGCCCGTCGCCATCGTGTTTGTCGTGGTCAGTGCCATGTACTGGCTGTTCAATCGGCTCACCGAGTGGTTTCCGCGCTTCAGCGACTGGCTGGAAGGCACGCCCGTGCTGCTCGTGGAGGAAGGCCGCATCAACATCAAAAACCTCGACAACCTCAACCTGACCCAGAAGGAATTATTCGGCGAGCTACGCCAGCAGCAGGTGGAGCACCTCGGGCAGGTGCGCCGCGCCTATATGGAGGCCACCGGCAATCTCAGCGCCTACTTCTACGCGCCCACGGAGGCCGCGCCCGGCCTGCCCATCTGGCCCGAGCTACTGGCCAAATCGCAGCACCGGGTGGAGGCCGCCGGCCCGCACGCCTGCTGCAAGTGCGGCCATGTGCAGGAGCTGGCGCGGGGCGAGGCCGCTACCTGCCCGGTGTGCCAGGGCAAGGGCTGGGTGCCGGTGTGCGAGGCGAAAAGGGAGGCGTAAGGTTGGCAACAGGCGATCAAACAACAACGTCATGCAGAGCATTCTGCATGACGTTGTTGTTTGTTCCAGCTCGTTCCACCTCAGTCTATCTTCGCGCCACGAAGCCCATCGCCCCGCCGGTTCTCGCCTTGGCGTCGTTTCGCGGGCCGCATTTCCCCGTATAGCTTCTGCTGCCTCACGCATTCATCCCCCGCCCCAGTTATGGCCGAACCTACTAAAACGCCCGAATTCGTTGATTCCACGGCGCTGGCGCTGCTTGCGCTGCGCTGCCCGCGCTGCCACCAGGGCAAGCTGTTCTCGTACTCGGCCCTGAACATCACCAAATTTGCCCGAATGCCCGAGCAGTGCCCCGTGTGCGGCCAGACGTTCGAGCCCGAGCCGGGGTTTTATTTCGGCTCGATGTACATCACCTTCGGCTTCAACGTAGCCACTTTCCTGGTGCTGGGCGTGCTGATTTATTACCTGCTGGGCAACCCCGATACGTGGGTGTACGTGGCCATTATCACCGGGGCCACGGTGCTGCTCACGCCGCTCATCCTGCGCTATTCGCGGGCGCTGATGCTGTACTTGTTTGGCGGGGCGCAGTATAATGCCGATTGGAAACGGCACCGGCGCATGGGTGCTTCGGAAGACTAACCAGCTGCGGCTATAGCACCACAAAAAAGCCCCGGCTGCTTCAGTAGCAGCGGGGGCTTTTGGGTTCTTAGCAACACATACGCGAAGCAGCGCTTCGCGCTGCATCCTACTTCAGCACCTGGGCCCGCCACACGTTGTTGCCGGGGTTGGCATCGGGCAGCAGCTTGGTGGGGTTGAGGCGCACGAGGGTGAGCGGCGTG
Organism: Hymenobacter sp.; assembly: GCA_028288445.1. Lineage (GTDB taxonomy): Bacteria > Bacteroidota > Bacteroidia > Cytophagales > Hymenobacteraceae > Hymenobacter. Next base: position 9,663 of record JAQBNT010000108.1, on the reverse strand, counting down.
GTCGAGTTGTAGCGGAACGTCCAGGTGCCGCTGCGCTGCCACACCTCCACGGGCAGGCGCACGCGGGTGGTTTTGCCGCTGGTTTCGGTCACGTCGGCGATGACGGGCATAGCGGCCTGGCCCTTGTTCTCCACGGTGATGAGGGCCCCCTGGGCGGGGTCCTGGTTCACGTAGGCCACGGTGGTCACGGCCTGGTCGAGGGTCCAGTTGTTGTACACCCACTCGCGCCAGAACCAGGTCAAGTCCTCGCCGCTGGCCTCGTTCATCGTGCGGAAAAAGTCCTTCGGCTGCGGGTGTTTGAAGGCCCAGCGCCTGATGTAGGTGCGGAACGCGTAGTCGAACCGCTCCGGCCCCAGAATCTCCGCACGCAGCAGAAACAGGCCGTAGCCCATCTTGCTGTAGGCCGCGTAGCCGAGGTAGTTGGAGGGCGTCACGTCGGGCACGGTGTAGGGCGGCACGGTGGCCGGGTCCGTCATGTAGCGGATGTTGCCGGCCACCAGCTTGGCGGTATCGTTCAGCTGCTTGGCGTACTCGCCGTTGTTGAAGTTGGCGCTCGACAGCAGGTTGATGAAGGTGTTGAAGCCCTCATCCATCCACGGGTACTTGCGCTCGTTCGAGCCCACAATCATCGGAAACCAGTTGTGGCCGAATTCATGGTCCGTCACGCTGTAGAGGCTGGCTTTGCGGGCCTTCACACCGCAGAACACGATGCCCGGATATTCCATGCCGCCCACCACGCCGGCCACGTTGGTGGCCACCGGGTAGGTGTATTCAAACCACTGCTTCGAGTTGTATTCGATGCTCTTTTTCACGTACTCCGTCGAGCGGTTCCAGGCCGTATCCTGGGCCGCTTCCACCGGGTACAGCGACTGGGCCAGCGATTTCCGCCCGCTGGGCAGGTTCATCTTGGCCGCATCCCAAATAAAAGCCGACGACGCGGCCCAGGCCACGTCCCGCGCCCGCTGGCAGCGGAAGTGCCAGGTCAGGCGGCCGTTTCGGCCGCCGGGCCGCGAGCCGGCCTGCGTCACCTCATCGGCCGAGCGCACCATTACGGTCTGGTCCGAGCCGGCGGCTTTGGCCAGGCGGCTTTGCTGGGCCGCAGTCAATACTTCGGTCGGGTTCAGCAGCTCGCCCGAGCCGCCCACGAGGTAGTTGGCGGGCACGTTGAGGGTGTAGTCGAAGTTGCCGTATTCGAGGTAGAACTCGGCCGTGAGGTAGGGCAGCGTGTTCCAGCCCTCCACGTCGTCGTACACGGCCATGCGGGGGTACCACTGCGCCACTTCGAAGATTTCACCGTTCTTGGTTTTGAGGCGACCCAGGCGGTCGGAGCCGTATTCGGGGATGCTGAAACCGTAGCCGATGTGGATGACGAGCTTGTCGCCGTTGGGCTTCAGGGCCTCGGGCAGGATGATTTGCATGCGCGTATCGGTCACGCGGTAGTCGGCCTTCAGCTTCTTGCCGTGCAGCTCGATGGTCACGGTTTGCAGCGAGTCGCCGCCCCGGAAGCCGCGCGAGTTGTTGCCGAAGCGCCCGCCACCCACGGGCGTGATGGCCGCCCCGCGCGAGTCTTCGCGGTACAGGTTCTGGTCGACTTGCAGCCACACGAAGGGCAGGCGGTCGGGCGAGTTGTTGGTGTAGGTGATGTCGACGGTGGCGCTCACGCGGGCCGCTTTCTCGTCGAGGCGGGCGTCGATGTGGTAGTCGGCCGCGTTCTGCCAGTACTGCGCGCCGGGCTGGCCGCCGGCCGTGCGCGTGGGCGTGCTCAGCTGCTCAATAAACGAGGGATTGAATAACGTGCGCGAGTCGTAAGCCGGGCCGGTATTGGGGACCTGGGCCAGGGCCGGGCCGGCCGAGAGCAGGGCCGCGCCCAGCAGCGCGCCGGACAGGAAAGGGAGTTTCATGCGAATGATGAGGGAAGTAAAACGAAGAATGAATGATACAAAAGAACGTCATGACGCGCGCAGCGAAGCATCTTTGCCGCGCAACGCAATTCTTGCGATTGGTTTACTGCTGCGGTAAAGATGCTTCGCTACGCTCGGCATGACATTCTTTTTCGTCTAGTCGCGCTCCCGCCTCTACAGCCGTTCTTTCACCAATTCCATCAGGCCATCCAAATCGGCCGCGTCCATTTCCGGCGCTTCGATGAACGGCATGAGCGCGCCATCCGCGCCCACGGCAAAAGCGGCCGGCAGCGGGTGTCGCGCCCACTGCGGGTAGTCACGGATAAACTCGTCGCGGTGCAGAAAATCCACCGGCACGGGCAGTGTCCTGATAAACTCGCGCCACTCCGGCTGCATGCTGGTGGCCCCGTAGGTGATGGCGCACAGCGAGCACGGGTAGGTGCCGGGCGAGAGGATTTTGTGGAACATATCCTTGAGGCCGGCCAGGCGGCCGCCGTCGGCATTGTATACGAAAACGAGGCGCTGGGGCATAGTGGGGCAAAGCTAGCTCCCGAAAAGCCCTCCCCCGGGCAGCTCGTCGTTCGCGCGGCCCGGGTTTACTCATTGGCTAAACCGCTTCCTACGGCCGCCCGGCCGCGCGGTCCAGGCTCAGTAGCAGCCCCTGCAACTCCTGGTTCATCAGCCGCACCGAGGACTGGAGCTCGTTGAGCATGTTGGAGCGCACCGTCAGGTCATCGGCCCCGTACTGCCCGCCCTCGCCAAACAGCAGCGCCTGCTGTGCCCGGCCCGCTTTAGAGTCGGGCGCGTCGTCCAACTGGCCGTAGCGCTGCCAGCGCAGGCGGGTGTTGTGCGCCACCGGGTTTTCGCCCCGGTTGCTGAAGGCTTTGTTGGTGAGCATGTACCACACGCCGGGCGGGTACACGGCCGAAGCCGGGGCCTCGCGCCACACATCGACCAACAAATTGCGCGGATGGATGAACGTCACCGTGCGGTGCGACGACAATGACAGCAGCCCCAGCCCCGCCGTGAGCAACCCGCCCCCGATGCCAAAAATGTACTGCGTGGTCTGGTCGCCACTCACCGTGGTGCCAATACCCGACACCGCCCCCACCCCAATGGACAGCACCGTGAGGCGCTGCGCCCGGCCACTGGCCTGCGTAATGAGGTAGCCGGCCACCTGGTCGGCGCGCTCGCCTTCGCAGTCCAGCTCGGCGGCCACGCTGGCAATGGCCACCACCAGCAGCTGCAGCCGCTCCTGCACCCGCTGGCGCTGCGCCAGCGCGGCCAGGTTGTGGGCGGTGGTGGGCTCGGCGCGGGCGGCAAGCTCCAGCTGCACCAGGGTTTTGAGGGGCGGCAGCGCGCCGGCGGCATTAGCTACCAGCAGGCTGCGGCGCGAAAACGCGCCGTGAGGGCACTGTCCAGCAGCGGCTCGATGCTGGGCAGGGGCGCGGTGGCGGGGTCGTAGCGGTACGCCAGCGGCGGCACGCAGTATTCGGGCTCGGCTTGCAGGGCGGGGTTGGGCGGGCGCGTGGCCGTGCAGGCGGCGAGGCTGAGCAAAAGCCCCAGTAATCCGCTGTTCAAGTAAAGAAGTAGCGGGTTTCTCATAGCACTGCAAAGTCGTAATTATTCAGGGAGTTATTGTCAGCCGCGAATAGATAAAGGTGTTTCCCGGGTTTGGGCCGGTCCACATTTTCTTTTTCAGCAGAAGGGTTGAGTTGGAAAGCCAGTGGATTTCATCCGGCTCCCAGGTTGCCGGCTCCACCGAAGGCTCCAATTTCCAGACCTCACGCCAATGGCCGTTTTCCAATTGGAATAGTTGGATGGAATTGGGCAGGAAACCAACTTCAATGCCCGCGGAGGCGACCACAAACTGTTGCATATCGGGCGAGTATTCTGGCAGCCCCGGCAAGGATACCTGCTGGCCATTGGCCCCCACCAGATGGCATTGAAACGCCTCCCAATACCGCCCTTCCACTACATGATATTTCAGGACGGTTGAATAGCCGCGATAGTCAAACCCTGCTTGGTCATCATCATCAGTGCCTACGCCTTTGTCCTGGAAAACCTTCGGCCCTTTGGCGGTCGGAATCACAATCCGCCCCCGCACCTTCTTGAGCGGAAATGTTAGGGTCGGCTTAGTCACCACAACCCCTTTCGCCGCCGCTAGATACGCCGCCTTTGTGAGCGGACTGAACATAACGCGCACCACCGGCGGCCCAGCAACGGGCAGTTTCAGGAGCAGCGTGAGCAGCAGGAGTAGCAGCGGCTTCATAAAATACTTGGGAACAGAATGCCGCGCCAAGGTACTGCCGGGCGCATCTTTGCGTGTACACCCGTTTTCGCTACCCTTCACCTAGTTCCATTAGTTCCATCGCTGCCATGACTTCCTACGACCTGACGGAAATACTGCGCAAGCTGTTGTGCCTACCTGCCGAGTCGGAGCTAGTCGAATTCAAAGAAGCCAAAACCACTTTCGATTCCGACAAGCTCGGAGAGTATTTCAGCGCCCTGAGCAACGAAGCCAATTTGAAAAGCGCACAAGAAGCTTGGCTGGTTTTTGGCGTAAATAATGCTCAGGAAGTAGTTGGCACGGCCTTTCGTGCCGACCCCGTAAAACTGCAAAGCCTCACCAAAGAAATAGCTGACCATTGCACCAACCGACTCACATTCCGGGGCATTCATGAACTCACGCACGAAGGCAAGCGCGTTATTCTGTTCGAGATTCCGCCGGCCACAGCAGGGTATCCCACTGCCTGGAAAGGCCATCACTACGGCCGTGATGGCGAAAGCCTCGGGCCACTGAACACCGACGAACGCCACCGTATAGAAGGCAAGTTTCAGCAGCAGCTTAGTTTCGAACGTGGCATTGCTTACTCCAATGCTTCAACTTCGCACGTTTTAGCATTGCTTGATTGGGAAAAGTATTTCCACTTATTTAAGTATCCTGCAATAACCGATGGCGCACAGGAAATCATTTCAAGACTTGTAAAAGACAAAGCAGTGATTCGGGCGAATGGCAGTTTGCAAATCACGAATCTAGGAGCTGTTTTATTTGCCAGAGACCTAAGACAGTTTGAGCAGCTTGCCTACAAGGGCATGCGAATTATTTTGTACGAAGGCACAGGGCGTACTGGAGGGAAGCGCGAAACGAAAGGCCAAATGGGCTACGCAATCGGCTTTGAGAAGGCTATCGACTGGCTGAATGAGCGGTTGCCCAGTGTCGAAGAGATTCATAGTGTGCGGCGCGAAACAGTGCCTATGTATCCCCTGCGTGCCGTACGCGAACTGATTGCAAATGCCCTAATCCACCAAGATTTTACGGTTTCCGGCTCAACCCTCATGGTTGAAGTATTTGATAACCGGATTGAAATAACAAATCCGGGTACGCCGTTAATCAATGTATTGGAATTCATAAATCATATTTCCGTTAGCCGGAACGAAGCCATTGCGGCTACTATGCAGCTGTTTGACTTCTGCGAACTGCGGGGCAGCGGTATTGACCGCGTTGTGGAGGAATGCGAGAAGCATCAGCTTCCCGCTCCTGATTTTATTCGCGGCGATAATTATACCCAAGCCATTCTCTATGCTCCTCGACCTTTGCGAGAGATGGACCGTCGCGACAAAATCCGAGCGTGCTACCAACACGCCTGCCTGAAACATGCCAACGGTCAGCAGATGACGAACCAATCATTCCGGGAGCGTATGGGTATTGCCGAAAAAAACTACTCTATTGCCTCACGTATCATTGCGGATACAATAGAAGAGGGCTTAATCCGGCCGTATGACCCGGAAAACAAATCTAAGAAACACGCTAAATACACTCCTGTTTTTCACTAATTCTTATGTGACTGTCATGTGATTTGCACCAACAAATACCCTGTTTTTATTGGTACAAACGCCCTTTTCTTATGTGACTGTTATGTGATTTTGCCTTTTATAACGTGCCCAACGCCGCCGCGCCCCTGCCCTACCTCGTCTTCGATTTCGACAGCACCTTCACCCAGGTGGAAGGGCTGGATGAGCTGGCCGACATCGCCCTGCAAGGCCACTCCGACCAGGCCCAGGTTGTCGGCCAGATAAAGACCCTCACCGACCAGGGCATGGCCGGCGAAATCGGCTTTCAGGAGTCGCTGGCGAAGCGGCTGGCGCTGCTCGGGGCCAACGAGCGGCACTTGGCCCCGCTCATTGCGCGCCTCAAAACCAAGGTGAGCGAGAGCATCCGGCGCAACGGCAATTTCTTCCGGCAGTTTGCCGACCGGATTTACGTGGTGAGCAGCGGCTTCCGCGAGTTTATTGAGCCGGTGGTGGCCGAGTTTGGCATTACGGCCAGCCACGTGCTGGCCAACACCTTCACCTTTGATGCCGCCGGCAACATCACCGGCTGCGACCCCGGCAACGTGCTGAGCCGCGACGGCGGCAAAATCCGCCAGCTCGTGCTGCTCGATTTGGACGGGCCGGTGTACGTGCTTGGCGACGGGTATACCGACTACCAAATCCGCGAAGCCGGCCTGGCCCACCGCTTCTACGCTTACACCGAGAATGTTAGCCGCCCCACCGTGGTGGCCCACGCCGACGAAGTGCTGCCCACCTTCGACGAGTTTTTGTACCAACTAAGACTTCCCATGACTTTATCATACCCCAAAAACCGCATCAAGGTCCTCCTCCTGGAAAACCCGGATGCCCGCGCCGCCGAGCTTTTCCGCCAGGAAGGCTATCAGGTAGAAGAAGTTAAGGGTGGCCTCGACGAGGACGAGCTCATCCAGCGCATCGAAGGCGTGAGCCTGCTCGGCATCCGCTCCAAAACGCAGGTGACGCAACGCGTGCTGGAGGCGGCCAACCGCCTCATCGGCATCGGCGCGTTCTGCATCGGCACCAACCAGATTGACCTCACGGCGGCCATGAAAAAGGGCGTGGCCGTGTTCAACGCGCCGTTCAGCAACACCCGCTCGGTGGTGGAATTGGCGCTGGGCGAAATCATCGTGCTGGCCCGCCGCATCCCCGAAAAGAACCCCAAAATGCACGCCGGCGAATGGGACAAGTCGGCCAGCGGTTCGTTCGAGATTCGCGGCAAAACCCTCGGCATCGTGGGCTACGGCAACATTGGCTCGCAGCTTTCGGTGGTGGCTGAGGCCGTGGGCATGAAGGTGGTGTACTTCGACGTGGCCGAAAAGCTCCAGCTCGGCAACGCCGTGAAGTGCCGCACACTGGAAGAACTGCTCGCGCAATCTGACGTGGTGACGCTGCACATCGACGGCCGCGTGGAGAACACCAACTACATCGGCGAGAAGGAATTTGCCCTCATGAAAAAGGGCGCGCTGTTCCTCAACAACGCCCGGGGCCACGTCGTGGACGTGCCCGCCCTGGCGGCGGCCCTGCGCAGCGGCCACCTCGGCGGCGCGGCCGTGGACGTGTTCCCCTACGAGCCCAAAACCAACCACGAAGCATTCGAAAGCGAGCTGCGCGGGCTGCCCAACGTGCTGCTCACGCCGCACATCGGCGGCAGCACGGCCGAGGCCCAGCGCAACATTGCCGAGTTTGTGCCCGAGCGCATCATGCAGTACATCAACACGGGCAACACCCAGCAGTCGGTCAATTTCCCCAATATTCAACTGCCCACGCAGCAGGCCCACCGCCTCATCCACATCCACGCCAACGTACCGGGCGTGCTGGCCAAAATCAACAACGTGCTGGCCGAGCACCACGTCAACATCCTGGGCCAGTACCTGAAAACCAACGAGCACATCGGCTACGTGATTACCGACATCAACCGCGAGTACGACCACGAGGTGATTCAGGCCCTGCGCGAGGTGGAGCACACCATCAAGTTTCGGGTGCTGTACTAACCATTTTTCATTGTCATCCTGAGCGGAGTGAAGGACCTTATCGCCGTTGAACGACACGCGCAACCGTGGTAAGGTCCTTCACTGCTCAGAATGACAATACGTAAAACGAAGACGGCCCCGGCGCTCCTTGCGGAGGCCGGGGCCGTCTTCGTTTAAGCTAAAGCCGTGGCTTATTGGCGAGTCACCTTACGGGTAATGCTGCCGCCGGCCGTGGTGAGGCGTAGGACGTAGACCCCGGCGGGCAGCTCGGGTAGGCCGGCCAGGGCCTGGGGGGCGGCGCTGAGGGCCAGCTTGGCGGCGAACACCGGGCGGCCAGCCAGCGAGAGCAGCGTCACGGTCGTGGCCTGGGGCTCGATGGTGCCGGGCACGGCCACCGACAGCTGGTCGGTGAAGGGGTTGGGGTAGGCTTCGGCGGTGGTGGCAGCAGCAGCGGCGGCGGTGCGGCTCAGGGCTACTACCGGCGAGTAGTTGGTGGTGCCGTCCAGGTCCACCTGGCGCAGGCGGTAGTAGCGGCGGCTGGCAGCCTGGGCAGCAGCCGAGGCGTCGAGGTAGTCGTAGTTGCGGGCGGTGGTGCTGTTGCCGGCAGCGGCCAGCTCGGCCACGGCGGCGAAGGCGGTGCCATCGGCCGAAGCTTCTACCACGAAGCGGGCGCTGTTCAGCTCCTGGGCCGTGGTCCAGCTCAGGCGGTTGCCGGTGCTGGTAGCCTGGCCGCCGAAGGCGCTGAGCACCACCGGCAGCGGGGCCGAAATAAGGGGTGCAGTGGCCGAAGTGTTCTGCTCGTAGCGGTACACGGTGCCGTTGCCGTTGCCCACGAAGAGGTCGAGCAGGCCGTCGCCGTCGTAGTCGGTCACGGCCGGGGCCGCGTAGCCGCCGCTGTTGCTGGGATTGGTGCCCGTGTTGCTCATGTTGATGGTGGTGGCGGCGGTACCGGCCGTGCTCAGGTTCTGCACGAAGCTAAAGGTGAGGGCGTTGACCGAAGTCTGGGTGTAGAGCTGCACGTTGCCAGCCACGTTGCCCACCAGCATGTCGAGCTTGCCGTCGCCGTCGTAGTCGGTGATGAGGGGCTTGCTCACGTCGCCGGCATCGAGGATGGTTGTGCCATTGGCCAGCTTGATGGTGGTGGCGGCGCTGAAGCCGGCCGTGGTGTTATTGGTAGCGGCAAGCTGCTCGTAGCGGTTCAGGTAGCCGTTGTTGCTGCCCACGATGATGTCAATCAGGCCGTCGTTGTCGATGTCGCCCACCGAAGGACGGGCGTAGGAGCCGGCGTTGGGCGTGCCCGAAGGCGTAACGCCGTAGGGGTTGACAAACAAGGTGGTGCCGGCCCCCATTTTAAAGGCGTTGGTGCCCGTGCTGGCATTCTGCTCGTAAATCAGCACTTTGCCGTTTTCTTCGCCCACGATGATTTCCTGCAGGCCGTCGCCGTCGAGGTCGCTCACCGTCGGCTTGGCGTAGAGGCCCACATCGACGGTAGCGCCGCCCGAAAACAAGGTAATGACCGTGCCCGTGGTGCTGAAAGCGCCGTTGGTGGCCGTCTGCTCGTAGTCCACCATGGTGCCGTCGCCCTGGCCCACCAGCAGCTCCAGCAGGCCATCCTTGTCCAGGTCAGCAGCAACCGGCGTTGAGAAGTTGCCGGCGGCGTTGGCACTGGTGGCGTTGGTGTTCAGCTGGCCGTAGTTGCTGCTGGACGAAGCCCGGTTCACGCCCAGACGGGCGGCGCTCACGGCGGTGCCGGCGGCGGTGGTCAGCCGCACCCGGCCCGTGCCCGCAGCGGCCGGCACGATGAAGGTGGCCGTAGTAGCGGACACCAGGCCCGGCGTGGCGCGCACGGCCTGGCCGTTGAGCAGCACCGAAGTGAAACCCGTCAGGTTGGTGCCGGTGATGGTGACCGTGGCACCGGGGGCGGCCGTGGCCGGCGTTAC
>JAQBNT010000102.1 GCA_028288445.1 Hymenobacter sp. | reverse complement strand
GAGCCGCCGTCGGCAATAAGTATCATAGGAGAGGGAATTATAAAGGGGGCAACGAAAGTAGTAACCAGTTGGGCAATCAATAGAAAACCATCATTTTGAACAAACGTTTGCAGTTATTTATTTTTTCATAATCAATATTTTACACCGGATAAATAACCATAGCCACGTTGTATCACACAATTTTGCTATCTTCTTAAACCGGGTTAAACAGCATAAAAGCGTATTGGATACCAGCATCAGAGGGCTTTCAATACCGAATTCCCGCAGGTGGCAAACAAAAAAAGCCGCTGACTAACAGCGGCTTTTTTGTTTGACTGGTTTTTGCCTTAAGGCTATTTCAGCGTGTAGATGGGGCCACCCGTAGCGTTCAGGTTGAGAGTAACGCGGTAGGTACCGGCCGTCGCCACGTTCAGGTTCGCGGGGTTCGGGGTCGGGGCTACGTTGTAAGCCAGCTGCCGGCCAGTGGTGCTGGCATTGCCGGTGGGGGTAGCCGCTTCGCCCAGGTTAACCGTCCAGGAATTATTGGAGCGGAACTTGAACTCGCCGGCCGTCAGGGCCAGCGTAACCTGCCAGGTACGGGTGCAGAAATCATAGGTCATAGGGGTGTCCGTGTTCCAGCCACCGGGCGTAGCAGCACCGATGATGCCCCAGGTGTCAGCCGGGGGCGTCTGGGCCTGGTAAGGCACTGCGGTAACGCCTACGGTGTTCGACAGTACCGGGGCCACGGCATCGCCAATCACGGCTTTCACACGCACGTCAAGCGGCGTAGCCGATGGGGTGCTGCTGATGTTACAATCCAGGGCGTTGTAGAGGTTGTTCAGCTCTTTGCCGGTCAGCGTTTTGGTGAGGGTTGCCCCCATGCTGATGTCTTGGGTCGTCTTGAAATTGTCGCCCTTCTTGGCAAATTGCAGCGTGTAGGTCACGGCTGCCTTGTAGCCAAAATCGGCGGGCGTCCAGGTGTAAACCAGGGCGGTGTTGGCGGCGGTGGCGCTGGTAAGAGTTGCCGTGGTAGCCGAGGCCGTGAGCACAGGGGCGACCCCATCCTTCATGGTGACGCGGGTTTCGTCTTTCTTGCAAGCGGTGAGGCTAATGGCCAGCACGCCTACCAAAGCCGTTGCTTTAGAGAACCAGTTATACATAAAATGAAACGTTTGAGGTAAAAGCAAGGATTACTGCCGACCCGGCAACGCCGGACCGGCAGTAAAAAGTTTTAGTAACCTAAGTTTTGCTTCAGGTTAGGATTGGCCGTGAGGTCCGACAGCGGAATCGGGAACAGCTTGTACTTCACGTCTACCGTGCGGCCAGCGGCCACCCCGCCTTTCCAAGGCCAGAGGTAGGTGTTCTCGGTGAACTGGCCGAAGCGGATGAGGTCGGAGCGACGTACGCCCTCCCAGTGCAGCTCACGAGCGCGCTCGTCGAGGATAAACTCCGGCGACAGCTGCGCATCGGCAATATCGGCTCGTGTGCTGGCGGTGTTGATGTCCAGGCCAAAAGCCCGGCGGCGAATCTGGTTCACGTAGGTGAGGGCCGTGGCGCGGTCAATACCCGCGGCGCTGCGGGCAGCGGCTTCGGCGTAGATGAGCATCATGTCGGACACGCGCAGCATGGGGAAGTCGACGCCGGAGAAGTTCAGCGGGGCACCCACGCCAACACCGGCGGAAGTAACGTTGCGGTACTTGGTCACGCCGAGGCCTTGCGTAAACTGGCTCAGGTCGGCAATTTCCTTGGTTTGACCAGCCTGCCAGAAACGGCCCCGGCGGTCAACCGTGGTGTCGCCACCCTGGAGGAAAAACTTGTCGAACAGGGCGCTGGTGGTGCGCAGGCCGCCCCAGCCGGTGCTTTCGCCCACATATGCCTGCCAGCCGGCGCTCGAGCCGCTGGTTGAGCCGTTCACCAGGAAAGTGGTGCCGCCGTAGGTTTGCGTACGGGACACATCGAACAGCACCGGCCAGATGAGCTCATTCGAGGCCGCGTTGGTGTTGTTGTCAGCCAGGAAGTTAAGACCGTAGGCCGACGATGCCGCCGTGCCGACCGTGCCGTTGGTCAGGGTGTACTTCTTCGCGTCAATTATTTCCTTAGCCAGTTTGGCGGCCTCGGCATACTTCGGCGTGCCGGTGTAAACACCTGCGTTGAGGTACAGACGGGCCAGCATGCCTTTGGCGGCGTTGCGGTCTACCCGGCCATATTCCGAGCGGTACTCGGGCAGCGCGGTGGTGAGGGTTGTCAGCTCGGTTTCAACGAAGTTGTAAAGCTCCTGGCGGGTTTTGTAGGGCGGCGTAGAGGCCCCCACCACATCGGTGTCGGTCACAAACGGACCGCCGCCGAACAGGTCAATTACGTGCATGTAGGACACCGCCCGCAGAAAACGGGCTTCGGCGCGAAACGCCTTGGCTTGTTCCACGTCGGCGCCGGTCAGGCGGCTGCTGAGCTTGTCATCCGTCGATTCGCGGATGAACTCGTTGCAGATACCGATTTCGTAGTAAGCGCGGTTGTAGATGCCCCCAATCAAGGGGTTGTTGGCATCCCAGTTCATGTTGTGCCAATCCTGGATACCCGGGTCGGGCCAGGCTACTACGGCTTCGTCCGTTGTCAGCTCCTGGGCGCTCCACAGCTGGCGCAGGTAGTCGCCCGTGCCGCCGTCGATGCTGGTCAGGTCGCTGGCACCGCCGGCCCCACCGAGGCTGGTGAGGGCAAAGCCGCCGTAAATCTTGCCCAGCACTTTCTTATAGCCGGCCAGGTCCACGTACACCTTATCGGGCGTCAGCTCGTATTTCGGCGTCTGGTCGAGGTCTTTGGTGCACGAGGTGCTGAGGCTGGTAAGGGCCGTGCCCATGCTGAGGGTCATTAACCCCCGAAATAATACGTTCTTCATGAGTGGTGGGAATTAAAAGCCGAGCGCCAGGCCGAGCGTATAAGTGCGGGCAGTGGGATAGAAGTTCCGGTCGATGCCGTTGGGGATTTCGGGGTCAACACCGGTGTACTTGGTGATGAGGAAAGCGTTCTGCACGTTGCCGGTGATGCGCAGGCTCGAGGCCCCGAGCACCTTGCCCACGTTGTAGCCCAGCGAGATGTTCTGGCAGCGCAGGAACGAGGCGTTCTCGACGTAGTAATCCGAGAACACCTGCTGGGAAGTAAAGCCCGTGTTGCGGATATCGGGGTTGATGTTGTTCACAAAGCCGAGCGAGGCTTTGGCGTTGGCGTAGTTGGCCAGGGTAGCGGCGTTGCCGTTGTAGGCGTAGTTGCCCAGGTTGCTGCGCAGCGTGAAGGCAAACACCAGTTTCTTGTAGGTCACGTTCGAGCTGAAGCCCAGCGTTACGAGCGGAGCTGCCTGCTTGTAATAGTAGTAGTCGTTGATGGTGTTGCCGTTGCCGTCGCGGTCCACGTACACGCCCTGCACGGGGCGGCCATCGGGGCCGTACACCTGCTGGTACACGTAGAACGAGTTGACGGGTTGACCCACGGCATTGATTTGGCCGGTGAAGCCGGTGCCCCCGCCGATATCACCCGTTTTGTAGCCGGGGAAACCGGGCAGCTGACGGCCGAGGTCGGTGATTTTGTTGACGTTATACGCGCCGTTCAGGTTCACGTCCCAGTTCAGGTCTTGCGAGCGCAGCAGGCCGTAGTTCAGGCCCAGCTCGATGCCCCGGTTGCGCAGCGAGCCAATGTTGGCATCGAGGCGGTCGGTGAGGTTCGAGCCAGCGGGCAGGTTCACGCGGGCCAGCAGGTCGGTGGCGGTGCGCTGGTACACGTCGATGGTGGCGGTGAGGCGGTTATCGAGGAAGCCCAGGTCCAGACCGGCGTTGTAGGTATTGGTGGTTTCCCAGGTCAGGACGCTGTTGTAGCCCTGCGGGCCGGCGATGAAGCCCGTGGCGGCGTTGCCGAACAGGTACTGCGAGCCCGACGAGCCCAGCACGTAGCGCGGCTGCGTGTCGTAATAGCCCGGGTTATCCGAGTTGCCCAAATCCTGCTGGCCCGTGCGGCCGTAGCCGGCGCGCAGCTTCAGCTCCGAGAACGTGTTGTTGTCCTTCAGGAAATCCTCGTTTTTGATGCGCCAGGCCAGGCCCAGGGCCGGGAACCAGCCGCTGCGGTAGCCATCGCGGAAGCGTGAGGTATTGTCGTTCCGCAGGGTAGCGGTCAGCAGGTACTTGTCTTTCACGTTGGCCGTAGCACGGCCGAAGTACGACAGCATCACCAGCTTACCGTAGTAGTTGGGGGTGGTCAGGGTTTCATCGGGGTTGATGAGCGTGCTGCGGTTCGAGCGGTAAGTCAGAAAGTTGGGGCCCTGGTAGGTGAAATCCTGGTAGGCGTAGCCGGCCTGGATGTCGAATTTGGTGCCGCCAACCTGCTTGCCGTAAGCCAGGTAGGCTTCGAGCAGGCGCATGTCTTTGTCCTTCGCGTACTCTTTGTACGAGCCATTCAGGCCGGGGACAGCCGAAGCCGTGTTGTAGTTGCCGAAGTCAGTAGGAGCAATGTCCTTGTAGCCTTGGCTGCGTGACACGTCCAGGCCCAGGTTCAGGTTGGCGCGCAGGCCTTCGATGCCATGCACCTTGTAGTCGAGCTGCACGTTGCCGATGAGGCGCTTCACCTTGCTGATGTCGCGGGTGTTGTTGAGCGAAGCCACCGGGTTGCCGGGGGCGTTGCCCAGCGGTGCGCCGGTGCCGGTGTTCAGGAACTGGAAGTAGCCGCCATAGCGCGCAAAGCGCGACTCGCCCGACATTACGGGTTGGGTGGGGTCGTAGAGGGCGGCGCCGGCCACCGTGCCGTAGTCGGCAAAGCGGTTATCCACAATGCTGCCTTTGGCGTTGATGTCGATGCGCAGGTGGTCGTTGAGCAGGGTCGGGCTCAGGCTCACCGAGCCGGAATTACGCTGCAGCTTGTTGGTGATGACGATGCCCTCCTGGTTCAGGTTGCCGTACGACACGCGGAACGGCACCTTTGCCACGCTGCCAATCAGGCTCACGGTGTTGTCGTAGGTAGCGGCGGTGCGGAAAATCTCGTTCTGCCAGTTGGTGTTGGCCGTGCCTAGGGTAGCCGCCGACGCAGCCGCGCCGTTGGCCTTAATCAGGCCCCGGAACTCATCGGCCGACAGCGTCTCGTAGCGGCGCGCCACCGTGGCAATGCCCGTCTGCGAGTTCAGTTCCACGCGCAGCTTTTCGCCTTGCAGGCCCTTTTTGGTGGTGATGAGGATAACCCCACCTGAGGCGCGGTTGCCGTAGATGGCGGTGGCCGAAGCGTCCTTCAACACCGTGAAGGTGGCAATGTCGCTGGGGTTAATCAGCGATAGCGGGTTCGAAGCGCCGTCGATGCCGTTCTTATCCACCGGTACGCCGTCGATTACGTACAGCGGGTCGCTGTTAGCATTCAGTGAGGAGTTGCCACGGATGCGAATGGTGGAGGAAGCGCCCGGCGCACCGCCGGCCGTCGTGATGCTCACGCCGGCCACTTTGCCCTGGATGAGTTGCTCGGGGTTGGTAACCTGGCCCTGCACAAACTGCTTGGCGTCAATTGCCGTCACAGCCCCGGTGATGTCCTGCCGACGCTGCGTGCCGTAGCCTACCACCACGGCCTCGGCCAACTGGGTCGTATTCTCGGTCAGGCCCGTCGATACGTCGGTGTTCTGGCCGGCCACCACCGTCACGGGACGGCGAACGGCGTTGTAGCCCACGAAGGAAATCACAACCGTGTGCGGGCCGGCCGGCACGCTCTGGATGCTGTAGGTTCCGTCTACGTTCGAAGAGCTGCCCAGCGAAGTGCCCTCGATGAGGACCGTCGCGCCGGGAATGCCTTCGTTTTTGCTATCGGTGACGCGGCCGCTAACCGAGCCGGTCGACTGAGCATAGGCCGCCGAAGGGAGGAAGCCAAAGCCCGCTAACAATAGCAGAAACAGGAGCTTCGCTAAATAAGGGTGTCTCATGGGAAACTTCTTAAATGTGTTGATGGTGGGAAATTTTAAAAGATTGGGGCTGCAAGTTACCAAAAACTTGCTTCACAGAAG
Organism: Hymenobacter sp.; assembly: GCA_028288445.1. Classification (GTDB taxonomy): domain Bacteria; phylum Bacteroidota; class Bacteroidia; order Cytophagales; family Hymenobacteraceae; genus Hymenobacter. Next base: position 16,754 of record JAQBNT010000102.1, on the reverse strand, counting down.
GTTTAAAGGCATTTTTTTAAAAATTTCCAGCCTTCTGTAAAAGTGAAAAAACGTTTGCTCAGATTCGGGGATTTTTTGCCGATATTTAAGTAGAAAGTAGTTTAAAAATCATATTGATTTAATAAGCTAACCACTGTGTAATAAGTTATTAACTGGGTTGCTTATGTTTAGTGCAGCAGCTTGCACAATGCAAACGATTCGGAGATGATGCGCGCAACGCGTTGGAATGAGGGTTTTTTTGAGATTTTACAGGAAAAAATAAGTTTGAAAGGGCGGTTTTTTTTGGGTGTGTGCCTACTCATCAGCGGTGTGGATTTACTCATTCGCCCGGTTTACACGCCGCTCAGTGCTTTCCTTTGTCCAGGGCAGAAGCAAGCTAAAAATCCGTTTCCGAAAAGATGGCCAAGGGCGGGCAGTCAGTTTGGCAACCTGCGCTCAATCATCTTTGCCGATACCGTGTTCCGGCAGGCTCCAGCTGATAATGGCACTGTTTTCCCTTAGCTGGCGCAGTAATTGCCTTGCCGGGCCATATTCTCCTCGCTACTTTTGGCTTTTCCTCAGAAAATGAAAAAGCACCTACCATTACTCGCGTTGCTACTGGCCGGTACCGTGACCGGTGCCGCAGCCCAGTCCCGGCCGGGTACGCGCAAGCCGGCCCCCAAAAGCGCGGGCAAGCCCGCGCCCGGTGTTCGTGGGGTAGTAAAACCGCCGCCGGTGTACACGCCCATCACCACCCAGCGCGCCACCGACAGTGAGGACGCGCCGCCGCCCACGGTCGTGAGCAAGCTGAAGCTGAAGAAGCCGGTGCTGGTGTACTACGAGGAGCCGGCCCCCGGCAAAACGGTGCAGCAGCTCATTATGTCGGAGGAAAACCTGACCCTGCTCAAAACCCTGGACCTGGAGCACCTCATGTCCCGCCGCGAAGTGTTTGTGGACGGCCTGGGCAACCTGACCCCGCCGGGGGCCGACGTGGCCAAATACCGGCTGCTGGGCACCAGCGCCGTGGCTGAAACCACGCGCCGCCCGGCCGGCGATGGCCGCAGCTTTTTCTCCCGCCTGAAAGTGCCGTCGCCGGGAATTCTGTACGTGGTGCGCGAATCGGCCGAGGAGTACCGGCATTTCGTGAAAGGGCCGCAGAAGAAGGGGGCTTTGCTCGATTTCCAGGCCAACGGCCTGCCGGGCATCGACTCGGTGCGAGCCGTGTACACACTGCGCAAAACGGAAGCCGCCGAGCGCGGTGCCGGCACCGGCGAAACCATTCGATAACCGATGAACCAACAATTGCTGCTGAAGCGCACGGTGCTGCTGGCCAGCGCCCTGGGCTTGGCGTGGGGCACTGCCAGCGCCCAGACTATCCTGAAGCTAACCCAGGCGCCGGCTACTACGCCGGCCAAAGACACGCTGTTCGTGGCGGGCTCTTTCAACAACTGGAACCCGCACAGTTCCCGTCATGCATTGCAGAAACAGGCCGACGGCACCTACCAAATCAGCCTGCCGCCCAGCCTGGGCAGCATCGAGTATAAGTTTACCCGCGGCAGCTGGCCGACGGTGGAAGTGGACGGCAAAAACCAGCCGGTTGCCAACCGCAAAGCCGACCTAACCACGGGCCGTGAAATAGCCAACCAAGTGCTGGCCTGGGACGACCAGAGCGGAGCAACCGCAACTCCTAAAAAGCACACCGCCTCGCCGCAGGTCCGCCTGTTATCGGCCTCGTTTGCCATGCCGCAGCTGGGCCGGCAGCGGCGCGTCTGGCTCTACCTGCCCGCCGATTACGCGGCCAACCCCGCCCGCCGCTACCCCGTGCTCTACCTGCACGACGGCCAGAACGTGTTCGACGACGCCACGAGCTTCGGCGGCGAGTGGGGCGTGGACGAAACCCTCGACCGCCTGCGCCAGGCCGGGCAGGACGCCACCGGTAGCATTGTGGTGGCCGTGGACAACGGCGACCAGTTCCGCTCCGACGAGTATATTCCCTGGCCCAGCGCCGCGCTCAAGGACCAGCCCCACCGGGGCGGCCAGGGCGGGGCTTACGTCGATTTTCTGGCCCTCACACTCAAGCCGTACGTGGATGCGCACTACCGCACCCGGCCCGAGGCCGCGCACACCGGCATCGCCGGTTCCAGCCTGGGCGGGTTGATTTCGGTGTACGCGGCCCTGAAATACCCCAGGGTTTTTGGCGAGGTAGGCGTGTTTTCGCCGGCCTTCTGGGTGTGCGATGATTCGCTGCGGGCCTATGCCAAAACCCACCCGGCGGCGCGCACGGCGCGCTTCTACTTCGTGTGCGGCCCCAAGGAATCGGAAACCATGCTGCCGCTGATGACGCAGTGGCGCGACGAGTTGCGGGCCGAGGGTGTGCCGGCCGCCAATCTCGCGTTTTCGGCCCCGGCCGATGGGGAGCACCGGGAGTGGTTCTGGCGGCGGGAGTTTCCAACGGCCTACCGGTTTCTGTTTGGTTCGGCGGTGAAAACCAGCGCCTCGGGCGCGAAGCGGAAGTAGCATCGGCTCTTTGCGCTGATTTGAATATTGGCGAAAACAGAACCTCAGGCTTGCTGGTTTCGTATAAAAAATCGCCGGTGTTTGCGTCAATTTCAAAAACGCAGCTCTATCTTTGCAACGCGTTTCAGCCGAAGCGCCTTTTTCAACATGAACTCGACTCGTATTTCTCAGGCGTGGTGGTGGCAGCTCCGAAACATCGGACCGGCCTGTCTGTGCGCCTTGTGAAGTCAACCTGATTTTACCCTGCAATCACAAAAAGCCCGGCCCATCAGCCGGGCTTTTTTCGTTTTTGCTGTTTCTTTTTTCGTCCTCGTGCCTTACCAACTCCTCACCCGCACCCGCCGCCTGCTCGCCGATACCGTAACGCCCGTGGGCCTGTTTCTGCGCCTGCGCGACCAGTACGCCAACTGCCTGCTGCTGGAAAGCGCTGACTACCACGGCCAGCAAAACGCCTTCAGCTACCTGGTGTGCGAACCGCTGGCCACGTTTGAGCTGCGGCGCGGCGGGGTGTTGCGCCAGCTGCTGCCCGGCGCACCCGAAACCACTGAAACGCTGAGCCACCCCCGCGAGGCGCTGGCCCGACTGCGCGATTTTGCCGCCGCCGGCACCCCCGATGCTTCGGCCGAAAAACTGCCCTTTATCAGCACCGGCCTGTTTGGCTACATGGGCTACGAGGCCGTGCAGAGCTTTGAGGACGTGCAGCTAAACCCGGAGAAAGTGCCGGCCGGCGACATCCCGCTCATTCGCTACGGCGTGTACCGCTACGTCATCGCCTTCAACCACTTCCGGCAGGAACTGCACCTGTTCGAGCACAGCGTGGCAGGAGAATCCCCGGCCGAAACCGACGGCCTCGACCGCCTCGAAAACCTGGTGCGCCACCCCAGCGTGCCGAACTTCGGCTTCGCCACGGTAGGCGAGGAGCAGACCAACCAGACCGACGAGGAATTCCTGGCGCGCCTCACGCAGGGCCAGGCCCACTGCCTGCGCGGCGACGTGTTCCAGATTGTACTCTCGCGCCGGTTCCAGCAGGGTTTTTCGGGCGATGAGTTCAACGTGTACCGGGCATTGCGGTCCATTAATCCGTCGCCCTACCTGTTTTATTTCGACTACGGTGACTACAAAATTTTCGGTTCCTCGCCCGAAGCGCAGGTGCTGGTGCAGGGCCGTGAGGCCACGCTGTTCCCCATCGCGGGCACCTACCGCCGCACCGGCGACGACGCCGCCGATGCCGCCGCCGCCCAGCGCCTGGCCGCCGACCCCAAGGAAAACGCCGAACACGTGATGCTGGTGGACCTGGCCCGCAACGACCTGGCCCGCCACGGCACCAAAGTAGAGGTGCGCACGCTGCGCGAAATCCAGTTCTACTCGCACGTCATCCACTTAGTAAGCAAAGTGACGGCCGAATTAGCCGAAAACACCGACACCCTGCAAGTGGTGGCCGACACCTTCCCGGCCGGCACGCTTTCCGGAGCACCCAAATTTCGCGCCATCCAACTGATTGATGGGCTGGAGCCTACTGCCCGCGGCTACTATGGCGGCTGCCTGGGCCACCTCGGTTTCGACGGCAGCTTCAACCACGCTATTATGATTCGCTCGTTTCTGAGCACCGGCAACCAGTTGTATTTCCAGGCTGGCGCGGGCGTGGTGGCAGCTTCCAAAGTGCAGTCAGAGTTGGAGGAAGTTCACCACAAGCTGGGGGCGCTGCGCGCCGCGCTGCGGGCTGCTGAGGACGTTAAATAATTCCAGTCTATCGCCATGAAAATCCTCGTTCTCGATAACTACGACTCCTTCACCTACAACCTGGTGCACCTGTTGCGCGAGCTCGGCCACGGCCCCAGCCTGACGGTGACGCGCAACGACCAGCTCACCCTCGAAGCCGTGGATGCTTACGATGCCATCCTGCTTTCGCCTGGCCCCGGCATTCCCACGGAGGCGGGTTTGATGCCGGCCATCATCCAGAAATACGCGTCCACCAAGCGTATTCTGGGCGTGTGCCTGGGCCACCAGGGCCTGGCCGAAAGCTTCGGCGCGGAGCTTTATAACATCCCCGCCGTGCTACACGGCGTAGCCAACGAAGCCGAAGTGACCGTGAGCGACGAGCGCCTCTTCGCGGGCTTGCCCGAGCGGTTCCAGGTGGGGCGCTACCACTCGTGGGCGGTGCGGCCCGAGTCGATGCCCGCGACGCTGGAAGTGACGGCCCGCGACGCCAACGGCGAGGTGCTGGCCTTCCGCCACCGCGAGTATGACGTGCGCGGCGTGCAGTTCCATCCCGAAAGCATCCTTACCGAGCACGGCGCGCAGATGCTGGCAAACTGGCTGGCGTAGAGTTGCAAACAAAGTGGAACGTCGTGCTGAGCGTAGTCGAAGCATCTCGCGTGCCACCGCTAATTCAATAGTTAAACGATGCGAGCGAGATGCTTCGGCTGCGCTCAGCACGACGTTCTAGAAATAATATCAAGCATTGAAACAGATTCTCACCAAGCTTTTTGACCACCAGCCCCTGACCCACGCCGAGGCCCACGCCGCCATGCGCCAGCTGGGTGAGGGCGGGGCCAACCCGGCCGAAACGGCGGCCTTCCTGGCCGTGTACCGCATGCGGCCTATCACAGTGGCCGAGCTGGCCGGTTTCCGGCAGGCGCTGCTCGACCTCAGCCGCGACCCTGAGCTGGGCACGCATGAAGTCGTGGACATTGTGGGCACGGGCGGCGACGGTAAAAATACCATTAACATTTCCACGCTGGCCTGCTTCATCGTGGCCGGGGCGGGCACGCTGGTGGCCAAGCACGGCAACTTTGGCGTGTCGTCGGTGTCGGGCGCATCCAATGTGCTGGCGCATTTCGGGTATGATTTCGAGGCCAGTTCCGACCAGCTGCGGCGGCAGCTTGACCGGGCGGGCATCTGCTTTCTGCACGCGCCCGCTTTCCACCCAGCGATGCGCCACGCCGGACCCATCCGGCGCGAGCTGGGGCTACGCACCTTCTTCAACATCCTCGGCCCGCTGGTGAACCCGGCCCGGCCGGCGGCCCAGCTGCTGGGCGTGTTCAGCCTGGAGCTCCAGCGCCTCTACCACTACCTTATGCAGCCCACTGGCACCCGCTACGCCGTGGTGCACGCCCTCGACGGCTACGACGAGCTGGCCCTCACCGGCCTGGCCAAGGTCGTTTCCTCCTTCGAAGGCGAGCGAATGCTGACCGCCGACACGCTAAACCTGCCCGCCTGCACCGCCGACGACCTGGCCGGTGGCGCTACCGTAGCCGCCGCCGCCGAGCTGTTTAAGCACGTCCTTGACGGCCACGGCACCGCCGCCCAGCGCAACGTAACCACCGCCAACGCCGCCCTAGCCCTGCAATGCGCCCGCCCCGGCCTGGCTTGGGCCGAGGCCCTGGCCCTCAGCCGCGAGTCGCTGGACTCGGGCGCGGCACGGCAAGCGTTTGAAACCATGCTGGCTACTCAATAAAATTTCTACATGGCGCGAAGCAAATCCTGCGCGCTGCTGTTTTCCAAGTCATGTCCCAATCCACGATTCTCGATACCATCGTCGCCCACAAGCGCAAGGAAGTAGCCAGCCGCCGCGAGCTGGTGCCCGTTAAGCTGCTCGAAACCAGCTTGTATTTCAACTCGCAGCCGCTGTCGCTGCGCAAGTACCTGCTACGCGAAGGCGACAGTGGCCTCATTGCCGAGTTCAAGCGCAAGTCGCCCTCCAAGGGTTGGATAAATCAGTACGCACCCGTGGAGCGCACCACGCTCGGCTACATGCAGGCCGGGGCGGCGGCGCTGTCCATCCTCACCGATGCCGAGTTTTTCGGCGGTAAAAATGAAGACCTGACCACGGCGCGCAAATTCAATTTCTGCCCCATCCTGCGCAAGGACTTCGTGGTGGATGAATACCAGATTCTCGAAGCCAAGAGCATCGGGGCCGATGCCGTGCTGCTGATTGCGGCCGTCCTCTCGCCCGCCGAAATCGACACATTGGGCCGTCTGGCCCGTTCGCTGGGCCTGGAAGTGCTGCTCGAAGTGCACGACGGCGAAGAGTTGGCCCGCTCTGCCAATGCCGATGCCGTGAACCTCATCGGCGTAAACAACCGCAACCTGCACGATTTCAGCCTGAGCCTCGATACTTCTATGGCGCTGGCCGAAGCCATTCCAAATGATTTCGTGAAGGTTTCCGAAAGCGGGATTTCCACTGCCGCCGCCATTGGCCAGCTGCGCGAAGTGGGCTACCGGGGCTTCCTGCTGGGCGAGGCCTTCATGCGCCACGCCCGCCCCGAGCGTGCCTGTGCCACGCTGGTGCAGGAACTCGCCGCCCTACCAAAAACCGAATCCGCCATCGCCTAGCTGTCGGAAATGAAAACGCCCCGTCCCAATATTTCCGCTTTAGCTGTAGCCGCCGGCGTGCCTGGTGCAACGGCGGCAGCTGCCCCGGTTGCTCCGTCGCGGCTGCTGGTGAAGGTGTGCGGCATGCGCGACGCGGTGGCGCTGGCCGACATTGCCAGGCTGGAGCCGGATTTTCTGGGCTTCATTTTCGCGCCGAAATCGCCCCGTTTCGTGGGCGATATGCTGGCTCCCGAACTGGTGCGCGCCCTGCCGCCGGCCATCTGGAAAGTGGGCGTGTTCGTGAACGAAACCACCGAAAATATCCTCGCCACGGCGCACCGCTTTGGCCTCGCAGTGGTACAACTGCACGGCCAGGAAACACCCGCGCAGTGCGAGGAACTGAACGACGCCGGCCTGCTGGTGATAAAGGCGTTTTCGGTAGGGGAGAAGGTTGATTTTGCCGCTCTGCTGCCCTACGTGCCGTATTGCGACTACTTCCTCTTCGATACCAAAGGGGCCGCGCCCGGCGGCAACGGTACCACGTTCAACTGGAATCTACTGCAAGCCTACAACCTGCCCGTGCCCTATTTGTTGGCCGGCGGGCTGGGGTTGGAACACGCCGCCGAACTGGCGGCCCTGCGCCTGCCCGGCCTGGCCGGCGTCGATTTAAACAGCGGTTTTGAAACCGCGCCGGGCGTGAAAGATGCCGGCCGCCTGGCCCAAATGCTCACTCAACTGCGCCCCGGCGCCCCATCCATATGACTCCCACGACCTCCTATCAACAGCCCACGGCGCGCGGCTACTACGGCCAGTTCGGCGGCGCTTTCGTGCCCGAAATGCTCTACCCCAACGTGGAGGAGCTGCGCACGCAGTACCTGGCAATCATGGCCGACCCCGCGTTTCAGGCCGAGCTACAGGCGCTGCTGCGCGACTACGTGGGCCGGCCCACGCCGCTGTTCGAAGCCAAGCGCCTGTCGGCCAAATACAACACCCGGATTTTCCTCAAGCGCGAGGACCTCTGCCACACCGGTGCACACAAAATCAACAACACCGTGGGGCAGATTCTGCTGGCCCAGCGGCTGGGCAAAACGCGCATCATCGCCGAAACCGGGGCCGGGCAGCACGGCGTGGCCACCGCCACTGTGTGCGCCCTGATGGGGCTGCCCTGCGTGGTGTACATGGGCGCTATCGACATGGAGCGCCAGGCTCCCAACGTGGCCCGGATGCGCCTGCTCGGGGCCGAAGTGCGCCGCGCCGAAAGCGGCAGCCAGACCCTGAAAGATGCTACTAACGAGGCCATCCGCGACTGGATTGCCAACCCCGTCGACACGCATTACATCATCGGCTCAGTCGTCGGCCCGCACCCGTACCCCGATTTGGTGGCACGTCTGCAATCCGTTATCAGCGAGGAAATGCGCAAGCAGCTGCTGGAAAAAACCGGTTCCGAGCTGCCCGATTTCGTGGTGGCCTGCGTGGGCGGCGGCTCCAACGCGGCCGGCGCGTTCTACCATTTCTTGGACGAGCCGGAAGTGCGCCTGATTGCGGTGGAAGCCGCCGGGCACGGCATCCACTCCGGCCATTCGGCGGCCACGTCGGTGCTGGGCACGCCGGGCATCATCCACGGCAGCAAAACCTTGCTGATGCAGGACGAGCACGGCCAGATTACCGAACCCTACTCGCTGAGCGCGGGGCTGGATTATCCTGGTATCGGGCCGCTACATGCCTATCTGGGCGAAGTGGGCCGCTCCGAGTTCATTGCCATCACCGACGACGAAGCCCTAACGGCCGTGGCTGAATTGAGCCGCCTCGAAGGCATCATCCCGGCGCTGGAAACGGCCCACGCGCTGGCCGCCCTCGGGCAGCTGGGCGCAGGACCGGACGACGTAGTGGTGGTGAACCTCTCCGGCCGCGGCGATAAAGACCTGGAAACCTACCTCAAAAACATGGACAAGCTGGTGTAGGCTGCGGCTTCCCAATAGATACAATATGGACCGCATCAAACATGCCTTCGCGAGCAAGACCAACCTGCTCAACACCTACTTCACCGCCGGCTACCCCCGCCTGCACGATACCATTCCGCTGGCCAAAGCGCTAGTAGAAGCCGGTGCTGACATCCTCGAAATCGGAATGCCCTTTTCCGACCCGCTGGCCGATGGCCCCATCATCCAGGGCAGCAGCACGGTGGCCCTGGCCAATGGCATGAACCTGCCCGTGCTGTTCGAGCAACTCAAGGGCCTGCGCGCCGCCGTGCCCGAAACCCCAGTGCTCCTCATGGGCTACCTCAACCCGGTGATGCAGTTCGGGGTGGAAGAATTTTGCCGCCAGGCTGCCGATGTGGGCGTCGATGGCCTCATTCTGCCCGACCTGCCACTCGCTGAGTACGAGGAGTTCTACCAGGAAACGTTTAAGAAATACGACCTGAAAGCCGTATTTCTCATCACCCCGCAAACCTCGGAAGAGCGTATCCGTCGTCTCGACCGCCTCTCCGAAGCCTTCCTCTACCTCGTTTCCGGCCCCGGCACCACCGGCGGTACTACCCTGCCCGATGCCGTAGTGCAGGAGCAGTACTTCGAGCGCATCGCCGCTCTGAAGCTGCGCAACCCGCGCCTCATCGGCTTTGGCATTGCCGATAAAGCTGGTTTCGACCGCGCCTGCGGGCACGCCGAGGGCGCTATTATCGGCTCGGCCCTCATCCGCGCACTGGAAGATGTGGCCGATGCGCCGGCCGCCGCCGAGAGTTTCGTGCGGGGCATTAAGCAGGCGTAAACAATAACGTCATGCTGAGCGCCGCCGAAGCATCGCGCTTGCAACCACTAATCTAATCGTTGAACGAACGATGCGAGCAAGATGCCTCGGCGGCGCTCAGCATGACGTTCTTATAGTTAACTCATTCATTCCGTGATAATCCAACTCGAAAAATCTGCTTCGGTAGCCACCATCACCGAGCACCTAAAACAGCAGGGCTACAAAGCTACCGAAGTCACGACCCAGCATGCCCACTACTTGGTGGCCATCGGCAAAAAGGACTTCGACATCCGCACCATCGGCCAGCTGCCGGGCGTGCGCGACGTGCACCGCGTGAGCGACGACTATAAGCTCGTGAGCCGCAAGTGGCGCGTGAAGCCCACCGTGCTCGACCTCGGCGACGGTGTGACCATTGGCGGCAACTCGCTGGCCATCTGCGCTGGGCCGTGCAGCATCGAGAGCGAGGCCCAGATGGAAAAGGTGATGGACCACCTCGTGGCCAACGGCGTGCGCCTGATGCGTGGCGGCGTATTCAAGCCCCGCTCGTCGCCCTACGCCTTTCGGGGGCTGGGGCTGGAAGGGCTGCGCGATTTCCACCGCATGGCCCGGGCGCGCGGCCTGAAAATCGTGACCGAAGTCATGCAGGTATCGCAGGTGGAAGAAATGCACGACTTCGTGGACGTGTTCCAGGTGGGAGCCCGCAACACCCAGAATTTCAATCTGCTCGATGCCCTGGGCGGCGTGGACAAGCCGGTGTTGCTGAAGCGTGGCATCTCAGGTTCGATTGAGGAATTGCTTTCCTCGGCTGAGTACGTGTTTTCGGGCGGCAATGAGAAGCTCATTCTCTGCGAGCGCGGCATCCGAACGTTCGAAACCGCTAGTCGCAATACCTTGGACTTGAATGCGGTGCCCATTTTGAAGGCCAAGAGCCACCTACCGGTGATTGTCGACCCTTCGCACGGTATCGGCATCCGCGAATATGTGCCCACGATGGCGCTGGCCGGCGTGATGGCCGGGGCCGACGGCATCGTGTACGAAACCCACGAAACGCCCGAAACCGCTGCTTCGGACGGTGCTCAGACGCTGGATTTTGATGAATCGGCCCGCCTGATTCGCAACCTGCGGCGCGTGTACCAACTGCGGAATGAACTTGAATAACGAAAAATTAATGTGGGCAAATGCTTGCATTTCCAGAATCGGTTCCTAAATTCGTCTTACTCATGCGCCACCAATTCGTCAATTGCATTAACACCCTAATGACCGCCCCCAAGCAGGGAGCGAATGGGCTGCGATTGGCGCTAACGGAAGACGAGGCATGACACCCGAACTTCTCTAGAAACCTTCAAAAGCCCGAATCCGCCAGGATATCGGGCTTTTTTTTCGCCCGGTTTTAACTCAGCATCCCCTAATCGTTACGCTATGTTTACCAAGCCCAACCCCGCCGCCGCCAGTCAGGACCAGCTCATCTGGAAGATGCTGTTTGACCGCCAGACCGCCCTGCTGCACCGGCGGGCCGTGCCGGCATTTTGGGAGGGATTAACTCGGCTGGGCTTGCGGCGAGAATCCATCCCCGACATCCGGGAGCTGAGCGCCACGGTGGAGGCCGAAACCGGCTGGCAGCTGGCCCCAGTGGGCCGGCCGTTTGAGCCGGGCGCGTTTTTTGCCCTCTTGGCCGAGCGGAAGTTTCCGATTGTGACGCGCATCCGGTCCATGCAGGCGTTCGATTTCAGCCCCGAGCCTGACCTGTTTCACGACCTGTTCGGGCACGTGCCCATGCTCCTCGATGAGGGCCTGTCCAACTTCCTGCACGAGCTGGGGCAGGCCTACGTGGCCCAGCCGGCGGGCTCGCCGGCGCGGGAGCAGCTGTGGGCGCTATACTTTTTTACGGCCGAATTTGGCATGGTGCAGTACAAAGGCAAGCCGCACCTTTACGGGGCGGGTCTGCTGTCGTCGGCCGGCGAAATCCACCACTGCGTGAACGAGCTTACCCCGCGCCCGGCCTTTGACCTAGCCACCGTGCTGCGCACGCCCGTGACCGGGGCGCGCTACCAGAACCAATATTTCATGCTGCCCGCCTGGGACCAGCTCACCGAATGTGTGGCCGAGCTGGCCGGCATGTTGGCGCTGGGGTAATGCCGCTGGTGGCGAAGGCATGGAGCTATGCACTAGCTTCGCAACATGCTGTTTGAATTTGGGGCGCATAGTGCGCTGCTACTGCCGTTTGTGGTGCCGGGACTGGTGCTGGCGGGGCACTTACTGGTTCGGAACCTCCGCTTCGGCACCTTGCCCGATGGGCTGCTGGCGCTGCTGCTGCTGCTGAACGTGCTGCCCGTGACGCAGTGGATGCTGGGCTACGCCGGCTGGTACGATAGCCACGACGGCTACTCCACGGCCATGTTCTATGTGCCGTGGCAGCCCTGGCTGGCCTGGGGGCCGGCGTTTTACCTGTACTTCCGCAGCCTCACCAACCAGGAATTTGAGCTGCGAAAGCATTGGCGGCACCTGCTGCCGGGGCTGCTATTTGCGGGGCTGTATGCGGCGGCGGCGCTCTACGATTTGGTCTGGGGCCGGGCCCTGCATGGCTGGGCGCTGCCCTACCACTTCGGCACCAAGGGCGCGGCGGCCAAATTCCTCGATGTGTTGAGTGCGCCTGCCGAGTGGCTGGGCTACGCCCTGATGCTGGGCTATGGCTTGGCCACGCTACGGCTTTTTCGCCGCTACCGCCGCTACCTCGACGACAATTTTTCGGACACGGCGCGGCTTCGGTTTCGGGGGCTGCGCGATTTGCTAGTGGCCGCGCTGCTGGGGTTGGTGCTGTGGGTAGGCTTTGAGGTGGTGAACCGTGCCATCGGGCCGCTGGGCTACGGCGATTATTGGTACGCCTATTTCGCCAACGGTGCCCTGGTTTACTACCTGAGCATCGTGGGCTTACAGGCTAATTTTGCCGCCGCGACTCCGTTGCGCTTTGAGCCCGAAGCGGCTGGCGCTGCCGGGGCTTCATTCGATGCCCGGCCATTGGTGTCTTCTGAAATAGCGGCGGGACTCAGTACCGCTGCTGGGGAAACTCCCTCAGTAGAGGCCGCTGGCCAGCCCGCTTCGGCTAATGCATTGCCACTTGTCGGCAATGTCACTGCAGTGGCCGAAGCGTCAGAAGTATCTGCGGATGCTCCCAAACAGGTCGGGGCTGCTGCATCAAATGAGAAAGCCACCGCCAATGCGCTGGCCCCCGAGCTACACCCGTGGCGCACCAAGCTACTGGCCCTGATGGCCGAGGACCAGCCTTGGCTGGAACCCGAACTCTCCCTGGCCGAACTGGCCCACCGTCTGCGTACCAATACCTCCCTGCTCTCGCACGTCATCAACACCGGCTGCGGGCAGAACTTCAACGACTTCGTGAACCGCTACCGCGTGGCCGAGGCCGAACGCAAGCTGCAGGACCCGCGCCTGGCGCATTACTCGCTGGTAGGCATTGCGTTGGAGTCCGGTTTTAACTCCAAGTCTACTTTCAACCGGGTGTTCAAAAAGCTCACGGGGCGCACGCCGGGCGAGGTTACGCGGCCCAAATGATAAATTGGGACGGCTCAGGCCGTAAGTTGAAGCGCGGCTGGAGTTGGGCTGGAGGAATTTCGGGGCATCGATTCACCAACCCCATTTCCCCCGTTTATGAAATATTTTCTCCTTCCCGGTTTTATAGCGGTGGCTTTGTCCACGCCCTTTGCAGCGGATTTCTCCGCCCGCTTCGTCAGCCGCAATGACAGCGGTGCGTACGAGCATTACGCGGTAATGGCTAAAGCCACGCCCCGAATAACGGCTCCCGAGCTCTCGGCCCTGCTTGCCCCGAATTGGCGCGGCACGCTCACTTATCTCGACTATAGCTCTCACAAATCGGTTGTGCTCAATACCAGTTTGCAGGCGCTAAAGAGTGGTTCCGACCGCTTCATCCTCCGATTCGATTACGAAGAACCTAATCACACCCACGTTTTTGGCACCGATACGCTGACGGTGGCATCCGGCGGCACCACCTTGCGCTGGGACGGCACCGACTTCGCCGTAAAAGCCAAGCAGTGGCTGCCCGGCCAAACGCTACGCATGGTGCTCGAAGGCGCTGGCCAGGACGATAATCACGCGGTTATTATCCGCAAAACGCTGTTGTTAAATGCACAGCAGTTTGCTGTCCGTAAGCAGGTGCGGCTTCCGGCCGACACGGCGCTCGTCCAGCGCAACTTCTACCAATTCGCCCGCTAACGCAAACCGCCACCATCAAGCACCAGCCATCGGCTAATAGCCCCAGCCCAGCCGGCGATACACGAAATGCAAGAGCCACAGCGGCCCAATCAGCAGAAACTGCAGGTCCTTGAGGAAGCTGGGCTTCTTACCTTCCACCTTGTGGCCCCAGAACTGGCCCACCCAGGCCAGCGCGAAAATGATGAGGCAAATAGCCCACAACGGCAGCGCCGCCGCGCCCGCCACCACACGCAGGGCCAGCGCCATGGCCACCCACACCAGCACCATGCCCAGCGCCAGTCGCCCGCTCAGCCGCACGTAGTACACGAGGGCCAGTGTCATTACCAGCGTACCCCAGTTCAGCCACGGGCTGATGCGCTGAATGGCCGCCGGCACCGGTACCGACCACAGCAGGCCGATGAGCGAGAACATAATCAGCGGCACGCACACCCAATGCACCAGCTTATTGGTGGGGTTCTGGTGGCTTTCGCCGTATTCGGACAGGAGGGCAGTGAGCGGGGCCATAACGGTGGGAATTGAAGTAGCGCGGACTTTTGGTCCGCGAGCAGGATAGTTCAGGCTCACCAAAGTAGCACAAAAAAAGCCTTCCCAATCGGGAAGGCTTTTCTGTTTCAAACTCAAAAGCCTACGCTTTCGACTTGAAGCGGCCGCGTAGGTAGGCCAGGGCCTGGCCGTGGGCTTTGGCGGCGTATTCCTTGTTGAACTTGGGGTTGGAGGGGTTGGCGAAGGCGTGGTCGGCGTCGTAGCTTTCGATGGTGACGCTTTTGCCGGCAGCGGTCATGTCCTTTTTGAATTGGCCTACTACTTCGGGATTAATCCATTTATCCTGGCTGGCGAAAATGCCCAGCACGTCAGAATTCAGGGTTTTGAGCTTGGCCACGTCCTTTTCGGGCATGCCGTAATACATCACGCAGCCGACAGTTTGCTTGCCGCCGAGCAGGGCTTCCTGCAGGCTCCAGCCGCCGCCGAAGCACCAGCCGATGCTGGCCAGCTGCGCCTTGGGACCGGCATACATCTGCGCCCCTTTGAGGATGGCCGTGGCGCGCTCGGTTTTCACCTCGCCCATGTATTTGCCGGCCTCGTCGGGTGTGGTGGCTACTTTGCCGTCGTAAAGGTCCACGGCGATGACGTTCACATCGGGCATTTCGCTGGCGAAGGTAGCGGCTTCCTTCTTTATGTAGTCGTTCAGGCCCCACCACTCGTGAATCACGAATAGGTACTTGTTGCTGGGCTTGGCGCTTTTGATTTCGAAGCCGTGGCCGGGCGTGCCGTCCGGGGTTTTGAACTCAATCATCTTGCCTTCACCGGCATAGGAATAGGGCAGGGGTGCATCGTGGCCGCCCGAGAAATCCTTGTCGGTGGCGAGCATGGCGAAGGCCTCGGTGGCCGAGGCCGACAGGTTGCCGGCGGGGCGGGCGCAGCAACTGGCCATCTTTTGGGCCGAAGCCGAGAAGGTGAGACTGAGCAGCGCCGCGCTAAGCGTGAGTAGTTTTTTGGTAAACATGGGAATTGGTAAGAATTGAAACGAATGAGCCTACCCAACAGCTAACCCGGCAAAACTTCCCGCGAAATATTGCGAAGTTTTGGCAATTCGCGCGCCGCCCTGCTCCGCAGCGCGGCCGAATCAGTGGTACTCAGCGCCGTTTCGGTAGCGGCCAGAACTTCGGCGGCCAGCTCGGGGTAGGGTCCGGCCAAGCGGGCGGCGGCCGTGAGGGCATAGGCCCGAATGGCCACCGGCTCGTGAGGTGCCAGCAACAGGGCCAGACAGGTATCGAAGGCCAGGGCCTGCCATTCTTCGGGCACAGGCACGAACTGCAATGCCCGCGCCACGGCCCGCCGAATAGCCGGGTGCTGCTCCAGGCCAAGTTGGGCGGCGGCCAGCAGGCCCGGCAGGTGGGGCACCAGCCACTTGGGCCGCCGCTCGCCCACCCAGCCCAGCACGTCGGCGGCCAGCTGGCGCTCGCGTTCCGCGCCGTACCAGAACAGCTGAAGCAGCTCGGCCAAGGCCGTGGGGTGGGCGCAGGCGTAGTCGGCCAGCCGCTGGGTCTGGCGCGCCGAGTGTTCCCGTAGTAGCTCTTCTCGAAGATTCATGAAGGCAAAGTAGCGTGAACTTTCAGTTCGCGTCCCTCCGCACCGTTCGGGCTGCCTTAATGGCGCGGGGACGCGAACTAAAAGTTCGCGCTACGCCGTAATCCCGGTTTCGATGGAAGCGCCCAACTCCGTGAGCAGCGCGAACAAGCCCACATACGTCCGGTTCAAATAGATGAAGTGCTCGGAGCCACGCGGTTCGCGCTGTTTGCGCAACTCGGGGTCGGCCATCAGGTCGTCGCCGAGGGCGTAGAGGGCAGCCATGTAGGCCGGGTTGCCGAAATCGAAAGTGGCTTGGCGGAAGGGGCGGCCCACCAGCTCCAGCGATACCCGCATGGTGCGCAGGTAGAGCGCCCGCATGGCCGGCGCATCGGTGGCGCGGAGTACACCGGCCTGGGTGAGCAGCGCTTCGAGGCGGGCTTCGTCGGCAAAAGTTTCGGGGGCCAGCAGGGCCGTGAACAGCTCGTACACATCCTGCGGCACGTCCTTCACGCAGCCGAAGTCGAGCACACCGAGGGTGCCGCCGTTATCGGCCCGCATTAGGAAATTGCCGGGGTGCGGGTCGGCGTGCAGCTGGTGCAACTCGTTGAACTGGAACTGGTAGAAGTCCCACAGCGCCTGACCAACCTGGTTGCGGATTTCCTGGTTGGGGTTGGTGGCCAGGAACTCTTTGAGGTGCTGGCCGGGAAGCCAGTCCA
Source organism: Hymenobacter sp. (assembly GCA_028288445.1). Lineage (GTDB taxonomy): Bacteria > Bacteroidota > Bacteroidia > Cytophagales > Hymenobacteraceae > Hymenobacter. Next base: position 168 of record JAQBNT010000102.1, on the reverse strand, counting down.
TGGTGAGAATTCGGGCCGTGGAATACTCGGGATAATACGCTGGGAATTCCAGATGCTTCAACCCCTGGCATTTGGCTGCTATTTCCTGGCCGCGCCGCAGCTCCAACTTGTAGTCGGTTTCTTCCAGCAGGCGAGTTTCCACCTCCTCCAGATAGGGCCGCACTTGAG
>JAQBNT010000098.1 GCA_028288445.1 Hymenobacter sp. | reverse complement strand
CGCGGTGAACGCGCCCAATGGCAATACGGCCCACGAACGACGAGTAGTCGAGCGAGGTAATCTGCATCTGAGGCGTGCCGTCCAAGGTCGGCGCGGGCGGAATCGACGAGATAACCGCGTCGAGCAATGGAATCAGGTCGTCGGTTTTCTGTTTCCAGTCGGTGCTCATCCAGCCCTGCTTCGAGGAACCGTACAAGGTCACGAAATCGAGCTGGTCTTCCGAAGCGCCGAGGTTGAACATGAGGTCGAAAACCTGCTCGTGCACCTCGTCGGGGCGGCAGTTTTCCTTGTCCACTTTGTTCACCACCACGATGGGCTTCAGGCCCAGAGCAATGGCTTTGCCGAGCACGAAACGGGTCTGCGGCATGGCGCCTTCAAAGGCATCCACGAGCAGCAGCACGCCGTCGGCCAGCTTCAACACGCGCTCTACTTCACCGCCGAAGTCGGCGTGACCAGGGGTGTCGATGATGTTGATTTTGGTGCCGTTGTAGCGTACCGATACGTTTTTGGAAACGATGGTAATGCCACGCTCGCGCTCCAGGGGGTTGTCGTCGAGAATCAGGTCGTCGAAGTGCTGGTGCGCATCGAAAATCTTGGATGCGTGGATAATCTTATCCACCAGAGTAGTCTTGCCGTGGTCAACGTGAGCGATGATGGCAATGTTACGAATATTGTTGGCCATATGGGTTGGTTTTGCGGGTGCAAAGGTACGGAGAAAATAGCGCAAAGCCTTGTGGTACTAAACGATTGGCCCAAGCCCCGCTGCCGCACCCTGCCGCGCAGCCAAGCCTGTCGCCTTAAATGGCTTAGCTAGGGCGTAAGGTTCCCGGCCTTCTTTCGTCTACCCCGCCGACCGAACCGGCCTCTGCTGCCGTATGTTGGTCAACTGTCATTCAACCCCATCTCCGCCATGCGTTTTTCCCTGCTGATATTACTGGTTTCGGTGCTTTCGCTCAATTCGGCTTGTTCGCAGAAGCGCGACGTGGCTGCCAACACGGCCCCGCCCGCCCGCACCGTGGGCGGCAAAACCTACTTCCAACCCCAGCCTGTGACCGGCAAACCCGATGAATTTCCAGTGCGCAAAACCAACGCCGAGTGGAAGAAAATCCTAACGCCCGACCAGTACTACATTCTGCGCGAGCAAGGCACCGAGCGGCCCTTCACCGGCAAATACCACGACAACCACGCCGCCGGTACCTATTACTGCGCCGCCGACCACAACCTGCTTTTTACCTCCGACACTAAGTTTGAGTCGGGCACCGGGTGGCCCAGCTTTTTCGCGCCAGCCGCCGCAACCAGCGTTAAAATAGCCTCGGATAACAGCTTCGGTATGAGCCGCGACGAGATTGTGTGCGCCAAATGCGGTGGCCACCTCGGCCACGTCTTCAACGACGGCCCCAAGCCCACCGGCCAGCGCTATTGCATGGACGGCAATGCCCTGGTGTTTGAGAAGAAATAGAAGAAACCCTGGTGCTTTTCTGGGAAAATTAACAAAACAAAACCCTTTGGCAATCCGCGCCAAAGGGTTTTTCGTTTGTATAAACCATTTTCATCAGCCTACCGTTGCTAATAATAGTAAATTGGCTGTATTTAAATTGTTATAATATAAATTGCCATATGGAAGCTGAGCTGGACCCCATCGAATTTTTGCAGCATGAAGTGGGCACTACCCGCCAGCTACTGCTCAATAACGGGCTTTACTACCGCCTTCGGACCATGGGCGACCTGCGCCAGTTCATGGAACACCACGTCTTTGCGGTGTGGGATTTCATGTCGCTGCTCAAGGCCTTGCAACGCGATTTGACCTGCGTCGATGTGCCGTGGGTGCCCACCGCCAACCCCGCCACGCGCCGCCTCATCAACGAAATTGTGCTGGGAGAGGAAACCGATGTTGACCCGCAGGGCCAGCCCATCAGCCATTTCGAGCTCTATGTGCGGGCCATGGAGGAGTGCGGGGCTAATACGCAGCCCATTCGTCGCTTGGTAGCAGCCGTGGGGTCCGGCCGCACCGTGGCGCAAGCGCTTACCGATGCGCAGGCCCCGGATTCGGTGCGTCAGTTTGTCGAAACCACGTTCCGCATCATTCAATCCGGCAAGGCGCATGCGGTAGCCGCCGCGTTCACCTTCGGGCGCGAAGACTTGATTCCGGCCATGTTTCGCCAGTTGGTGGGCGAGCTACGCGACCGATTTCCTGGCCAGCTCGACACGTTTGTGTACTACCTCGACCGCCACATCGAGCTCGACGAGGAAGTGCACGCCCCGCTGGCCCAGCAAATGGTGCGCGAGCTGTGCGCCGACGACCCCCAGTGCTGGCAGGAAGCCCAGCAAGTCACCATCGAATGCTTGGAAGCCCGCATGGCTCTCTGGGACGGCATCAAACCTACCCAAGCCAGCCCCACGCTGGCGTAAGTCAGTAAACTACTGAGCCTCGCTCACCGTTTGAAAGAGGCAGCCGTGTGGCTGCCTCCTTTTTATTTATCGGTCATGCTGACTTCTCAACTATTCACCGCTCATCCCTGGCTGGCGCTCGGGGCCGCCGCCCTGTTGTCGGCCTGTTCGGTTTCGGAGCAAACCTCGGAAAACGCCGCGCCCACCTCGGTGCCTACCGAAGTTCGCACCGATGCCGACCGCCGCGCCATCTACAACAGCAACGGCGCGGGCACCAGCAACGGCTACGCCGTGCCCGATGCTACGCCCAACCGCGTGCGCCTCGGCGAGCAAGCGGCCGACATCAACCGGCAGAAGCGCATCGAAAACGTGAACACCAACGACCCCAACAACACTACCCCCGAAACCCGCCTGCAACGCCTCAACACCAACGCGCCCGCGCCACTGGACACCGCCCGCCGGCCCTGAAAATTCACCGGTGCAATCAATAAAAAAGCCCGCCCCGATTATTCGAAGCGGGCTTTTTGCCACTAGCAATGCTGTGGGCACAGCAGGCTATTCGCTTACCTCGCCGGTGCTGGGGCTGTCAGCCGAGTTCATCACGTCGGTTGCTTCAGGCTCTGGCGCGGCCTGAACGCGCGGCTTGGGGCCACGCTTGGCCCCGGTGCTGGCTGCAGCCGTAGCGGCGGCCGGTTTGGGACCGCGCTTGGCACCGGTAGTTTTGGTTTTGGCGGCCGTGGCAGCGGGCTTGCGACCCCGGCCGCTGGCCGCTGGTGCGGCCGCAGCAGTTTCGGTAGCCGCTTCATCGTCGGCGCGGGGAGCGCGGGGCTTGCGGGGTGTACCGTCCTTATTCAGTGTCGGGCCTTTTTTGCTGCCTCGGGCAGATTTGCCAGCTGCAGATGTGGTAGCGGGAGTGGCATTCTGGCCATTATCGGCAGCGGCGGGGCCGGATACCGAATCATAATGGCGCACTATCGTGTGCAGGGCCTGCTCAAACATGCGCTCCGTGTCACCATCAAGGCGGCGCGTAGCCTCTTTCACCACTTCCTTCAGCTTGGCCTTCGTTTCTTTGCGAATGCGTGTTACCACTTCATTCATGCGGGCGTTCAGCTCCTTTTGCAATTGCTTGGCAGCCGACTTGAGTGACTTCTTCTGGCTGGCTTTTTTGCTGGCGCGGTCATCGTTCAGGTCCGCGGAAGCGCGGCTTGCGCTTTTAGCCGATTTACGAGCTGATTTTTCTTCCGGCGTGCGTTTCGCACGTTTTTCCGTTTTTACCGGAGAAGCAGGTTTTTTCATCTGAAAAAAATTGGTTAGTGAAGGGTGAAAGAGGCGAAAGGAAGTCGATTGGATGGCGCTATATTTTAATTAAGCGCACTCAAATATAAAATCATTTAAGCGTCAAACGGTTTGCCCGGTTTTTTTGTTGATTTAATTCTGTACTTTTTTTAATCGTTTCTTTGTGGAGGGGAATAATTGCCCTGATTTTTTGCGAAAAATTACTCTCGCGTCCCCGCCTTTTTACTTCTGATTTTTTATGTCACTTCTTCCTAAGCGATACACCGTTACTGCTGCTTTGCCTTATGCCAACGGGCCGGTACACATCGGGCATTTGGCCGGGGTTTATTTGCCCGCCGATATTTATGTGCGCTATCTGCGCTCCGTCGGCCGGGATGTGAAATTTATTTGCGGTTCCGATGAGCACGGCGTGCCCATTACCATTCGTGCCCAGAAAGAGGGCATTACGCCGCAGCAGGTGGTGGATAAATACCACGCCCTGATTCACGATTCATTCAAAGATTTCAACGTTTCGTTCGATGTGTATTCGCGTACCTCATCGGCCACGCACGCCGAGGTTTCCAGCAGCTTCTTCACCAAGCTGAATAATGAGGGTAAATTCATCGAGCAAACCACTCAACAGTATTTCGACGAAAAAGCCCAGCAATTTCTGGCCGACCGCTACATCGTGGGCACCTGCCCTAATTGCGGCAACGAAAATGCCTACGGCGACCAGTGCGAGCGCTGCGGCACTTCGCTCAGCCCGACGGAATTAATTAATCCGCGCTCCATGCTCAGCGGCAACCAGCCAATATTGCGCGATACCAAGCACTGGTTTCTGCCCCTCGACCAATACGAGCCCTGGCTGCGCGAATGGATTATTGAAGGCCACAAAAACGACTGGAAAACCAACGTTTACGGCCAGTGCAAATCCTGGATTGACCAGGGGCTGCACCCCCGCGCTGTCACCCGCGACCTCGACTGGGGCGTGCCCGTCCCGGTGCCCGGGGCCGAAGGAAAAGTGCTCTACGTGTGGTTTGACGCGCCTATTGGCTACATCTCAGCTACCAAAGAAGCATTCCCCGAGGAGTGGGAATTATACTGGAAAGATGCCGGCTCGAAGCTGGTGCATTTTATCGGCAAGGATAACATCGTTTTCCACTGCATTATTTTCCCAACGATGCTGAAGGCGCACGGCGAATTTATTCTGCCGGATAACGTGCCCGCTAATGAATTTCTGAACCTGGAAGGCGATAAAATCAGCACCTCGCGCAACTGGGCCGTGTGGCTGCACGAATATTTATCTGATTTCCCCGGCCAGGCCGACATATTGCGCTACGTGCTATGCGCCAATGCCCCCGAAACCAAAGATAATGACTTCACTTGGAAGGATTTTCAGGCGCGCAACAACAACGAATTAGTGGCCACGCTCGGTAATTTTGTGAACCGCGCCGCCGTGCTCACGCACAAATTCTTTGAAGGCAAAGTGCCAGCAATAAGCGAGCTGCAGGATATTGACCGGGTTACTTTAGCTCAGGCTTCTGAATTCCCGGCAAAGGTTGGTGATTTGATTGAAAATTACCGCTTCCGCGACGCGCTGGCTGAAGTAATCAACCTAGCCCGCCTCGGCAATAAATACCTCGCCGAAACTCAGCCCTGGCACCTCATCAAAACCGATGCTGCCCGCACCGGCACCGTGCTGAATGTGTCGCTGCAGATTGCAGCCGCCCTGGCCCCGTTGCTGGAGCCTTTCCTGCCTGAATCGGCCCAGAAACTGGCCACCATGCTCAACCTGGAGCTGGGCAACTGGGCCAGCGCGGGCCGTCCCGATGCCCTCGTGGCCGGCCACCAGCTGCGCGAAGCCGCGTTACTTTTCGGTAAAATCGAAGATGCAGTGGTCGAAACGCAGGTGCAGAAACTGCTCGATACCAAAAAGGAAAATCAGCTCGCCAACACGCCCGTCACGCCGGCCAAAGAAGACATTTCGTTCGATGATTTCGGCCAGATGGATTTGCGCATCGGCACCATCACCGCCGCCGAAAAAGTAGCCAAAACCAAAAAGCTGCTCAAACTCACCGTCGACTTGGGCCTGGAGGAGCGTACCATTGTGAGCGGCATTGCCGAATATTTTATCCCTGAAGCTCTGATTGGCCAGCAGGTACAGGTATTGCTCAACCTTGCACCCCGCGACATCAAAGGCATCAAAAGCCAGGGCATGCTGCTGATGGCCGAAAATGCCGACGGCAGCCTCGCCCTCATGCAGCCCAGCAAGCCCGTTCGCAACGGCAGCGCCGTGGCGTAAATCTCGTTTACTCGCATAAAAAAGGCTCATCCGCACAATGCGGATGAGCCTTTTTTATGCGATTTGATACGTGTTTCATTTCACGTTCACAATATTCATCGCTCGTTCCAATCCCATCGCGCCGAACGCTAAAACGGCCTCGCCCGCTTTTTCAATGCGCGTGGGCAATTCAATTAATTCATCGCTCGAAAACGGGTTCAGCACATAATCCACCTGCCGGCCTTTAGGAAAATTAGCATCCACACCAAAACGCAGACGGGCATATACATCGGTGCTAAGCGTCGCCTGAATATCCTTCAAGCCGTTGTGGCCGCCGGCCGAGCCCTTGCCTTTCAGGCGCAGCTTGCCGAAGGGGAGGGCCAGGTCATCGGTCACGACTATCATGTTTTCGGCCGTGATTTTCAGTGTGGCCAGCCAGTGCGCCGCCGCTTTGCCGCTCAGGTTCATGTAGGTGGTGGGTTTCACCAATACATAAGTGTGGCCTTTTTGCTTAAATTCGGTAGTGAAGGCGTGGCGGCCGATTTCGAAACGCGGCGCGTCGAATTTGGCCGCCAGATAATCGGCCACCATGAAGCCAATGTTGTGGCGGGTATCAGCGTATTCGGGGCCAATGTTGCCCAGGCAGAGAACCAAAAATTTCATCTGAACCGCAGATTAAACGGAGTAAACGGATTGCACAGATTCCGGCGTCAATTCTCAGAAGCTGCTGCCACTTAATGTAGCGAAGCGCGCAATTTTCGCAGCGCAAATAAAAAGCCGCCCCAAAATTGGAGCGGCTTTTCGGTTGAATCGCAAATTAATGGATAAATGAATCGGTGAAATCCGTCTAATCCGTTTAATCTGCGGTTCAGAATTACTTGCCAGCCAGCTCGCCTTTCAGGGCGCGTGGGATGGTGATGGTGGCGATGGGAGCCTCCGCACTGGTGAGGATGGTGTAGCCCTTCGGCTCCACGGCACCTACCTTGATGGATTTGCCCAGCTCCATGGTGCCGATGTTCACTTCCACGTAGTCGGGAAGGTTGTCCATCGTAGCGCGCACGCGCACTTTGCGCAGCTTGCTCACCAGTTTGCCACCGGCCAGTACGCCCGGCGAAACGCCTACGTACTTCACGGGGATGTCCATTTTCACCTCTTTGCCTTCTTCCAGTTCGAGGAAGTCAACGTGGAGGAGCATTTCGTTTACGGGGTGGAATTGGGCATCCTGTACAATTGCTTTGTACATGGTGCCTTCCACGTTCAGGTCCACGATGTGTGCCTCCGGCGTATACAACAACTCGCGGAACAGGATAGCGGGCACGGAGAAGTGCACGGTATCGGTGCCGCCATACAATACGCACGGTACTTGAGCGTCGAGGCGCAATGCCTTGGCGTCCGTTTTACCGAGATTCGCTCTTTTAAACCCTACAATCTCGAGGCTTTTCATAAAAGTGGTTTTTGGGGATGAAAAATGGCCCGTCCGCTCCCAACGTTGGGGGCAAACGGGCCGCAAAGGTAGGGGTAAATCGGCCGAAAAGCCAACCTGTTACGAAGAAAAGCCCGCCCGCGCTAGTTCACCGTCGGCACGCTCTTCAGCTGCTCCTGCACCACGGCCTGGGCCTGCATCCGGTCGTTCAGCACGCGCAGGTACTGGCGGGCCTGGGCGTTGTTGCAGGTGAAAGCCGCCTTCTTGGCCCAATCAATGGCCCCCGGCAGGTCGCCGCGCACCTCGCTGGCCACGGCCAGGTTGTAGAAGGACCGGCCGGCAATTTTGGGGTTGAGGTGGCGCGCCGACTGTTGCCAGAGCGTGGCGGCCCCTGCCCAGTCGCCGGCCTCGGCGCGCTGGGCGGCTTCTTTCATGCGAACGTCTTTCTTAGCCTGCGTGAAATAGTCCCGGTTCAGGTCGACGTAGGAAGGGGCAATGCGGCGGGCGTAACCATCGCCGGCCCGCTGGGCCACCCGACGGATGCACTCCTCGGGCGGTGGCAGTTGGCGCAGGGCGGCGGGGTAGTTGTCACCGTTGCCAGTGAAAACCAGCTGGTCTTCCTGCCGGGCCTGGTCGAGCACGAATCCTTGAGCCGCGCCGTAGGTGCGGAAGCCGCTCACGATTTTCATTATCATCTCCACATGCACAGTGGGCACCTTGTACTCTTTGCCCTCCTTGTCTTTGTAGGTGCGGAAGCCATTGGTGTGGCTTAGCAGCATATCCGAGTCGAAGGCTTCGAGCACCACCAAACCATCCACCTGCGTGCGGCGGCACAAGTCCTGCACGTAGCGCGGGGCTAGCGGCGGCAGGAAAAACTCCCGGCTCCGGCCCAGCAACTGCAGTTGCGCCTGCGTCACCTTGAAGCGGTAGCTGTTGTTGGCCAGCGCCTGCCCTACCACGTTCACGCACTCGTCGGCCCCGGCGCGGTCCACGCCAATGCCTTCGCCGGTGAAGGCCCCTTCCATCACGTCGAAGAACTTATCGCGGCGCGATTCCGGGATAATGCGGTTGGCGGTGGCTACGCTTTGCAGGTTGGCCGGCATGGGCACCGCCGCCGGGGCCAGCGCCCGAATGTGGACCGACGACGCGCAGGCACTGAGCAGCAGCGCGGCTAAAAGGGTGGAGGCGGAAGTGTAAAACTTGTTCATCAGTTTGCAGAAAAAAAGTTCCAGTTGGAAAATCTGTTCTACAAAATTGTGCCAAAGTCGGGCAAAGAGCGGTAGTGCCGCCACCATAAAAGAGGAACGTCATGCTGAGCGGAGTCGAAGCATCTCTACCGCGAGAGTAAATGATTACTTCCACGGTAAAGATGCTTCGACTCCGCTCAGCATGACGTTCTAATGTAGCCCAGAGCCGGCTACTTTACACGAACAGCGAACTAATACTCTCGTGCGTCACCACATTTCGAATAGCCGCCGCAAACAGCGGAGCCAGTGAAATTACCCGGATTTTCTCGTTTTCCTGGGCCAGTGGGATGGTATCGGTCGTAATCAACTCCGTTAGGGCCGAGGCGCGGATGCGGTCGTGGGCGGGGCCGCTAAGCAATGGGTGCGTCACCACGGCGCGCACCGAGCGGGCGCCGCGCTCCATCACCAGCTCAGCCGCTTTGCAGATGGTGCCGGCGGTGTCCACCATGTCATCCACAAATACCACGTCCATGCCCTTTACGTCGCCAATCACCTGCATCGAGGCGATTTCATTGGCGCGTATCCGCATCTTGTCGCAGACTACGATTTCGGCCCCGAATTTCTTCGCAAAGGCGCGGGTACGCACCACGCCGCCCACGTCGGGCGAGGCGAAAATCAGGTTTTCCAGGTTCAGCGACTTGATGTAGGGGGCCGTGACGGTCGCGCCGTCGAGGTGGTCGACGGGGATATCGAAGAAGCCCTGAATCTGTCCGGCGTGCAGGTCGCAGGTCATCAGGCGGTCGGTGCCCACGCTCTGGATGATGTTGGCCACCACCTTGGCCCCGATGCTCACGCGGGGCTTGTCCTTGCGGTCCTGGCGGGCGTAGCCCATGTAGGGCATCACGATGACGACTTTGTGGGCCGAGGCGCGCTTGGCCGCATCCACCATCAGCATGAGCTCCATGAGGTGCTCGGCGGGCGGGAAGGTGCTTTGCACGAGGAACACCTCGCAGCCACGGATGCTTTCGTTGAAGCTCGGCCCCATCTCGTTGTCGGCGAAGCGCTGGAGGCTGAGGTCGCCGAGGGTGGTGCCGTAGGCGGCGGCAATCTTTTCGCCGAGCTCACGCGAAGCGCTGCCGGCGAATATTTTGACCTGTTTCATAGGGGAAGGTGCTA
>JAQBNT010000088.1 GCA_028288445.1 Hymenobacter sp. | reverse complement strand
CTCATTCTGGGCTACATCGGCCTCGTCGCTTTCACCGGCGAGCTGGTGAACTATGCGCGCTACTACTGGGTACTGCTGCCGCTGATAACGGCCGGTTGTTTCGCCCTCTATTACGTCACGGAGCGGGCCGCAGTGCGCTTTTTCCGAGGAACCTGATTATGAAGTGGATGGGAAAGTAGTTTTCGCAGCAATTTCCGCTATTTTGCGAACCGAAAACCGCTCAACTCACTTTTTCCCACCCATCTCATTTTTATGACCCCATATCTCTACGCCGTGCCCGCGTTGGGCATTTTTGCCTTGCTTTATACCTGGCTGCGAGCCGGTTGGGTAACCAAGCAAGATGCCGGTGATGCGCGCATGACCACCATCGCCGGCTACATCGCCGACGGGGCCATTGCCTTCCTCAAGGCCGAATACAAGGTGCTGGCCCTGTTCGGGCTCATTGCCGGGGCATTCCTGTTCTACCTGGGCACTACGAGCGGCAACTCCAGCCCCATCATCGTCATCGCGTTTCTGATTGGGGGCGTGTTCTCGGCGCTGGCGGGCTTCATTGGGATGAAAATCGCCACCAAAGCCAACGTGCGCACCGCGCAGGCCGCCAAAACCAGCCTCAGTACTGCGCTGAATGTGTCGTTCTCCGGCGGCTCGGTCATGGGCATGGGCGTGGCCGGACTGGCCGTACTGGGTCTGGGGTCGTTGTTCATTGTATTTTATAAACTCTTCGTGCCCAGCGGCCTCGCCAACGGGCAGGAAATGGAAAAAGCCCTCGAAGTCCTCACCGGCTTCTCGCTCGGGGCCGAAAGCATTGCCCTATTTGCCCGCGTGGGCGGCGGCATCTACACCAAAGCGGCCGACGTCGGGGCCGACCTCGTGGGCAAAGTCGAAGCCGGCATCCCGGAAGATGACCCCCGCAACCCCGCCACCATCGCCGATAACGTAGGCGACAACGTGGGCGACGTGGCCGGCATGGGGGCCGACTTGTTCGGTTCCTACGTGGCTACCATTCTGGCTACCATGGTATTGGGCCGCGAAGTAACCGTGACCAACGACCAGTTCGGCGGTCTCTCGCCCATTTTCCTGCCCATGGCTATTGCGGGCATGGGCATCATTGCCTCGCTCATCGGCATCCTGTGTGTGCGGGTGAAGGAAGGCGGCAACGTGCAGGGTGCCCTAAACACCGGCAACTACATTTCGGTGGCGGTATCTGCGGCCGGAGCGTATGGCCTCATCATGTGGATTTTACCGTCTGGCACCTTCACCATTCGCGGCATCAGCTTCGATGCCATGCACGTTTTTTACGCTGTACTCGTAGGCCTCGTGGTGGGCACGCTGATGAGCATCATCACTGAGTATTACACGGCCATGGGCAAGCGCCCGGTCAACAGCATCATTCAGCAGAGCAGCACGGGCCACGCCACCACCGTCATCGGCGGCCTGGCCGTGGGCATGGAATCAACGGTGCTGCCCATTCTGGTGCTGGCGGCCGGCATCGTGCTCAGCTACGAAGCGGCCGGCCTCTATGGCGTAGCCATTGCCGCTGCCGGAATGATGGCCACCACCGCCATGCAGCTGGCCATCGACGCCTTCGGCCCCATTGCTGATAACGCCGGCGGCATCGCCGAAATGTGTGAGCTGCCCAAGGAAGTGCGCCAGCGCACCGACATTCTGGACGCTGTAGGCAACACCACCGCCGCTACCGGCAAGGGCTTCGCCATCGCCTCGGCCGCGCTGACCTCGCTCGCGCTGTTCGCCGCCTTCATGGGCACGGCCAACATCACGTCCATTGACATCAGCAAAGCGCCCGTGCTGGCCGGCGTGTTCATCGGGGCCATGATTCCGTTCATCTTCTCCTCGCTGGCCATTGCCGCCGTGGGCCGCGCCGCCATGGCCATGGTGCAGGAAGTGCGCCGCCAGTTCCGCGAAATCCCGGGCATTATGGAAGGTACCGGCCGGCCCGAGTACGAAAAGTGCGTGGCCATTTCGACCCAAGCGGCCATTCGGGAAATGATTTTGCCGGGCGCCATTGCCTTGCTCACACCCATTATCGTGGGCTTCGGCTGCCGGGGCCTGTTTTCGAATGCGTCGTCGCCCGAGGTATTGGGGGGCCTGCTGGCCGGCGTTACTGTTTCGGGTGTGCTCATGGCCATGTTCCAAAGCAACGCCGGTGGCGCTTGGGACAATGCCAAAAAGTCCTTTGAGAAAGGCGTGATGGTGAACGGCGTGATGCAATACAAAGGCTCCGACGCGCATAAAGCTTCGGTAACCGGCGACACCGTGGGCGACCCTTTCAAGGACACTTCCGGCCCGAGCATGAATATCCTCATCAAGCTGATGAGCATTGTCTCGCTGGTTATCGCGCCTCACATTGCCGAGAAGGGCGGTGAGCGTGGCATGGCGCCGGTGCGTCACGAGTTCGAGCGCGTGCAGGTGGTGGCCCAACCCAAAGTGCGCTTCGCAATGGAGGAAGTTGCGCCTGTCATTAGCCAGGCAATGCAGGCAGTCCTTGCCAAGTAATGAACGCCATTGTGGACTGTTCACAGCCATGGCTCAAACAAAAATTGGCATTCGTATCCGCTCTCGGGCGGGCACGAATGCCAATTTTTGTTTAATGAGGGAGAGCGGGTGTTATCAGTTTGCATTTGATTATTAGTAGATTTGCGGGAGATATTGACCAGTAAATCCAACGCAATTCCATTTTACCTCTCTTAATGCTGTTTAACTCTATACAATTTCTGGTCTTTTTCCTGGTTGTCACAATAAGCTATTTTCTGCTGCCGCATCGGTTTCGGTGGTTTTTATTGCTGGTGGCGAGTTGCGTATTCTACGCAGCCTTTATTCCGATTTACCTGCTGATTCTTTTCGGCACTATTATCATTGATTACATCGCGGGTATTCAGATTGAGCATGCGACCGGACAAAAGCGCAAGTATTTTCTGATATTAAGTCTGGTGGCCAATATCGGGGTGCTGGCCGTTTTTAAATATTATAACTTCTTCACCGACAACGTAAATCTGCTGCTGCAACAGTTCCATATCACGGCGCACGGACTATCGTATTTAAGCATTGCGCTGCCAATTGGTCTTTCGTTCCACACGTTCCAGGCAATGAGCTACACCATCGAGGTGTATCGGGGCAACGTACCGGCCGAGCGTAATTTTGGTATTTACGCCCTATATGTAATGTTTTACCCGCAGTTGGTTGCCGGCCCCATCGAGCGGCCGCAGGCTATTCTGCACCAGTTCTACGAAGAAAAGCGTTTCGATTTTGAGCGGGTGATAGTGGGGCTGGAGCGGATGCTGTGGGGGTTGTTTAAGAAAGCTGTCGTCAGCGATTTGCTTTCTATGTACGTCAATTCCATTTACAATAACACGCACGCCAATACTGGGCTAACGCTGCTGATTGCTACCTATGCCTTCGCTTTCCAGATTTACTGCGACTTTTCAGGCTACTCCGACATCGCGTTGGGCGCAGCCCAGGTAATGGGTTTCAAGCTGATGGAAAATTTCAGCCTGCCATATTTTTCTAAAAGTATTACTGAGTTTTGGCGGCGCTGGCATATTTCGCTCTCATCGTGGCTGCGCGACTACCTGTACATATCACTGGGAGGCAACCGCAAAGGCACCCTCAAAACCTATCGCAACCTAATGATAACCATGCTTTTGGGTGGGTTATGGCACGGGGCATCGTGGAATTTTGTGATTTGGGGATTCCTCAACGGGGCGTATCTCAGCATCGAAAAAATGCTGGGCATCAATGTGAAAAGCAGTAGCAATTACTCCTGGCCCGTCAAGCTGTTTCGGGTGCTGGTGACCTTCCATCTGATTTGCCTGACCTGGGTATTCTTCCGGGCTACCTCGTTTAGCCAGGCTTTTTACGTCATTACCCATATATTTAATCCGGTGGGTTTCTGGAACCTGCGGATTCAGGATGCCAGTATTTTCGCCTCCATGACGATGGGAGTGGGGCTGTTGCTGGTTTTTGAATATCTGTACCTGCGCCGCCACCAGATTGCCGACATCACGCCCGTCCGCGGCTGGAAGTATCCGCTGGCCTTCTCGGTAGTGCTGATTATGCTGATGGTGGGGTTTGGCGTGAGTGGCGGCGACCAGTTTATTTATTTTCAATTTTAATGAATATCCACTGGGCTGCTTTTGCCCACGGTAGTTTAAATAATGCAACGATTTTTCTTGTTTCTGCTTGCGCTCGCGGCTTTGTTATTCGGAGTTGACTTTATACTGGCCCGCACTTTCGATGCCATGTACACGCGGACCTTATTGGGCCAGTCGGGTGGCGAAATCAATCAGTATTTAGCCCTAAAGCCCACTCCGGAAGCATTGGTGATAGGGAACTCGCGGGCGCGCTACCAGATTGACCCCGATAGTTTTGCCGTGCCGATGTACAACTTGTGCCATGCCGGTATGGGCCAAAGCTTCCAGACCGGCTTGTTGCAGGTTCTGGAACTGGAGCATAAACTGCCGAAAGCCGTTTTACTGCACGTGGACTTGGGCGAGTACGTGGCCGAAGAGTCGCTGGCAGATATGGGAACCCTACGTTATTATTACAATAAATTGCCCTTTGTAACAGAGGAGATTAATAACATCTCCCGGTATGAGCGCGGGAAATATTTTTTTCGATTTTATCGCTACAACGGCAGGGTCATCAGCCAACTGAAAAACTACTTGCAATCGCGGCGCAACTTGCCAGTAACCAATGGCTACCAGCCGCTTGAGCCTTTTGCAACCGATACGGTGAATGCCCTGTTGGCAGTAGATGGGGGCCGCGATGCCAAACCGCCCCGCTTTCAGTATGCCCACTTGCGCCACCTGTTGAAATTCATTGACATCTGTAAGAAGAATAACGTGAAACTTTTGTGTTTCACTTCGCCCTATTACCAGGCGCATAATTATGGGCCTGTGGTAGTGGCCCCACTCGATTCGTTGTTGCGCGCTCAAGGCATTCCTTACCTCAATACAAACGCTCAGCCTCTGCCACTACTATGGAGTCATCGGTTGTTTTGGCACGACAACGACCACCTGAATCGACTCGGCGCACCCTATCTCAGCCAGCAGGTTGCTCGTTGGAGCAAGCCCTACCTAACAGCAATAGAGCCGAGCCGAATAGATTAGCCGGCCGCATCTGAGATAGTAAGCGTCGGAATGGTCATCAGTGGGGGATGGGCCAAAATCAGGTTGATGCGAAGAATTTGCTGAATCAGCGATTCCGATATCCGGCCGTAGCTTTGCACCCTCATTACACCCTTCCCGCGCCGCATGGCCCACGCCAACGTTACCATCCACAACAAAGAATTCCGGCCGTATCTATCGGCTGCTCAGCTGGATGAAGTCGTGGCCGGCCTGGCCGCCCGCCTCAGCGCCGACTATGCCGGGCAGAAGCCCTTATTTGTGGTCGTGCTCACCGGCGGGTTCATGTTTGCTTCCGATTTGCTGAAGCGCTTCGTGGGCGAGTGCGAGATTGTCTTCATCCGCGTGGCCTCCTACGAGGGCACTAACAGCACCGGCGTCATCCAGGAAATTCTGGGCCTGCGCGAAGAAGTGCAGGACCGCCACCTCATCATCGTGGAAGACATCGTGGACACGGGCACCACCATGCACCACCTCATGCCCACGCTGCTGGAAAAAGGCCCGGCTTCGGTCGAGATTGCGGCACTGTTTTTCAAGCCCGCCAGCCTGCGGCACAACCTGTCGGTGCGCTACGTGGCCCGGGAAATCCCCAACGACTTTGTGGTCGGCTACGGCCTTGACTACGACGGCCTGGGCCGCAATCTGCCCGATGTGTACGTGGCCGTGTAGCAACGTTTCTGGTCACGATTGAGTAACTTGCCCAAACCCACCAAAATCACCTCCCTCGCGCAACGCGTCTTCTACATGTTGAATATCGTGCTGTTCGGCCCCCCCGGCGCCGGCAAAGGAACCCAGAGCCAGAAGCTCATCACCAAGTACAACCTTGTGCACCTGAGCACCGGCGACCTGCTGCGGGCCCAGATTGCCCAAGGCACCGAGCTGGGCCTCACCGCCAAAAAGCTGATGGACGAAGGCCTGCTCGTGCCCGATGCCGTGGTTATCGGCATGATTGGCAGCGCGCTGGAAACCAATCCCCAGGCCGGCGGCTTCATCTTCGACGGCTTCCCGCGCACCGTGGCTCAGGCCGAAAGCCTCGACCAGCTCATGGCCTCGCACAACACCCATATCGGCTGCATGATTGCGCTGGAAGTGCAGGAAGAGGAGCTGGTGAAGCGCCTGCTGGAGCGCGGCAAAACTAGCAACCGCCCCGACGACCAGGATGAAACCAAAATCCGCCGCCGCGTAACGGTGTACAACACCGAAACCGCCCAGGTAGCCGGCTACTACGCCGCCCAAAAGAAATTCCACGCTCTCAACGGCATCGGCCCGATTGATGACATTTTCGGCCAAATCTGTGGCCTGATTGACTTGCATCAAGCCGCCAAGCCCGAAACCCCGGCCGAGGCGACCAAAGAAGTAAAGGCGTAACTTTACGCTTTCAATACGACCGTCATCATTTAGTACGACTGTCATCCTGAGCGCAGCGAAGGACCTTATCACGCTTGCACGGTTTAGCGTTACTGCAAACTGTTCAGCCCTGATAAGGTCCTTCGCTGCGCTCAGGATGACAGTTCTTTTACATCAAATACCCAATTCCCGTGGCCTCTAATAACTTCATCGACTACGTCAAACTCATCTGCCGCTCGGGCAAAGGCGGTGCCGGCTCGCACCACTTCTTCCGGGCCAAGGGCCTGCCCAACGGCGGCCCCGATGGTGGCGACGGCGGCCGCGGCGGCCACATCATCCTCGAAGGCAACTCGCAGCTCTGGACGCTGCTGCACCTGCAATACCAGCGCCACGTCTTCGCCAAAGACGGCGAGGGCGGGGGCGAAAACCTGCGCAGCGGTGCCCAGGGCGAAGACATCGTGCTACAAGTGCCCCTCGGCACCGTGGCCCGCGACCCCGATGGTACGCATATTCTCGAAATTACGGAGCATGGCCAGCGGCTCGTCCTCGTGCCCGGCGGGCGCGGCGGCTGGGGCAACGACCACTTCAAGAACTCCATCAACCAGGCCCCGACCTATGCGCAGCCCGGCGAGCCGGCCATTGAGGCCATCATCATCCTGGAACTCAAGTTGCTGGCCGACGTGGGCCTTGTGGGCTTCCCCAACGCGGGCAAGAGCACGCTGCTGTCGGTAGTGTCGGCCGCCAAGCCCAAGATTGCCGACTACGCTTTCACCACCCTCGTGCCCAACCTGGGCGTGGTGGCCTACCGCGATTACAAATCCTTCGTGATGGCCGACATTCCCGGTATCATCGAGGGCGCGGCCGAGGGCAAGGGTCTGGGCACCCGCTTTCTGCGCCACATCGAGCGCAACTCCATGTTGCTCTTCATGATAAGCTGCGACTCGCCCGACATCAACGCCGAATACAATGTGCTAATCGGCGAGCTGGAGCAGTTCAACCCCGACCTGCTGGACAAGAAGCGCCTGTTGGCCATCACCAAGTCCGACATGATTGACGAGGAATTGGAGGCCGAAATTCGCCAGACGCTCCCGGCCGAGGTCCCCGCCATCTTCATTTCCAGTCTGACGAATAAGAACATCATGCCGCTGAAGGACATGATTTGGAAGGCGCTGGAAGAAACTCGCCGCGACGCTGCCCCAACCAAACGCCAGGGACTTGGCGAAGAGGAGAGCGACGAAGAATGGCCCTCTTAGCGCGTTAGGCTTGCCAAGCATTGCATAAGAACTCGTACCGAGGCAAGCCGGAATTCTCGACCAATTGGCGAAAGGCATCATCCCAATTGAGCCAGTCAGCCTGGGCTAAGATTCCAGCTACTTGTATACCCACAGGCTCAACAGAAACTGATAAGTGGTTGGCTGACTCTTCTAATCTATACCAATAGGGCACATCTGATTGGTAACGTTTGCCAGGCAATTCAGCATATATGCTTTCCAAGGTCTGCCAGTCCTTGTCGGTAAACGAGTCGAAAAGCAAGCAATAGATTCGGTCAACTTCGATGGACGAATCAGTAGAGTATTCGCTATTGTTATCGTAAAACCAATCCATTGAGCTTGCCTTTAAACTACTTGACTGGCGAATATATAAGCTGTTAAATAGGTTTTGCTTCTGTGCCACTATGGCAGCCCGAACCCCTTTGGCAAGTGAATTGCGCCCGCAGCTTGACCAACCGGCTAACCCCGTGAAAAACCCCTTCCGACGAATATTTCCGCAAATGGCTAACGAGAACACCACGCCCCAGGACGACAACCTGACCGCCGACCCCAACCACGTAGCTGGCGAAATGGCCGATGCCAACAGCGGCGAAAGCACCGACCCGGACATGACCGCCACCGGCGCGCCCCAGCCCGAAGCCTCGCGCACCGATGCCGAACTGACCGAGATAAAAGACAAGTACCTGCGCCTCGCCGCCGAGTTTGAGAACTACAAGCGCCGCACCAGCAAGGAGCGCATCGACCTGTTCAAAACCGCCAACCAGGAACTGATGGTGGCCCTGCTGCCCGTGCTTGATGATTTTGAGCGCGCCCGCAATGCTACTGCCGCCACCACCGATGCCAACGCCGTGCGCGAAAGCATCGAAATAATTCAGACTAAGCTGAACAAAACGCTGCAGCAAAAGGGTTTGACCGCCATGGAAGCCAAGGGCGGCGACTTCGATGCTGAGCTGCACGAGGCTATCACCCAAATTCCCGCGCCGAGCGATGACCTGAAAGGGAAAATCGTGGATGTGGTGGAGCAGGGGTATTATTTGGGCGACAAGGTCATTCGCCACGCCAAAGTGGTGTTGGGGCAGTAGATTTAAAATACGTCTGTCATCCTGAGTGGAGCGAAGGACCTTCTCACGTTCGAACGTCTTGTTTAAACGTGAGAAGGTCCTTCGCTCCGCTCAGGATGACAGGTGATTGACAGACGGATTCATAAAGAAGAAGATGGCTACGAAGCGCGATTATTACGAGGTATTAGGAATTGCTAAGAATGCGGAAGGCGACGTTATCAAGTCGGCTTACCGCAAGATGGCCATCAAGTACCACCCCGATAAAAACCCCGACGACCCGACCGCCGAGGACAAATTCAAGGAAGCGGCCGAGGCGTACGAAGTCCTCAGCAATGCCGATAAGCGGGCTCGCTACGACCGGTACGGCCATCAGGGCATGGGTGGAGGTGGCGGCGGTGCCCAGAACATGGAGGATATTTTCTCGCAGTTCGGCGATATTTTCGGTGGGGGCGGGGGCTTCGAAGGCTTCTTTGGGGGCGGCCGTCAGGGCAGTGGCCGGCGCCAGAAGAAGGGCTCGAACCTACGCATCAAGCTGAAGCTCGATTTGGAGGAAATCGCCAACGGTGTCGAAAAGAAAATCAAGGTGAAGCGCTACGTGTCCTGCACGCCGTGCAGCGGCACCGGGGCTAAGAATGGCACCGACCTCAAAACATGCCCCACCTGCCAGGGCCAAGGCCAGACCAAGCGCGTGGTGAACACCATGCTCGGCCAGATGGTGAGCAGCAGCACTTGCCCCACCTGCAACGGCGAGGGCAAAACCATCGTGACGACCTGCGACGTGTGCAAAGGCGAAGGCCGCCAGCTGCACGAGGAAGTGATTCCCATCAACATCCCCGCCGGCGTGGCCAACGACATGCAGCTGAGCATGAACGGCAAAGGCAACTTCCCCGAGCGCGGCGGCGTGCCCGGCGACCTGCTCATCCAGATTGAGGAGGAGCCGCACGAATTCCTGAAGCGCGACGGCAATAACATCATGTTCGAGCAGTACATCTCATTCGTTGATGCCGCTCTAGGCGCGAGTCTGGAAGTGCCCACCATCGAGGGCAAGGTGAAAATCAAGGTGGACCCCGGCACCCAGCCCGGCAAAATCCTGCGCCTGCGCGGCAAGGGCATCAAGGACCTGAACGGCTACGGCCGCGGCGACCAGCTCATCCACCTGAACGTGTGGACGCCCAAGAGCGTGAGCAACCAGGAGCGCGAGCTGCTGGAGAAGCTGCGCGACTCGGACAACTTCACGCCGCATCCCGGCAAGAACGAGAAAGGCTTCTTCGAGAAAGTGAAGGAGTATTTTGCGTAATTCTTGATTAGTTAGTTTCGAAAAGCCCCGTCTGGCCGTTGGTCAGGCGGGGCTTTTTGCGTTCAGCATGACAGACGATTGTAGTTATTGCGGAAATTTTCACTAGCAGTTGTAATGCCGCGCCGTCGCTGCCGATTCACTCCCTGAAAAACTCTTACCCCCTGCATGGCCGCCGCCACCCCGTCTGCTGATTTTGTTGCCGCGCTGCACGAGTACCAGCCGCTGCTGCGGCGCGTGGCCCGGCTGTATTGCCAGGATGCCGACGACCGCCAGGACTTGTTCCAGGAAATGGTGCTGCAGCTGTGGCGGGCGTGGCCGCGCTACGTGCCCCAGCCGGGGGCCAAGCTCAGCACCTGGCTCTACCGCATTGCGCTGAACGTAGCCATCTCGAACCTGCGCCAGCGCACCCGCCGCCCCGCCCCGAGCGAGCTGGACGCCGAGGCGCTGGCCGTGGCCCAGGCCCCGGAAACCGGCTTTGATGCCGACGACCGAGCCCAGCTCTACCGGGCCATTGGCCGGCTGTCGGAGGTTGATAAGGCCTTTATTCTGCTGTACCTCGAAGACCGGCCTTATGAAGAAATGGCCGACATTCTCGGCATCACCCAAAACAATGTGCGCGTGAAAATGCACCGCGTGCAGGAAAAACTCCGCGCCCTTTTAGTCCCCGCCGCCTGATGGAACTCGATGACCTTCGCCGCCAGTGGCAGCAGCCCGAAACTACGCCGCCGCCTGTGAGCCCTGCCGAACTGGGCGGGATACTCAGCCGCAATGCTGGCGGGCTGGTGGAGAAAATGCGTCGCAATACCTGGTACGAGGTGGTGCTGACGCTGCTGATAACCGCTGGCGTGCCGTTCTACGCATGGTATGTGTGGGGCGATGCCCTGCAGCTGCTGCTGGCGGCCACAATGCTCGTGATGACGGTGATTCTACTGGTGAACTACTATCAGCAATTGCAGCTGCTGCGCCGCATGGAGCAGCCCGATATGCAGGTGCGAACACACCTGGGCGCGCTGTGCGCCGGCCTGCGCCAGCGGCTGCGCTTCTACTACCGGCTTACCCTGGCCACTGCTCCATTGATGCTGTTGGCACTATTCGGCTTTCATGTGGGCAAGGAGTTTGCCCATCCAGGTGCTTTTCACTGGAAGTTTATCCTGTTGCTAGCGGCGGCTTATGCCATTTTCGGGGCCATTGCGCAAGTAGGTATAATGCACCTGACCCGCTGGTACCTCCAACGCCTCTATGGCCAGCACCTCGACCGCCTCGAAGCCAGCCTGCACGAGCTGGACGAGCCCGAACTACCCGCCGTTCGCTAACCCAGTTGGGCCCGTTCGTCGCCCTTATTCACCGCTTGGGGTGCGGCTGCAGCCGTTTGGCTCCCGGCTGCTGGCAAGTAACTGGGGCGCTCAATACATTTGCCCAGCTCCATTCTTCTACATTTAACCCACCAACCAACCCTTCTTTCTGTGAAACCTATACTGGAAGCCATCGGCGTGCGCAAGGCCTACGCCAACCACGTCGCCCTCGATGGCGTGAGCCTCGAAATTCCCGAGGGCAGCATCTTCGGCCTGCTCGGGCCCAACGGCGCGGGCAAAACCTCGCTCATTCGCATCATCACCCAGATTACGGGGGCCGATGAGGGCGAAATCCGCTTCCGGGGTGAGCGGCTCAACCCGAGCCACATTGCCCAAATCGGCTACCTGCCCGAGGAGCGCGGCCTCTACAAAAAGATGAAGGTGGGCGAGCAGCTGCTCTACCTGGCCCGGCTGCGGGGCTTGAGCCGCGAAGACGCCACGGCCCGCATCAAGCAGTGGCTAAACCGCTTCGAGATAAAGGAGTGGGCCGGCAAGAACGTGGAAGACCTCAGCAAGGGCATGCAACAGAAGGTGCAGTTCATTGCCACCGTGCTGCACGACCCCAAGCTGATTATCCTGGACGAGCCCTTCTCGGGCTTCGACCCGATTAACGCCAACCTGATTAAAGACGAGATTCTGGAGCTGCGCAATCAGGGGGCCACCATCATTTTCTCGACGCACCGCATGGAATCGGTGGAGGAAATGTGCGACAACATTGCCCTCATCAACCGCTCGCGCAAGGTGCTGGACGGGCCGATTGGCGTGATTCGGGACCAATTCAAAACCAACACTTACGAGGTGGAAGGCACGGGCAAGCTCATTCTGGCGCACCCCGATTTTGAAGTGGTGGAGCAAAAGGAGCGCGAAAACGGCCACTTCTACGCCCGCGTGCAGTTGCACGACGGCGTGCGGCCCAACGACTTGTTGCGCTACCTGATTGGAACGGTAGAGGTTGATGCCTTCCGCGAGAAAATCCCGAGCATCAACGAGATTTTCATCCGGCGCGTGCGCGAAACCATGCCCGAAACCCTCCTCGAAACCGCTAACGCACTGCTTTAATCTGTCGTCATGGCCTCCAAATTCTTACTCATTGCCCAACGCGAATATTTGAGCCGCGTTCGCAAGAAAGCCTTTATCGTCCTCACGCTGGCTGTGCCGTTGCTGCTGGCGGTATTCGGCTTCATCATCGCCAAAATGGCGAGCTCCGACAACGACACCACCGACGTGATAGAGGTGCGCGACGACTCCGGCCTGGGCGTGGCCAGCCGCCTCGTGAGCACCCCGCAGCTGCGCTTCGAAACCACCACCGGCACGCTGGCCGACGCCAAAAAGGGCTTCCAGAAAGCCAAGCACGACGGCTTAGTGTACCTGCCCGCCGGCCTCGATGTGGAGAAGCCCGTGGGCGTGCAGTTCTTTGGCAAAGGAAACATCAGCCTGAAAAAGCAGGGGGCCGTGGAATCGGCGCTCAACAAGGCCTTTTCGGACCTGAAAATGCAGAAATCCGGCCTCACCCAGGACCAGCTCGACCGCCTGCGCTCGAAGGTGGATTTGCAGGCCGTGAGCCTTGATGAGACGGGCAAGGAGGCGAATAGCAACGCGCTGGCTACGTCGGGCATGTCCTACGCGCTGGCGCTGGCCATTTACATGTTCATCTTCATCTACGGCGTGCAGATTATGCGCGGGGTGGGGGAGGAGAAGTCGAGCCGCATCATGGAAGTGATGCTGTCGTCGGTGAAGCCGTTTGATTTGATGATGGGCAAGATTGTGGGCATTGCGGCGGTGGGGCTCACGCAGTTTCTGCTGTGGGGTGTGCTCTCGTTCGGCGTGAGCTCGGTGGTGATGCCCCTGCTGACGGGCAAGGACAAGCCCAAAACCGAAGTTGCTGCCGGCACTACGGCTGCCGGGGCCACGGCTGTTGTAGTTGCCGACGACGACGAGCCCCGGAGCGCGGGCGCGCAGTTTGACAAGAGCTTAGAATCGCAAAAGCAGCAGCCGGTAATGACGGGTCGTTTTAAGGCATTTGAGATGCTAGCGGCGCTGCCGCTGGGCACCATTCTGTTCGGGTTCATCGTCTATTTCCTGGGCGGCTACCTGCTGTATGGGGCACTGTTCGGGGCCGTGGGCGCGGCCGTAGACGACCAGACCGATACCCAGCAGTTCATGTTCCCCATCACGATGCCGCTTATTCTGAGCTACATCGTGGGCGTGTCGGTTATCCTGCGCAACCCCGATGGGCCGGTGGCTTTCTGGATGTCGATGTTCCCGCTGACCTCGCCCATTGCCATGGTCATCCGCCTGCCGTTTGGCGTACCGATGTGGCAGCTGGCGCTGTCCATTTTCCTGCTCATTCTGGGCTTTCTGGGCACGGTGTGGGTGGCGGCCCGCATCTACCGCGTGGGCATTCTGATGTACGGCAAGAAAGTGACGTACAAGGAGCTGGGCAAATGGATGTTTTATAAGGGCTAGCCGGCCCCGTGGCCCGCTACGACTCCACAAATGACTTTTGCGTGCGCAAAACTGGTTTGTGGAGCTCCACAAATGCTTCCGAGTAATGCAAAAGAGGTTTGCAGCATGCTGCAAACCTCTTTTTCGCGTGCAAAAGCCATTTGCAGCATTCCGATAGCCATTTTGAGGCTGAAAACCCCTTTTGAACCGTTAATCATGCCCCGTTTCCTGCGTTTCCGCCTTCTGTTGCTGCTGTTGCCGCTACTGGCCTTCTCCGCCGACCGGCCCGCCTACCGCCTCTTCAGCGCTGCCGGCCAACCCGCCGACTACGACCAGATGATGCAGGAGCTGGCCCAGGCCGACGTGGTGCTCTTCGGCGAGCAGCACAACGACGCCCTCGCCCACTGGCTGGAGCTGCAAGTGGCCAAGGACCTGCTGAAGCTGAAGAAACCCGGCCAACTGGTGCTGGGCATGGAGATGTTTGAGCGCGACGTGCAGCCGCTGGTGGCTCAGTACGCCGCCGGCACCCTGGCCGATACCGCTTTCGAGCGCCAGGCCCGCCCGTGGCCCAACTACGCCACCGACTACCGCCCGCTGCTCCTATTTGCCCGCGAAAACCACCTGCCCGTCATCGGCACCAACGCCCCGCGCCCCTTCGCCAAAACCGTGGCCCAGCGCAGCCTCACCGCCCTCGACAAGCTGCCCGCTAATGACCGCGCCCTGCTCGCCCCGCTGCCCCTAAAAGTGGATTACGACCTGCCCGGCTACAAGAACATGGCCGCCATGTTCGGCGGTGCCGGCCAGGCCCACGGCGGCGGAGCCCAGAACATCATCCAGGCCCAGGCCCTGAAGGATGCCACCATGGCCCACTTCATCGAAACCAGCCTCGCGCCCGGCCAAACCATGCTGCACCTCAACGGCAGCTACCACTCCGACCACCACGACGGCATCGTGGCCTGGCTGCACCAGTACGCGCCCCGGCTGCGCGTGAAAACCATCAGCGTGGTGACGCAGGAGCAGATGCTGACGCTGGAAAAGGAGCAGGTGAACGTGGCCGATTATGTGGTGGTGGTGCCGGCCGACGCGAGCAAAACGTATTAAGACAGAAAGATGGAGCCATTTGCCGCCACACATGCACCCCCGAAAATCCGCGAAGCCCAGGTAGCCGATATTCCGCGCATGTCAGAAATTCGGCTGGCCGTGAGGGAAAACGCGCTCAGTAACCCGGCGTTGGTGACGTATGAAGACTACGTGGCCTACCTCACGCAACGCGGCAAGGGCTGGGTGGCCGAAGTAGGCGGGCAAGTAGTTGGCTTCGCCATTGCCGACTTGCAGGACCACAGCATCTGGGCATTATTTATCCATCCCGACTTTGACCGCCAAGGCATTGGACGCGCTCTGCACAACACAATGCTGACTTGGTATTTCGGCCAAACCACCGAGCCCGTGTGGCTGAGCACCGCGCCGGGCACGCGCGCCGAAGGCTTCTACCGCCGGGCCGGCTGGCGCGAAACCGGCCGCACCAGGAGGGGCGAGGTGCGGTTTGAGCTAGCCGCCTGGAGCCAGCTGGTATAAAAAAGAAAAGAATACATATTTCGTTATGTTTGCCTAATCACGAAACCCAACTCCTATGTCCAATCCCGACTCTCAAAAGCGCGCCCTGTTCCACCAGGTAGCCGAGACGCTGAAGCAGCAAGGCTTCACCATTGCCAAAGAAGACCCCACGCGCCCGTGGGGCGGGTTTTTTGTGATTGACGAAGCCCAGGCCCAGGAATTTGCCAACACCTATTTCGATGGCCTGTTGGTGGATAGCCTGCGGATTTCGGGCCGGTTGAGCCCGAAGATTCTGATAGTGGCCCCGCACCAGCGCCTGAGCTGGCAGTACCACCACCGCCGCGCCGAAATCTGGCAGGTGGTGCAGGGCCCGGTGGGCGTGGCCACCAGCGAAACCGATGAGCAGGGCGAAGTGAAAAGCCTGCAAGTGGGCGAGCGCATCATCCTGCGGCAGGGCGAGCGCCACCGCCTCGTGGGCCTCAAAGACTGGGGCATTCTGGCCGAAATCTGGCAACACACCGATGCGGATAACCCGTCGGATGAGGATGACATCGTGCGCGTGCAGGACGATTTCGGCCGTTAA
>JAQBNT010000071.1 GCA_028288445.1 Hymenobacter sp. | reverse complement strand
GCTGGCGGGCAGCATCCAGGTGGTTTGGCGGAACGCGCCGGCCAGGCGGGCGGGGGTGAGGTGGAGGCCCCAGTCGAAGCCGACCGGCGTGTAGTGAATCGTATCCCAGGCCCGGGCGTAGGCGGCGGCATCGGGGGTGGTGGCCAGGGTGTCGAGGGCGGCCACCACCTGGGCCTGGCTGGGGGCGCTGCGCCGGGCGGCGGCATCCTGCGCCGGCAGGTAGCGGGCATCGTCGGCGGCGCTGAAGTCGGTGACGTCGAACACGGCTTCCAGCTGCGTTACGTCGACTTTCACGACGTGGCCCCGGTTGGTGAGGGCCAGGAACTGCTGCTCGTTTAGCCAGAGCACGTCGTAGGCGTGGTTGAGCAGCTCGCGGCGGAACAGGCGCAGCTTGTAGCCGCTGGTGGCATCGAAGAGCCACACCAGCCCCGACCGGTCGATGGCCAGCAGGTACTTGCCGCCGGGGCTGAGCAGGGCGCGCTTTTCCCAGGCGGTGCTGCTGCGCTGGTGCTGGTCTTCGGCCTGGGTGCGCACGCCTTGCAGCCCCTCGAAGGGGTAGTGCCGCGTGGTGGCCAGGGTGTCGGGGTCGAGGAGCAGGTAGCTTTCGGGGTGGTAGCAGTAGAGCAGCGGCTGCTGGCCGAGGGGCCCCGGCAGCACCGCCACGCCCGGCAGCGGGGCCTGGCGCAGCACGGTGCCGGTGCTCAGGTCCAGCACCACGGCGGCGGCGTCGCTCATCACCAGGAGCTGCTGGGGGCGGGCCGGCTGCCACACCATGCCGCCGAGCATGGACGGGTATTCCTGGGCCGGCATGAAGCCCTGGTGGTAGGCCTGCCAGTGGCGGCCGTCGGGGGCCAGCACGCCCACGCCGGCTATCATCAGCACGAGCACCGTGCCATCGGGCCGGGCTATCAGCTGCTGCACCCAGCCGGGGCTGGGGTCCTGGCCGGGGGCGGGCGGGGGCACGGGCGGCACGGGGGTGCGGGCCAGCTCGCGCCCGGTGTCGGTATCGAAGCGAATGAGCTCCTGGGTGTTTGCGCTGTAGGCGAGGAGCTGGCGGCCGTCGGCACTGGGCGCCACGGTGTAGCCGCAATCATTGGCCCGCCACAGGGGCCGGCCGCCAGCATCGCGCACCAGCACGAAATCTTTCCAGGCAGCGGCGAAACAGCCTTTGGCCAGCGGCACCAGCCGGAAATCGCCGCGTACCGACGAGTAGGTGAACTGGCTGTAATTGGGCACCACGTACCAGCCAGCTTCGGGGCCTTTATAATCGAGCGGAACGGGACTGAACAGGTATTTGACGAAGTTGCGAAAGCCCATGAGTGGTTAGAAAGGAAAGCGGGATGCGAAGTGGAACAAGGGTAGTTTGCGGCCCCCGCCAGGGACGGGAAAATCCTGCGTGATTTCGTCATGCAACAGGTCTGGGCATGGAGCGAAACGCGGTGGGAAGAACTGCGGGGCTAAATATAGGCGGCCGCTGCCGTAGCCAATGGTGCCGCAAGTCAGTCAACGCGCCCGCAAGCCAGTCAACGGCCCCGCAAGTCAGTCAACGCTCCCGCAAGCCAGTCAACGGCCCCGCAAGTCAGTCAACGGCCCCGGCTACCCGTCCAACGCTCCCGCAATGCAGTCAATGGGTCCGGCCAGTCGTCCAACGCTTCCGCAAAGCAGTCAACGGGTCCGAAAACTGTTCCAACGGCCCCGGCCAGTCAGCCAACGCCTCCGCAAGCGCGTCAACGCTTCCGGAAACCCAGCCAACGGCTCCGGCGGCCCATCCAATGATGCTGAGAAAAAACCGTACTATTACGGCACTCATTTCCATCACCTTTACCCACTTTTCAATGGATGCCCTTCAATTACCGTTTGCCTTCCGCATCAGCGAGCTGCTGCCCCTCTCCCGCCTGCTGCGCGCCAGCTACCAGCGCGACCGCGACGACTTTGTAGACCTGCTGCCCGAGGACTACAAACCCAAGTTCCTGGAGAAATACGACGCGGCCACGCTGGCCGTGGAGAAAGCGGTGCGCAGCAGCGTGGCCGTGGCCCAGCGCGGCACCATCACGGCCCGCATCGAAACGCTGCTGGAGGCCCTGCCGCAGCTCCTCAACCGCCTCGAAGCCCGGCTGCGCCGCGCCGAGGGCCTCACGGTGGCGGCCAAGAAATTCGGCATCGAGCCCGTGCGGCGCGACCGCAACAACCACGAGCACGAGGGCCTGGCCGAGTCGCTGCGCACGCTGCTCCAGAACATCGAGGCCAATCAAAAACCCCTCGCCGACAAGGGGCAGAAACCCGAAGAAAACGCCCAGATTCAGGAACTCTACGACAAGCTGGTGGCCGACAGCACCGCCCAGGGCAGCAGCCTGAGCGACCAGCGCCTGCTCACGGCCGACAACGTGAAGCTGTTCCGCACCCTCTACGCGCCCATGAAGGAACTGATGGACGACGGCAAAAGCCTCTACAAAAGCAGCGGCGATGCCAAGCTGAAAGACTACACGCTGCGCAAGATTCTGCAGCAGGTGCGTCGGGAGCAAGCCGGTGATGCTGCCGCAGCGAAAGCGGCTTAGGTTTCGGGAGTTATTGGGCAATGGAAAAGGGCACCCGCGCATGGCGTGGGTGCCCTTTCTCTATTTTAGTCGAGTCTTATCAGGAACCGAGAATCTTACGGGCCTCCTCAAATGACACAACATCATTCTTTGCCGCTTGCTCCAACCGCCACTCCAGTTGCTGTAGAAACAACAGGCGTTTGAACAGGTCTTCCAGTTCGAAGTTGTCGGGCAGTTGCTGGACGATTTCGAGGACGCGGGCTTTGGTCATGGCAGGGGCAGCTATACTTCAAACTCTTTCGATTTCCGCGTGCGCTGTTCGTAGTAGTATATCAACGCGGTCAATACCTCAAACTCGTCGCGCACATCCTGAATGAGCGAATCGTAAGCACTCGCGGCAATCAATTCATCCAGCCGAAGGTGGGCCTGCGCCAGTTCGGCATCGGTGCGGATGGGAGAAACGGTGGTAATGGTTTGGAGGGCTAGCATAACGGAAGATACTTAAGCGGTGGCAACATCGAGCTGGTCGTAGGCGCTGTGTGGGCCGATGAAGCGAATAAACACTGTGCGGACTCGGTATATAATCAGGACGACCAAGCGGTATTTGTTGCCGCTAATGTTGAATACCACCCGGTCATTAGCAACCAACGAGGCATTGGGGTAAACGGCTTTTAACTCATTCGGCGTTCCCCAATCGGCTCGCTCCACGGTCGAAATCCACTGGCTAAGGCTGGCGCGGGCATCGGGGTACGCTTCGAGAAACTCGCGCAGCGGCTGTAGCTTGATGATGACCATAATAACGGACCAGCAAAATTTATAAATCGAACATCATAGTTTCTGGCAATCGTCGAACCGCTTCATGTCGTTTCGCAATTTCATAAAGCGAGTTAATAAAATGTCTGAGTTCTTTATTCTGCGTGGTGTTGTCCTCACAACCATCCTCGTAACTAATGTGCTTAATCTCATTATTAGCCCTAACAACTAACTCAACTTTATGAGATGGAACAATTTGATGCTCACATTTGGCCGAAATATTATCTGGATAATAAGCATAATTAATCTGCTGTAAAAACAGATATAGCTCTCGCTTTTCAAGCTGTGTTAAAACAAAGGAAACGGTCGAATCTCCAATCATAATTACACTCTCTAACTTCCCTTTTTCTAATCTCATTTTGGCAGGGCGTTCAATTCCTGGACGAGAATACTTTCCGCTAAAAGTGTCTATTTCATCATGAAACATACCGGTGGTTTTTAATGCAAAATCCAGTGGTACTTGCGGCAACACCCAATAACATAGGGCCAACAATGGCAGCCACAGTAATGCCGCGAATTTATTTTTCTTTTCCATCTGATTTAAAACGCAAAACCCCCGCGCCAGCCAAAGCCGACGCGGGGG
>JAQBNT010000069.1 GCA_028288445.1 Hymenobacter sp. | reverse complement strand
GTGGAAGGAAACCAACAAATTCGAGATTTATGACTTTGACCGCAGCACGGGCAAGGTCAGCAACCCGCGTGGTTTCGGGCCCTACGCGGAGGCCTACGGCGTGGAGTTTTCGCCCGATGGCAAGTTCCTGTACGGTACCTGCAACGGCCTGGGCGGCGGCGAAACCCAGATTTGGCAGTTCGATTTGGCGAAGAAAGCCAGCCCGCCGGTGCTGGTGGGCAAGTCGGCCAACCGCAAAATCGGCGCGCTCCAGCTCGGGCCGGATGGCCGCATCTACGTGGCCCGCGAGGACAACCCCAACCTCGGCGTGATTGAGCAGCCCAACGTGGCCGGCAAGGACTGCAAGTACGTGGACGAAGGGCTGAAGCTGGGCGGCCGCCGCAGCAAGCTGGGGTTGCCGGCGTTTGTGGTGGTGCCTTGACGCCTTCGGCTTAATGAAGAATGAGGAATTAGGAATGAAGAATTACCCAGTGGCAATTCTTCATTCCTAATTCCTCATTAAGCGAAGCGTTTACTCGCTGGCACCAATCTTGAAGCGCAGCACGCCGAAGGCCACTGAGCTGTATGGGGAGTCTTCGCTGAGCAAACCCACTACGTCGCGGGTGCTGATGCCGGCTTCCCAGATGGGCGACACGATGGTGAGGCCCAGCGGCAGGCTCTTGCCGTAGCCCGCGCCGCCGGTGAAGCCGCTGCTTAGTTTCAGCCAGTTCAAGGGTTTGTAGTCGACGCCGAGGCCGACGAAGGTGGTGGTGAGGTTGCCGGCCACCTTGTTGAGGGGCGCGGTGACGTCGAGGCCGGCTTCGAAGAACTTGTTGATGCGGATGCCGCCGCCCAGGCGCAGCTTGGCGGGCAGGGCGGCCGTGCGCTCTTTGGCCGTGGTGTAGGTGAACAGGTTTTGCTTGTCGGTGTCGAACTGCGTGCTGATTTCCTTGAGCACGTTGTAGGTGGTGACGCCGGTGGAGGCGGTTTGCTGGAGCTTCTGGTCGGAGGCTTCGAGCACGTTGCCGGTCCAGGTCATCGAGCCCATGTCGGTGACCGAAGCGCCGAAGCGGAACATTTTGCCAATTTCGGCCGATACGCCGGCGTCGAAGCCGTTGCCGTGGCCCACGGGTTTCAGGCCCGAGCCCGACTCGTAGTTGAAGTTGGCGGTGTTGCTGGCCAGCTTGCCGTAGTTCACATCGAACACCGGCGAGAGCGAGGTGTAGGCCGTCAGGTTGCCGCTGCTCACCCGGATGTCGGCAATGCCGATGCCCTGGATGTAGCGGTAGCCCGCGCCTAAGGCTATTTTCAGGGCCTCGTTCTGGTACACCTGGATGCCGTAGGCCACGTTGAACTCGTTGGTGACGGAGGCCTGGATGCTGGTGCCGTCGAGCACGGTGGAGATGAGCGGGGCGTTGGCGGCCGTGGGGGTGGGCGTGCTGCTGGTGTTGGGCGTGGGGTAGTACTGCTTCACCACGGCGGCGTTCTGGCCGTTGATGATGATGTCGGCGGCGTTGCGGTTGAGGGCGAGGTGGCCGGCGATGCGCTGCCGGCTGCTGAAGGCCAGGCCGCCGAGGCCGTTGGGCAGCGTGACGGCGAAGCCGAAGAGGTTGGTGTCGAGGTTTAGGTTCAGCACGTTGTCGCCGGAGAGTTGGTCGACCAAGGTGGCTTTTTCGGCGGTGCCGATGCTCTGGCTGCCGTCGTAGAGAATGTGCTTGAAGGTGGTTTTGCTCAGCGACTGTGAGCCGATGCCGGCCCCTACTTCGCCGATGGTGAAGGCGACGCGGAAGTTGGTGCTGCGGCCCAGGTTGGCGGGGTTGATGCCGACGGCCTGGTAGTCGGTGGCGAAGGTGTTGATGACGCCGCCGCGGCCCGTGGCCGAGAAGTTGCTGAGCTCGTTTTGGGCGAAGGCGGTGGCGGGCAGGGCCAGCCCGGCGGCCAGCGATAAGAGACGGTAAGGGACTTTCATGCAGAAATGCGCTAAGGGGTGGTTAGTTTGCAGCGGGATATGCCCCCGCCGCAAACCATCCGCAAGCTAACGCCAACCGCCCGAACATTGCCTCCCAAACGCCTTTCCGCCGCCGAGTACGCCGCTGGTATCCGGGCCGGCTCCCGCACGGTGCTGGGCCGGGCCATCACCCTCGTCGAAAGCACGCTGCCTAGTGACCACGCCCTGGCGCAGGAGGTGTTGCGGGCGGTGCTGCCGGATACCGGGCGCAGCCTGCGGGTGGGCATCACGGGGGTGCCGGGGGTGGGCAAAAGCACGTTTATTGAGGCGCTGGGGCGGTATCTGGTTGAAGAAAAGGGGCTGAAGCTGGCCGTGCTGGCGGTGGACCCCAGCAGCCAGCGCGGGGGCGGCAGCATCTTGGGCGACAAGACGCGGATGCCCTGGCTGGCGGCCCAGCCGGCGGCGTTTATCCGGCCCTCGCCGGCGGGCAGCAGCTTGGGCGGGGTGGCGCGGGCCACGCGGGAGGCCCTGTTATTGTGCGAAGCGGCGGGCCACGACGTGATTATTGTGGAGACGGTGGGCGTGGGGCAGTCGGAAACGACGGTGCACGGGCTGGTCGACTTCTTCCTGCTGCTGATGCTGGCCGGGGCCGGCGATGAGTTGCAGGGCGTGAAGCGGGGCATTATGGAGATGGCCGATGCGCTGTGCATCACCAAGGCCGACCACGGCAACGAGCAGGCGGCACGGCGCGCCAAAGTGGATTACCAGAGCGCGCTGCACCTGTTTCCGGCGGCGCCGTCGGGGCAGGTGGTGCCGGTGCTGCTGACCTCGGCGGTGGAGGGGGCGGGCATTGGGGCGGTGTGGGAGGTGATTGAAACCTATGCCGCCGCTACCCGGGCCAGTGGCTATTTCGGGCAGCGGCGGCAGCAGCAGCAGTTGCAGTGGCTGCACCAAAGCATTGCGCAGGCCCTGGAGGCGCGGTTTTATCAGGACCCGAAGGTGCGGGCGCGGCTGCCGGCGGTGCAGGCGGCGGTGGCGGCCGGCGGGCTCACGCCCTTCGCGGCGGCCGAGGAATTGTTGGGATTGTAGCGGGCCGGGGCCGCTTAGAGGGCGGCCAGGCCGCTTTCGACGCGGCGGGTGGTGGTTTCGCGCACGGCGATGGTGGCACGGCCGGGGGCTTGGTTGTCGACCTGGATGGTGTAGCGGTAGCGGTCGGGGCCGACGCGGAGGGTGAGGGCGTAGCGGCCGCTGGGCAGGGTGTTGAACTTGAGCAGGGTGCCGTAGGCGGGCAGGCGGTGGGTTTCGTCGAGGATGAGGGTGGCGGTGCTGAGGTTTTCGACCCGCATGGTGATGGGCCGGGGAGAGGCGTTGTAGATGCGGACGCGCAGGCTGGCGGCATCGGGCTGGGTGACCTGCACGGGCTGGGGCTGCTGGGCCTGGGCGGCGAAGCTGACCACGGCGGTCAGGGCGAGGAGGGCGGGGCGGAGGTGGGTGGCGAGGGTCATGGCAACAAGCAGTAAAAAGATGGAGAATGGAGGGGGTTTGTCCCCGGCGGGTGTCCGGTTTTGAGCGGTGGCGGGCCGGGGGTAACCAGGTTATTTCCATTGTTGTGCCAGAACGCTAATCATTTGATTTTCAAAAAATAACTTATTATAATAGCTGATAAGCAAGAGAAAAAACTGTTCGAAACCGGGCAAGTGTCCGCTGGCAGACTGGGGAGGGAACTGCCGGGCGACCATTGGGGCCCCGCTGGCTGAGAATGGCCATTCGCTTGGTTTTCGGGGCCACCCGCTTGGCGAAAAGGACCTTTGACAAACTCGGCCGTAGGCGGGGCGTATGCGGTTGAGAGCCATTTTAGGGGCTTTTTACTTCATCTACGCGGCTGGACGGCCGCTTCCAAACCACCCCATTTTCTATGTCCACTCTTTCTGATTTGAACGACCGCAACGCGCTGGCGGCAGGCTATCCGGCGGCAGCGCCGCTGGCCAAGCGTATTTCCTGGGGCGCCGTGCTGGCCGGCGCGGTGCTGGCCCTGGTTATCCAGCTTTCGCTGAGCCTGCTGGGCCTGGGCATCGGCCTGGGTACTATTGACCCCTTGCAGGAGCAAAACCCGATGGCCGGTATCGGCATTGGGGCGGGCAGCTGGTGGCTGGTGAGCTCGCTGGCATCCATTTATGTGGGGGCCACGGTGGCCAGCCGCCTGGCGGGCATTCCGCGCCGCACCGATGGCCTGCTGCACGGCCTGCTGACGTGGGCGGTGGTGACGCTGCTTACCTTTTACCTGCTCACGACGGCCGTGGGCCGCATCATTGGCGGTGTGACGGGGATGGCCGGCCGGGCCCTCTCGGGCATGGGCAAGGGCATTGCGGCCGTGGCCCCGGAGGCCGGCGAGGCCATCAAGGGCGAGCTGAAGGAACGCGGCATCGACACCAACGACCTGAAGCGCGAGGCCCGCAAGCTGCTGCGCCAGACCGGCAAGGCCGAGCTGAACCCCGATAAGCTGGCGCGCGAGGCCAAAGCCGCCGGCCGCGACGCCAAGGCCGAAGCCCGCCAGAGCGCCGCCGACCCCATGGCCGCCGACGACAATTTCGACGAGCTCATTGACCGCCTCACCAGCAAGGCCGAGAACATTGGCAACGCCGCCGACCGCGACGCGGCCGTGAACGTGGTGGTGCAGCGCACCGGCAAGAGCCGCGCCGAAGCCGAGCAGGTGGTGGACAACTGGATTGCAACGGCCAAAGCCGCCCGCACCAAGTTGGAAGAAGGCAAGGTGAAGGCCGAAGCCGCTGCCCGCGAGGCCGGCGACAAAGCCGCCGAGGGCCTCTCGAAAGCGGCCTTGCTGGCGGCGCTGGGCCTGGGCCTGAGCGCCGCCGTGGCCGCCTACGGGGGCCGCCGCGCCACGCCGCTGGCCGTGGTGGCGGAGTAGTTTCGCCGGTCGGTTTGCATGCAAAGGCAGCCCCACGGCATGGGGCTGCTTTTTTGGCGGGGGTTTGACTTCCTACCCCCCCGTTACAGAGCGCAGCGACGTTCGGCCTGCTCGATTCTATGCCAACAACTCACCACGAAAAAAGCAGCTCCACTTACGCGGAGCTGCTTTTTTCTTATTCAACCCTACCCCCTGAACTAGGGGCGGGCCTTGGCCGAGTCGCGGCGGGCGGCGGCATCAATCAGGTCGGCGGCGCGGAATTCTTTGTCGACGGTGGTGTAGCCGCCGGGCGAGATGCGGCGGCCGCTGTTGGTGATGAAGGTGGGCTTGAGGCGCAGGGTGAGGCGCACGGGCTGGCGGTCGCCGTCGGCGAGGCCGAGGGCGAAGTTGGCCAGGCTTTCCTCGGTCTGGTCGCCCACGGCGTCGCGCAGGTTGCTTTCCAGGGTGATGGGGGCGGTGGCGACGCCGCCGTTGGCGGGGACTTCGATGCGCTGGGTGGTGCGGCCTTTGGCTACTTCCTTGCCGTCGAGAAGGGCGATGTAGTCGAACTCGTTGAGGGCGGCGGTTTCGTCGTTGGGGTTGCGGAACTCCAGGTTGAGGCGCAGGCGCAGGGGGAGGTTGCGGGAGGCGTAGCCGGCGAGCAGGGCGGCTTTCTGGACGGTGCTGAGGTCGGAGGCCTGGCGCACGTTGGTGACGTCGATGCCGGCCAGGGTGGCCTGCTCGATGCCCACGAGGCGCACGTCGACGTTTTTGAAGGCTTTGGCTTGCTGCACCTGCTCGCTGATGCCGCAGCTGCTGAGGCCGGCGAGGCCGGCGGTGCTGAGGAGGGCGGCGGCGGCCAGCAGGCGGGCGGGCCGCCGGGGGGAGGGGACGGATAGGTTGAACATGGACGGAGAAACGGAATAGTTGAGGGTGAGAATGAGCCCTGTCTTACCGGTCCTGATAACCAAGGGTTGTGCCGGGGCAGCGAACGGCGGCGGCGAGCCGGTGAGTGGGGTGGTTTGGGGGGCGAGGGAGGGCGGGCACCACGCGGGGGGCGGTAGGTGCCACGCGGGGGTCGGTAGGCACCAAGCAAGGGAAGGTAGGCACCAAGCAAGGGTCGGTAGGCACCACGCGGGGAGCGGTAGGCACCACGCAAGGGAAGGTAGACACCACGCGGGGGTCGATAGGTGCCACGCGGGGGAAGGTAGGCATCACGCGGGGGTCGGTGGGTGCCACGGGCGGGGAGGTAGGCACCACGCGGGGGCGAATCACAAAATTATCTGCTCCGGCAATGGGCACGGGAGGCCGTGAATGCTCTTTCTCATCCGTAGCAGGCCCAACGCAGCCAGCGGCTAAGCGCAACTATTGCTACGAATTATTACATTCGCTTTCCACTAATTCACCATTCGTTTACCCCTTATGCACCACCAAGACACCTCCCTCTTCGAAAGTGGCCAGCGCGTGGGCCTGGCCGTGGCCAAGTTCCCGAAAGAGCTGGCCGATTTTGAGCCGCTGCAAGCCGCCGAAACCGACCGCGCCGAGCTGGTGACGGCCATTGCGGCCAAGCAGGCGGCCCAGGACCGGGACGGCGCGCCCGCGACGTCGGCCAAGGACCAGGCCCGCGAAACGATGGCCGTGACCACGGCCACGCTCTCGGCCCGCGCCGTGGGCTACGCCCTGAGCCAGGGCGATACCGGGCTGAAGCGGCAATTCACGCTCTCGTATGCCGACGTGCGCTACGGCGAGGCCACCGAGGACGTGAACCACGTGCGCGACCTGGTGGCGGCCGTGCGGGCACTGCCCGAGCCGGTGCGCAAGGCTTTCCGCCTGACCGATGCCGTGATTTCGGCCCCGGCCGACGCGGCCGACTTGTTTGAGCAGGCCGAGGACACCCAGACCCTGGCCCAGGCCGCGCCGCGCCTGGCCACGCTGGCCCTGCCCGATTTGCTGCGCCGCCTGGGCGCGGCCCTGCGCCTGATGCAGACCCTGATTGTGGGCCAGCGCACCGATACGGACCCGGATTTCCGGTGGGCCGAACTGGGCAAGGCCTTCGCCGTGGCCAACAAGCGGCGCAAGGTGGCCAGCCAGTACCGGGTGAACACGGATGGGAAGCCGCGCATCGTGCGCACCATTCCGGTGACGGTGGGCGACGGGGTCGCCGTGCGCCTGGCCAACACGAACTACGGCCCGGCCTACACCATCACGGTGGAAAACCGCGCTGCTACGCCCCTGCTGCTGTGGATGGCCCAGAAGGACGGGGCCCAAACGACGCCCCTCTCCTGCCCCGCCGGCGCGGTGACGAAACTCACGCGGGAGCAGCTGGGACCGGAAACGGCGCGGTACCTGACGGCGCAGTTTGCGGGGCAGGGCGGCGGGCAGGCCACGGTGGTGGTGCGAAGGATGGTGTAGGGAGGTTTTTAGGGATGGCGCGGGGCTGGGGCTCCGCGCCATCTGAAATTGTTACTCCTACTCTTGTCATATGAGCCATTCGCTATCTGATGACATAGTCCTAGTTTTCAATCAGCACTTTGATAAGGGCTGGGAGCTAATGCAGGCCGTGGTCATTCTAGAAGATAAAGAATCACTTAAGCCGAGCTTCTGGCAAAGATGGAAAGGCCGACGTGCCATCAATCATTTTAACAAATGCCTGGAAATGGTCCCATCGCACTGGCAAACGCATTGGGCCTTAGGCAAAGCACATCAGGGGTTGGGGGAACACGCCACTGCACTTGCCAGCTTTGCAGAAGCCGCTCTCCTACAGCCACAGCATCCTGATGTGCTACGCGAAGCCTCGATTGCCGCGATGGATGCAGGACAGCCCAACTTAGCAGCGCAGTATTCGGCCGCAGCCCTTTCGATTAATCCCGATGACGCGGGCCTCATGTGCAATCATGCCATTAATCTATTGGTGACTGGCGACGACTTGGGTGCAACTGAATTGATTACAAAAGCCTTGGCCCTAGCGCCTGATGACCCAATCAACCAGCACGCGTCTCACCTTATTCGAGCAGTAGCCAGCGGATTAAAAAAAAGGCCGACATGGCAAACCATTCATTAGCTAATGGCTTGCCGCCAACGTTGTGTAGCCCCAGCGGGGTCGTACCTGGAGGGCGGCACATCGGTAGTAAAACCGGACG
>JAQBNT010000049.1 GCA_028288445.1 Hymenobacter sp. | reverse complement strand
GCCATGAACGACCCCGCAATCCGCGCCCTGCTTTACCCGCTTCTCACGGGCGGAGTGCACATCGACGAGTTGCCCACCGGCACCACGCGCGCCGACGTAGTGCACATTACCCCCGATTTCATGCACGGCTACGAGGTGAAGGGCGACGGCGACACCTTGCAGCGGGTGGCCAACCAGCTGCGCTGCTACGGCGAGGTCTACGACTTCGTCACCTTCATCATCACCAAAAAGCACCTGCCCAAGCTGCTGCCGCTGCTGCCCGAGTGGGTGGGCATTCTGGTGGCCACGGCCGAGGGGCTGCGCCCGCACCGCGCCGCCGGCTACAACGCCACCGTGGAGCGCGCGCCGCTGGCCAAGCTGCTGTTGCTGGAAGAGGTGAAGCAGTTTTTGCTGGCGCGGGGCCTCACGGGCGTGAGCACGCTGCGGAGCCGCGAAGTCAGCAATTTCCTGCGCACCACGCAGCTGGTGCCGTTGTCCAGCCTGGCGCAGTACGTGCGCGAGCGCCTCATCGCCCGCCTGCCCGAGCGCCTGCTCATACGGGCCGAGCGCAAGGCAGAACGGGAGCGGCTGCCGCCCCGCCGCAAAAAGGCCCGGCCCAAACCGAAGAAAAAAGCAGCGCGCCGGCAAAGCGCCGCATAGCACATGATGCGTGCTTCCCCCGGCTGCTCGCGATGGACACACCGATTACTAACAAAAACCCCCGAACGCAAAAAATCCCGGCCGCTGTTGCGACCAGGATTGTTGCTGTAGAGAGAGGACTCGAACCTCTAATTTTACTAGCGAGATAGGCTAGCGCGTCTGCCAGTTCCGCCACCCCACAAGGTTTGATAATTCAAAAGTACGTAAAAGAATTATCAATAAAAACAGAATTGTTGAGATTGTCTTATTGGTAAGTTTTGGTAATCAATCAAATCGGTGTTCAGGAAATGAGATTCCTGAAATCTGAAACCCGCTCTACGCGCTGGAAACAAAGGTTCCGCTCGCCGCTGCCGCCCTTTTATCTTTGCCGGAATAAATAGCAAAAATAGTGACTGCCAGCTCCATTCGCAAAATCATCCATTTGGATATGGATGCATTTTATGCTTCGGTGGAGCAGCGCGACCACCCCGAGCTGCGCGGCCGGCCCGTGGCGGTGGGCGGCGCGCGGGAGCGCGGCGTGGTGGCGGCGGCCAGCTACGAGGCCCGGCAATTTGGGGTGCGCTCGGCCATGCCGAGTGCCACGGCGCTGCGCAAATGTCCGGAGCTGGTGTTCGTGCCGCCGCGCTTCGCGGTGTATAAAGAAGTGTCGCGCCAGATTCGGGCCATCTTCGCCGAGTACACGCCGCTGATTGAGCCGGTGTCGCTGGATGAGGCCTACCTCGACGTGACGCACAACCTTAAACAGCTGGACTCGGCCACCCAGATTGCGCGGGAGATTCGGGCCAAAATACTGGCCGAAACCGGGCTCACGGCCTCGGCGGGCATTTCGTATAATAAGTTTCTGGCTAAGCTGGCTTCGGATTACCGCAAGCCTAATGGGCAGTTTGTGGTGCGGCCCGCGCAGGGACTGGCCTTTGTGGAAGGGCTGACGGTGGGCCAGTTCCACGGCGTGGGGCCGGTGACGGCGGCGCGCATGAACGAGCTGGGCATCTTCACCGGGGCCGACTTGCGGGCGCAGTCGGTGGAACTGCTGCACCAGCACTTTGGCAAGGTGGGGCGCTACTACTTCGCCATTGCGCGGGGCGAGGACGAGCGGCCCGTGGTGGCCGACCGCCTGCGCAAGTCCGTGGGCTCGGAAACCACCTTCGCGCAGGATTTGCACGAGTTCACCGACCTGCTGGAGGGCTTGCAGCCGCTGCTGGAAGACGTGTGGGAATACTGCCAGCGCAGCGGCATTCGGGGGCGCACGGTGACGCTGAAGGTGAAATTCGGCGACTTCCAGCAGATTACGCGGAGCCGCAGCGGCGTGGGCCTGGTGCCGGGACCGGAGGTGCTGGCACGCATCTGCCGGGAGCTGGTGGAGGGTTTGTTTCCGCTGGAAAAAGGCGTGCGGCTGCTGGGCGTCACGCTTTCCAACCTGAGCAATGAGCAGGAGGGCGTCGGCCGGCAGCTCACGCTGAGCTTCTGATGCTCCATTCCGCAACCTTTGCCGGTTCTTTTTCGACTTTGGGAGCAATTAGTGGTGCGATTCTGGTTAAGGAAGCATCATCTTTACCCTTTGGCCCGCCCGGGCGCGGGTGCCGGCCCCGGCCGAATCCATTCTCCTTGCTTCACCAGACCTCTTCGCATGCAATTCCCCCGCTTTAAACTGGGATTATATTCCACCTCCGTGCTGGCCCTGCTGGGGCTGGCGTCCTACTCCGTGTACCAGGGCACGCCGCCGCGCGACCAGGTGGTGCTTGGGGTGATGATGCAGGGGCTGAACCAGCTCCACTACCAGCCTGAGAAGATTGACGACCAGTTTTCGCAGCGCGTGTACGACTTGTACATCAAACGCATCGACGTGAACAAGCAGCTGCTGCTGGCCCCGGAAGTGGCCCAGCTCAGCCAGTTCAAAACCCAGATTGACGACCAGATGCGCGGCGGCACCCACGAGTTTCTGGACGCTACGAGCGCGCTGCTAGCCAAGCGCATGCCCGAGATTCAGGCCCTCTACCGCCAGATTCTGGCCCAGCCCTTCGACTTCGCGGTGCAGGAAAGCTGGGAAACCGACCCCGCCAAGGCCACCTACGCCGCCAACGCCGCCGAGCAGCGCGAGCAGTGGCGCAAGATGCTGAAGTACCAGACCCTGGCCCGCCTCTCGGAAATGATGGACGACGAGGCCAAGAAGAAGGACAAGCCCCTGGCCGCGACCAAAGTCGGGGCCTCGCCGGCTACTACCTCCGAGAAAACCCGTACCCCCGCTGAGATGGAGGCCGAAGCCCGCAAGCGCGTGCTCAAGTACTACGACGACGTATTCGTCGACCAGCTGCAAACCGACTCCAACGACCGCCTCGCCGCCTTTGCCGAGGCCATTGCCAACAGCTACGACCCGCACACGGACTATTTCGCCCCCATTGCCCGCGAAAACTTCGACATCACCATGAGTGGCCGCCTGGAAGGCACGGGCGCGCAATTGCAGGAAGACGGCGGCAAGCTGAAAGTGGTGGACATCGTGGCCGGCTCGGCCTCGTCGCGCCAGGGCGAATTGAAGGTGGGCGACATCATCCTGCGCGTGGCGCAGGGCGCCGCCGAGCCCGTGAGCGTGGAAGGCATGCGCTTCGACAAGGCCGTGAAGCTGATTCGCGGGCCGAAGGGCACGGAGGTGCGCCTCACGGTGCGCAAGCCCGACGGGGCCACGCAGGTCATCCCCATCATCCGCGACGTGGTGGTGATTGAGGACACGTATGCGCAGTCGGCTCTCATCAAGCAGGGCGGGCGCACCTATGGCTACCTCAACCTGCCCGGCTTCTACGCCGACTTTAGCGGCAAGGGCGGGCGCAGCAGTGCGGCCGATGTGAAGGCCGAGCTGGCCAAGCTCAGCAAGGAAAATGTGGCCGGCGTGGTGCTCGACCTGCGCTACAACGGCGGCGGCTCGCTGCGCGATGCCGTGGACATGGGCGGCTTATTCGTGCCCACCGGCCCGATGGTGCAGGTGAAAACCAGCCGCGGCCCGGCCCAGCCCGTGGCCGATACCGACCCCACCGTACAATACAAAGGCCCGCTGGTGGTGCTGGTGAACAAGTACAGCGCCTCGGCTTCCGAGATTCTGGCGGCGGCCATGCAGGACTACCACCGCGCCATCATCATGGGCAGCACTACCTATGGCAAGGGCACCGTGCAGCAGGTGTTCGACCTGGACAACGCCGTGAATGAGCAGGCCAGCGCCCTCAAGCCGCTGGGCTCGCTCAAGCTCACCATCCAGAAATTCTACCGCGTGAGCGGGGGCTCGACCCAGTTCAAGGGCGTGACGCCCGACATAATGGTGCCCGATGCGCTGGCCTCCTACGCCAAGGGCGAGCAGGAATCGGAATACCCGCTGCCTTGGGATGAGATTGCGCCCGCCACGTATCAGCCCGCCAACACGCTGCCCGCCCTGGCCCCGCTGAAGGCCGCCAGCGCCGCCCGCGTGGCCGCCAGCCCCGGCTTCAAGCTCATCACCGAGGCCGCCCAGCGCGCCACCCTGCGCCAGAAGCAAACCGTGCTGTCGCTGAACCTGGCCGCCTACCGCACCCAGCAGGTGGAGGCCCGCGCCATCAACAAGCAGCAGACCGCCGCCCAGAACGCTCTGGCCGTGCTCGACGTGGCCGCCCTGCCCGCCGACGCCCGCCCGGCCGCCGACTCCGTGGCCGCCAAGCGCGTGGCCCGCTTCCTCAAGCCCCTGCGCAAAGACCCCGCCCTGGCCGAAGCCGTGGCCGTGATTGGCGACCAGCTGAAGTAAGCCGGAACGAAAATGCCACGAAAAAGCCCCCGCTGCAATTCCGTAGCGGGGGCTTTTTCGTGGACGGCAATGTGGAGCGCTACTTAGTAGCTAATGTCGCTGAACGTGCCGGTGATGGTTTTGCTGCCCGCAGCGGCGGCGGCCCGGCCCGTGAAGCTGAACGTGCCGGAAGCGTAGCGGGGGTAGGGGGGCACGTTGAAAACGGAAGTGATAGTGAGTGTGCCGCCGGCCGGCGCCGTGGGCGTACCCACGCGGGAGTCATAGGTCACCAAATCGGCCCCGGTGAAGGTGGCGAAGGCCGGGGTGCCGTTCAGGCTGTAGGTGCCGACTGCCAAGGCGGAAGGCATCGAGAGGCGCAGCACGTAGCTATCGGGCGTGGCCCCGAGGGTGCCGTTGCTGAAAATCAGGTCGAAATTTTTTGGGCTGAATAATAACATCAAATCGATGGACGCAGGGGCGGCCGCGACGCCATCGATGGTAAAGGCTACCGTGGACTGCACCACCGTCACCGTGGGCACCACCGTGGTTTTGCCGGCCGTCACGGTCACGCTCTGCTCCCGGGGGGGCACGTAGCCGCGCTTGGCGTTGAAGTGCAGGCTGTAGGTGCCCGCCGGCATGGTTTCGAAACGATACGCGCCTTTGCTGTCGGGGGCAACGCCTACAATGGTTTGGTGGGTGTTGTCATCTATGACCGCCACCCCCAGCACGGCATCGGCCGGCTGAATGAGCCCGGTGATGGATGGCGGGGCCGGTACTTCGGCCGGGGTGGGGGTATCCTGGGTCTTTTTGGAGCAGGCGCTGCCCAGCAGGCCGGCCCCGAGGGCCAGGCCCAGGGCGAGGAGATGTAGACGGTTTTTCATGACAGGGAAAGGGTTGAGGACTAAATGTAGTAACGGCTAACGAGAACGCCCGAAGGCTTGGTATATACTCTTGGACAACCGGCCCGGCAGGGACCCCTGCTACCGAGTTTGAATTCCAAACTCACCGGCAGGGGTCCCTGCTACCGAGTTTGAATTCCAAACCCACCGGCAGGGGGCCCTGCTGCCGAATTTGAAATCCAAACTGCCCGGCAGGGGTCCCTGCTGCCGAGTTTGAAGTCCGAACTGCCTGGCAGGGAATCCGGCGGCCCGGCAGCAGCACCAGTGCCCGCCGAAGCTCCGGAAAAAGGAATACATTAGCCCCGTAATTCTTTTCCCACTCATTTTTTAACAGTCTCATATGACGCCCGCTACCCCCGGAGCCAACGGCTCTACCACGCCTAAAAAAGGCAAAACCAAAGACGTGATTCCCTTCGGCGAGCTGGAACTGGCCACCGTGGGCCTG
Organism: Hymenobacter sp.; assembly: GCA_028288445.1. Classification (GTDB taxonomy): domain Bacteria; phylum Bacteroidota; class Bacteroidia; order Cytophagales; family Hymenobacteraceae; genus Hymenobacter. The sequence goes on along the minus strand of JAQBNT010000049.1, from coordinate 3,135 downwards.
CGGGCCGCCGATGCCTGGGACGCCTCGCCGCTGCTGGCGCTGCTCTGGTGCAGCAAGGCACAGTTCCGCGAGGCGGTGCGGGCCTTCAGTGCCAGCATCGGCACGGCCGACGAGGCCGACGACGACCTGAGCCCCGTCGCCGCCCGCCTTGAAGAGCTGGACGTGCTCATCAACAAGAGCCTGAAATTCGTGCGCAACTTCCTCACCGAGGAGTACGACACCAAGAAAAAGGCGAAAGCCTACTACGACACCTTTGGGCTCACGCCGGCCGGCGAGCTGCATGCCGCCCGCCCCGCCCGCGCCAAGGACCTGGCCAAGCTGGTGAAGGCCCTCAAAACCTCCGGCTACGACAAGGGCAAGTATGGCACCGCCTTCTGGAAGAAGATTGTGGACGAGTATGCGCCGCTGGCCACCACTTCCAGCGACGTGCGCGGCGATACTGCCGTGAGCGTGGGCACCAAAAACACCCAGGAAGCGCCCCTGCGCAAGATGCTGCGCGCCCTGCGCCAGCACATCAAAACCAACTTCCCCGACACCTACGCCGCCGAGTGGCGCAACTTCGGCTTCCAGAAGGAGAGCTACTAGCGCCCCTGTCGATGTGTCCAACAAAAAGGCCTTGCCACTCCGGCAAGGCCTTTTTTGATGCGTCCGAAACGAGGTGCACGCTTCCGAATAAACCGCCAGCCCCGATGTTTGCGTAGTAGAATAAGCGCTGCTATGGTCCTGAGTCCTTCCCGTCTGCATTAATGCCCGATTCCGTCGCTGTTCCGCCGGCCCTGCCCGCCGAAGTGCTTGCCCAATTCCCGGCCGATGACCTGCTGGCGGGCATCTTCGCCACTTCCATCACGGCGCTGGTGCTGCTGCTGCCCGTGCGCGCGGCCGATGGCACGGTGGCCGATTTTACCTTTGCCCTGCTCAGCGAAGCCGCCCAGCGGATGCTGAACCTGCCCGCCCGGCCCACCCAAACCCACTTGCAGCTGGTGCCCGGCACGGCGGAGCCCGGCGGCATTTTCGATTTTTTCCGGGACACGCTGGCCTCGGGCCAGCCCGCCCACCGCAACTTCAACTACCAGCGCGACGGTTTCGATGCCTACTACCGCCTGGCCGTTCGCCGCGTGGGCCCCGGCCTGCTGGTGAGCTTTTCGGACACGGCCGACGAGGTGCGCACCCCCGTGGAGCAGGCCCTGCGCGAAAGGCAGGCCCACGAGCAGTCTGCCCTGGCCCAGGCCGAGCTGGAGCGCACCCGCCTGCAGGAGCTGTTCACGCAGGCTCCCGTGGCCATCGGCCTGTTTGAAGGCCCCGAGCTGCGCATCACCGTGGCCAACGAGCGCATTGCCGCCCTCTGGGGCCGCCCCCTGGCCGAGGTGCTGGGCCGCCCCCTGCTCGAAGCCGTGCCCGAGCTACGCGGCCAGGGCTTTGATGAGCAAATTCAGCAGGTGCGCCAGTCCCAGGTGCCGGTGAGCGGCACCGAAGTGCCGGCCGTGATGCTCCGCGATGGCCAGCTGCGCACCACCTACTACAACTTCGTGTACCAGCCCCTCTACGATGCCCACGGCACGGTGCGCGGCGTGGTGGACGTGGTGGTGGAAGTAACCGAACAGGTGCGCACCCGCCACCTCATCGAGGTGAAAGAGCAGCAAACCAACCAGCTCAACGAGGAGCTGGCCGCCACCAACGAAGAGTTGCAAGCGGCCAACGCCGAAATCCTGGCCAACAACGACGAGCTACACCAAACCCAGCAGGCCCTGCACGAGCTCAACCAGGAGCTGGAAGCCCGGGTGGCCGACCGCACCCACGCGCTAAACCAGGCCCTGGCCGAAGCTGAGCGGCAGCGCGAGCACCTGCGCCAGCAGCAGCGGCTCCTGACGCAGGTGCTGAGCCAGGTGCCCGCCTCGGTGGCCACCCTGGAAGGCCCCGAGCACCGCTTCACCTTCTTCAACACCAACTACCAGGCGCTGGCCGGGGGGCGTGCGCGCCTGGGCCGCACGGCGGCCGAAGTGCTGCCCGAAGTGGTGGGGCAGGGCTTTATCGAACTGCTGAACGAGGTGTTTGCCACCGGCCAGCCCTATGTCGGGGTTGAGATGCCGGCCCTGCTGTACGATGCCGTCACAGGCCAGCCCGGGCAGCGGTTCATCGACTTCGTGTACCAGCCCCTCACCAACGAGGCCGGCCAGCCCCAGGGCATCCTCGCCTTCATTGTGGACACCACCGACAAGGTGCTCAGCCGCCAGCTGGTGGCCCGGGCCAACGAGCACCTCCTCACCGCCAATACTGCCCTCGATACCACCAACCGGCAGCTCACCCGCACCAATGCCGACCTCGACAACTTCGTGTACGCCGCCAGCCACGACCTGCGCCAGCCCGTCAACAACCTCGTGGGCCTGTTTGAGGAGCTGCGGCAGGCCGTCACCTTCGCCGACTCTGCCGAAGAGGAGCTACTACTGCCCATGCTGCACGAGGCCCTGCGCCAGCTCAGCACCACCATCGACGACCTGGCCCTGGTGGGCCAGACGCAGCAAAACGCGGGCCTGCCCACCGAGCCCGTGTCCCTCCCGGACGTGACCCAGGAAGTGCTGCAAACCCTGCAACCCCAGATGCTGGCCGCCCGCGCCCGCGTCACGGTCGACTTCGCTGCCGTGCCCACGGTGGTGTATTCGCGGGCCAACCTGCGCACCATTCTGGTCAACCTGCTCAGCAATTCGCTCAAGTACGCCGACCCCGCCCGGCCCTGCCGGGTGCATGTTTCGGTGTGGAAAGATGCCGGCCGCCCCGTGTTGCTGGTGGAAGACAATGGCCTGGGCTTTAACATGCACCGCCACCAAGACGAGCTGTTTCAGCTCTTCCGCCGCTTCCACACCCACACCGAGGGCACGGGCGTGGGCCTCTACCTCATCAACCGCATCGTGCAGGGCAACGGCGGGCGTATCGAGGTGGAGAGCGAAGTAGGGGAGGGCACCTCGTTCCGGGTGTATCTGTAGGGGTGGTCTAGGGGATAGATGACCGTCATGCTGAGCGCAGTCGAAGCATCTCTACCGCAATACTAAATCCTTGTGATTGGATTACTACTGCGGTAGAGATGCTTCGACTGCGCTCAGCATGACGGCCTTTTTGCGCGATGCGTACCGTTCTTTGCGC
>JAQBNT010000283.1 GCA_028288445.1 Hymenobacter sp. | reverse complement strand
GAAACGGGTTGTCGAACCTATTCGGCCTGAATGAGCGGGGAGTCGACCACGTGCTCCGACACGAACCACACCTGCATCTCATTGGTGCGAATGAGCTGGCTCACGATGAGGTCGTTGGTGCCGTCGTCGCCGCGCTCGTCGGCTTTGTCGGCGTAGTCGTGGCAGTTTTTCAGCAGGCGCTGGTGGGCATCGAGCAGGCGCGAGACTTGCACGGGGGCTTCTTCGCGGTCGCGGGGTACGCGGGGGATGCTGCTGAGCTCGGCCACGTCGTGGGCCATGGCCACGGCCACGCCGCCCAGAATCTGGATACGCTCGGCAATGGCATCGACCAGCACCGCCTGCTCTTCGTAGTGCTTGTCAAACAGCAGGTGCAGCTGGTAGAAAGTGGGGCCTACAACCTGCCAGTGGTGCTTCTTGTACATGTCGCGTAGCGTAATGGTATCGGCCAGGAGCTGGTTGAGCATGGTCACGCTGCTCTGGCGGGTCTGCTCATCGAGGCCGATGGGCAGGCGCTGGCTCACGGTGCCGTAGCGCTGGGTGGGCGCGGGGGCGTGGTTTTGCTGGTTGAGGATGGGCTGGATGTCGACGGCGGCGTTGGTGCCGGCCCCTTTGCCGGTGTTGGTGGCAGCGGCTTTGGCGGGGGCCTTTTTGGCGGCCGGGGCGGCAGCTTTTTTGGGAGCAGCGGTTTTGGGAGCAGCGGTTTTGGCGGGAGCAGCCATAATGATAAAAACGAGTGAGGTGAGGGATGCGGCCGAAATATTCCGGCAGCGAAAATTCTATTTCTACGTACGTAAAGCACCTTGCCGGGTTCAGGCCGCATTCTTAAATTTCCCCTTATGACCGAGCCACAAACGACCACCCAGCTGCCGCACGACGTGCATCCCGAGCACCACCTCACCAGTTCGGCCATGTTGCAGGATGTGGTGATTGGCCTCTCCGATGGCCTGACCGTGCCCTTTGCGCTGGCGGCGGGGCTGAGCGGGGCGGTGTCGTCGTCCGGCCTGGTCATTACGGCGGGGCTGGCCGAAATCGTGGCCGGCAGCATTGCCATGGGCCTGGGCGGCTACCTGGCTGGCCGCACCGAGGTAGAGCACTACGCCTCGGAACTGGGCCGCGAGCACCGCGAGGTGCAGGAGGTGCCCGACAAGGAGCGCGCCGAGGTCGACGAGCTACTGGCTGACATGGGCCTCTCGAAAGCTACCCGCCGCCAGGCCGTGGCCGAGCTCACCGCCGACCCCGAGCAGTGGGTGAAGTTCATGATGAAGTACGAGTTGGGGCTGGAGGAACCCGACCCCAAGCAGGCTCCCAAAAGCGCCGTCACCATCAGCATGGCCTACGCGGTGGGCGGGCTGATTCCGCTCAGCGCCTATTTCGTGACCGATACGCCGCAGCAGGGGCTGGCGTGGTCGGCGGCCATCACGCTGGTGTGTTTGTTCGTGTTTGGCTACTTCAAGAGCCGCATGACCGGGCAGCCCCCCGTGGCCGGGGCCGTGAAAATGGCCGTGGTGGGCGCGCTGGCGGCGGCAGCGGCCTTCGGAATTGCGCGGCTGGTGGGCGGGGCGTAGGTTTTTTGCGTCTGTCATCCTGAGCGCAGCGAAGGACCTTATCACGCTTGAGTAGTTTGCAATAATTCAATCGACGCAGGCGTGATAAGGTCCTTCGCTGCGCTCAGGATGACAATTTGGACCATATCCCAGGCAATAAAGAAAACACCCCATCCATCCCAAGCATGAAATTCAAACTCCCCGAAACCCCCGCCGTTCCCGTCACCAGCAAGTCCTTTCGCCTCGCCGAGGTGGACCCGGCCGATATCACGCCCTTCAAGCACCAGCCCGACGACAAGCAGGAGGCCAGCCCGCGCCTGCTCCAACTGCGGCAGCGGCTGAGCGAGCTGCAGGAGCTGCTTTATGCCGAGCATTCGCGCAGCCTGCTCATCGTGCTGCAAGCCATGGACACGGGCGGCAAGGACGGGGCCATCCAGAACCTGCTCACGGGCGTGAACCCGGCTGGCGTGCAGGTGGCCACCTTCAAAGCGCCCACATCGGAGGAGCTGAAGCACGATTTTCTGTGGCGTATTCATGCCGAGACGCCCAAAAAGGGCCATATCGGCGTGTTCAACCGCTCGCACTACGAGGACGTGCTCATCACCCGCGTGCACGGGCTGATTGACGAGAAAACCTGCGAGCAGCACTACGCCGACATCAATAATTTCGAACAACTGCTGCTGAACAACGGCACGCGCATCCTCAAATTCTTCCTGCACATCAGCAAAGAGGAGCAGGCCCAGCGCCTGCAGGCCCGCCTCGACGACCCCACCAAAAACTGGAAATTCGACCCCAACGACCTCAAGGAGCGCGCCTATTGGGCCGACTACCAGGCCGCCTACCAGGAGGCCCTGCGCCAGTGCTCGCCGGCCGATGCGCCGTGGTTCGTCATCCCCGCCAACCACAAGTGGGGCCGCGACCTGGCCATCACCGAAATCGTGGTGGCCGCCTTGGAGGACATGAACCCTCAGCCGCCCACCGTCGATTTCGACCCGAAGGCGCAAGTGATTGAGTAGCGACCAGTACTGAGACGTGACAAAGCCCTTTTTAAACACCAGAAAGCCCCAGTACCGCGAAGTACTGGGGCTTTCTGGTAAAAGAAGGTGCCTGGCTTTTACAGAACGGATTGGCACGGCCTGCGGCCTCGCAATGACAGGCGGAGCCTAAACGGCCACGGCGCTGGTCGCGTCCTCCTCCTTGCGCTCGCCAATCTGCTGGCGCCACATGGCATAGTAGAGGCCTTTTTGGGCCAAAAGCTCGGCGTGGCCGCCCTGCTCGGCAATGTGGCCGCGCTCCAATACGAAAATGCGGTCGGCGTGCAGGATGGTGCTGAGGCGGTGGGCAATAAGGATGGTCATGTGCTGGCGCGAGCCGGAAAGCTCCCGCACCGTCTTGCCGATTTCTTCTTCGGTGAGCGAATCGAGGGCCGACGTGGCTTCGTCGAACACCATGAGCGTGGGCTTGCGCAGCAGGGCGCGGGCAATGCTGAGGCGCTGCTTTTCGCCGCCCGAAACCTTCACGCCGCCCTCGCCGATGACGGTATCGAGGCCGAGCGGGGCGCGGGCCAGCAGCGTATCGGCTGCCGCCTGGTGCAGGGCCAGCAGGCATTCCTCGTCGGTGGCGTGGGGGGCCACGAAGCGCAGGTTTTCGCGGATGGTGCCGGCGAACAGCTGGGTGTCCTGCGTCACGAAGCCGATTTGCTCGCGCAGCTCATCGAGGTCGATTTCATCGCCGGGGATGCCGTTGTAGCGAATCTGGCCGGCCAGGGGCGGGTAGAGGCCCACCAACAGCTTCACCAGCGTGGTTTTGCCCGAGCCCGAGGGGCCCACGAAGGCAATGGTTTCGCCGAGCTTCACCCCGAAGGAAATATTGGTGAGCGCCCGGCCCTTGGCCGTGAGGTGCTGGAAGCTGACGCGGTCGAAGGCCAGGTTGTCGATGTGCGCCACCGACTTGGGGTGGACCGGCTTAACATCTTTGGGCGTGTCGAGGATGGTTTGGAAGTTGCCCAGCGAAATCTCCGTTTCGCGGTACACCCCGATGATGTTGCCCAGTTCCTGCAACGGCCCGAAAATGGAGAACGAGTAGATGAAGAACGAGAAAAACTCGCCCAGACTGATGTGGTTCTGCACCCGCAGGTACAGCAGCATCATGATGATGATGTTGCGCAGCAAATTCACGAACGTGCCCTGCACGAAGCTCAGCGAGCGTAGGTAGCGCACTTTGCGCAGCTCCAGCTTCAGGATTTTGTCGGTGGTGGCGTTCAGGCGCTCGGTTTCCTGTTGAGCCAGGCCCAGGCTCTTGATGAGCTCGATGTTGCGTAGGCTTTCGGTGGTGGAGCCGGCCAGGGCCGTGGTTTCCTTCACAATGGTTTTCTGAATGACCTTGATGCGTTTGCTCAGAAAGAAGCTCAGAATGCCCAGCAGCGGAATGGTAAGGAAGTAGCCCAGCGCGATGGGCCAGTACACCGTGATGGCGTACCACATCACGAAAACGATGCCCACCACGGCGGTAAACAGCACGTTCACGAAGCTCTGAATGAGCTTCTCCACATCGATGCGGACCTTCTGGAGCTTGCCCAGCGTCTCGCCCGAGCGCTGGTCCTCGAACACCTGATAGGGCAGCTCCAGCGAGTGGCGGAGGCCGTCGGAATACATCTTGGCCCCCAGTCGCTGGGTGATGACGTTGACGTAATAATCCTGGAAATTTTTGGCAATGCGCGACACCATAGCCACGCCCAGCATGATGCCCACGAGCGGTATCGCCTCCCAGAAGAATGGCCAGAATGACACCAGCCGCACCCCCGATATATCGGGGTATTTGGCAGTGAAATGGTCAACCAGCTGACGAAAGAAGTACGGGTCGAGCAGCGAGAACACCTGGTTGACGGCGGCCAGCCCGAGGGCCAGCACCAGCAGCGGCCAGTAGTTGCGCAGGTAGCTATAAAGGATTTTCATGGGGAGGGGAACACACAAGTAGCCCGGCCGGGCCGGCCAGAAGGCAAGCAACCCGGCCGGGCGGCAATGGTTTGGGTTTGAGGCAAGGCCAGGTTGTCATTCCGACGAAGGAGGAATCTGAGAAAGATGTCCTGACGATTCTCCTCAGATTCCTCCTTTGTCGAAATTACACGCGGCTATACGGCCCGCACGGCGGTACGGCTGCGCAGCATCAGCACCACTACCAGCAGCACCAGCGCCACAATGGCCGGTACGCCCTTGGCCAGCCCGCCGGGGATTTTGGTGGCGTGCATGAACACAGCCCCAATCATGATGATGATGAGGCCCATGGCGGCCGGGCGCACCGTGCGGGGTATAAGCAGCCCGATGCCGCCCAGCACCTCGGCCCCGCCAATGAAGCCGCCGAACCAGCCCGGCAGCCCCAGGCCTTCAAACATTTTCATGGTTCCGGGCAGGTCCATCAGCTTGTGGCTGCCGCCATAGATGAACATGGCGGCCAGCAGGGCCTGCAAAATCCAGGCGATAATGTTGCGTACAGAAGGGCTCATAGTGAAAGTGGGAAAAGGTGAGAAAAGGGTTGATAAGAAGGTTGTGAGCGGCTTATGATTTGCATAATGCCCGCCCCGCCGCCAAGGTCGGCAAAATGGAGACGATTATCGGGGAAAGATGTTTTGGTTGGTCCGTAGAGAAACGGAATTTTAATAAACAATTGTTGTATAGGTATAAATATATGTTTAGCTTTGGTTTCGATGACCTGCCCGGTTTCGCTTTGAAGTGCCGGGCAGGTCGATAAGCAAGGCAAAGGATGGATAATGAAATTTATCCCAGCAATAGTTTAAGTATTTATACATAGTAAAACCAGTATTTTTAACTTGGCATCAACTTATATTTTCGGCGTAATTTGTATCAACATTACACGATAGGTTGCCGCATGGCATCAAATTATCTTGTTTATGCCTGTTTGACTACTGCTTAAGCGCTATTTGTTATGCACGTGATATACCATGAGATGCTGCCGGAGAGCTACCTGCTCATCCTGGCCCCCGGCCGGCAAGGCGAGCCGGAATCGGTGCTGGCGCGCTGGCTGCGCCGGGCGCAGCGCAGCGGCAAGCCCTCGGTATGGGTCGATTGCGGCATGTTGGAATCGTTGTCGGCCGAAGCCGCCCGGCTGTTGTGGAACTCGCACTTCCAGCTTCAGGAAAACCACGCCCAGCTGGTGCTGGTGCACGTGCCCGAGCGGGTGAGGCGCGAGCTGCTGGAGCAGGAGCTGGGCCCCGCGCCCTGCATGGTACCCACACTGCTGGACGCCGCCCGGCAGGCCAGCTGGCACGACTGGGGCCTGCAGGCCTAAGCCTGTTAGCGCCGGCCGCCCACGGTCCCCGCGCCCCTAGTCTTCGGGCGTGGCAACGGTGGTGGGACTGCTGCCGCTGAGCAGAAACTCGCGCAGGCGGTTGATGTGCTTTTTGATTTCGTCCAGCTTTTCTTCCCGCTGCGCGGAGTAGGTGCCCTCGTCGCGCGCGGCCATGCCGGTGAGCAGGTTTTTGCGTTCCTCCATCATGCGCAAGGCCACCCAGAGGGTTTCTTCGAGGCGCTGCTGGGAATTGTGCAGCAGGCTGTCGGCGGTGTAGGCGTGGCCGGTGTGGCAGCGGTAGCGCAGCACTTTGCCCGCGTTCACTTCCCAGAGGTTGCCGCCGCAATCGGGGCAGGTGAGGGGTACCAGGTGGGCGATGCTGTCGACGGCGACGGTATCGCCCACCACCCTTTCCGCAATGGCGGCTTCCTGCTTCAGGTCTTCGGGAATAAGGGGCTGGCGCGGGGGCGCGGGGGCGCGGGTGATTTCGTCGAGCAGGGCCGCCATCTGGCTCAGGGGCACCACGTAGTCCACGTCCACGTTGAGCAGGGCCGATTCGGGCATGCTCGGGAACTCGGCCTCGCCGGGGTCCTGCACGATGGCAATGCCCCCGCAGCGCTTGATGAACTCCAGGCCGGCGGTACCATCGTGCAGCATGCCGGTGAGCACGATGCCCACCGTTCGTGCCCCGTAGGCCACGGCCGCCGAGCGGAACAGGGTATCGGCGGCGGGGCGGTAGTGGTTTTCGCGCGGGCCTTTGGTCACCAGCAGGTGGGGCACTCTGCCGTCCTTGGCCAGCAGGTGGCGGTCGGGCGGGGCCAGGTAAAGGGTGCCGGCCTGCAGCACTTCGCCGTCGGTGGGCAGGCGGCAGGGCAGGGCGGTGTGGCGGGCCAGCCAGTCTACGAGGTGCTGGCCGTCGGCATCGGGGGCGAAGTGCTGCACCACCAGAATGGCGGCGGGCAGGGTAGCCGGGAGCTGGGCCACGAATTCGACCAGGGCGGGCATGCCGCCGGCCGAGGTGCCAACTACAATCAAATAAGCAGGAGCTGGCATGGAAACGCGGGAAATAGAATTTCCTACGGCAAAAACCCGGACACGGCGAAGGCCCCGGGGTTTTTCCGGTAAATTTGTTTTGGCCTGCCCTTTTAGGGAATGAGGTCGTTTCAGCCCCGCTGCCTTATGACCTCCCCCGATTCGACCCCGGCCGCGCCCGACGAACCCGGCATCCTCATCACGCCGCCCGGCGAAATGCCCCGCGACGGCGACGAGCCCCTCACCGGGACCCTGGCCCGCGAGGCCCTGCACCCCGCCCACGCGGCCGACAAGTTTCCGCTGGTGGCGCTGGGCGGCTCGGCGGGGTCGCTGTCAGCGTTCGAGGGGTTTTTTCGGGCCATGCCGGCCGATAGCGGGATGGCTTTTATGGTCATCACGCACCTCATGCCCGACCAGCCGTCGGAGCTGGCGCAGGTGCTCCAGCACTTCACCACCATGCCGGTGCAGGAGGCCAGCGACGGCCTGCGGGTGCGCCCCAACCATGTGTATGTGATTCCGCCCGGCCGCGACATGAGCATTCTGCACGGCATGCTGCTGCTGTTTGCGCCCACTCAACCCACGGGCCACCGGCTGCCCATCGACTTCTTTTTTCAGAGCCTGGCCAAGGACGCGCGCGACCGGGCGGTGTGCATCATCTGCTCGGGGCTGGGCTCGGATGGCACGCTGGGCCTGAAAATGGTGATGGAAAACTTCGGCATGGTGATGGTGCAGGCCCCCGAAACGGCCGAGTTCGACTCGATGCCGCGCTCGGCGCTGGCCACCGAGTTTGTGGATTTCGTGCTGCCCGCCGAGCAGCTGCCGGCCAAGCTGCTGAACTACGTGCGCCACCCCGATACCCGCCCCCGCCGCGAGGAAGCCGACGCCACTACCCGCCCGGCCCACGCCCTGCAAAAGATTTTTCACCTCATCCGGGCCAAAACGGGTCACGACTTCAGCTTCTACAAGCGCAACACCGTGTTCCGGCGCATCGACCGGCGCATGAACGCGCACCAAATTCGGGAGTTTACGCAGTACGTGCGCTACCTCCAGGAAAACCCGGCCGAGGTGGATGCCCTGTTCAAGGAACTCCTCATCGGCGTAACCAAGTTCTTCCGCGACCGCGAGGCGTTTGGGCAGCTCAAGGCGCGCCTGCTGCCGCTGCTGCGCCAGAAGCCCGCCGACAGCACCGTGCGGGTGTGGGCGCCGGGCTGCTCCACGGGCGAAGAGGCTTATAGCCTGGCCATGACCCTGCTCGAATGCCTGGGCGAAATAGCGCCGGCCAGCTACCTCAAGCTCCAGATTTTTGCCACCGACATCAACCCCGACGCCATCGACTTTGCCCGCGTGGGGCTATACCCCGACAACGTGACGGCCGACGTGAGCCCCGAGCGCCTGCGGCATTTCTTCACCCAAACCGAGGCCGGCTACCGCATCAAAAAAGAGGTGCGCGACGCGGTGGTGTTTGCCGTGCACGACCTGAACAAGGACGCGCCCTTCACCAAGCTCGACCTGCTGGTGTGCCGCAACCTGCTCATCTACCTCAGCGCCGAGCTCCAGAAAAACCTCATTCCCATCTTTCACTACGCTCTGAACGTGGGGGGGATATTGTTTTTGGGGCCGAGCGAAAACCTGACCGGCTTCCAAGACCTGTTCCAGCCGCTGGACGTGAAATGGAAGATTTCGCGCCGCACCGACGTCGCGTCGTCGCTCACGCGGCTGGCCAATTTTCCGTTTGCACTGGCCCGGCAGCATGCCCAGGCCGCGCCCGTTTCTGCCTCCAGCCCCATGACGTCATCCCACCCCGCCCGCAAAGAAGGCCCGTTTGCCACGCTGGTCCAGCGCGTGCTGCTGCGCCAGTACACGCCGCCCGCCGTGGTCATCAACCCCAAGGGCGAAATCCTGTACGTGAACGGCCGCACCGGCCGCTACCTGGAGCCGGCCCCCGGCCTGGGCGCCATGAACGTGTTCGACATGGCCCGCGAGGAGCTCAACTTCGAGCTGAGCGAGGCCGTGCACACGGCCGTGGCCACCCGCAAAGACGTGGTGGCCGAGGGCGTGAAGCTGCGCCTCGACGCCGGCGTGCAGCTGCTGCGCCTCACGGTGAAGGTGCTGGAAGAAGGCGAGCCCCTGGCCGGCCTGCTGCTGGTGGTGTTTGAGGAGCAGCCCACGCCCCGCAAGGTGCGCCTGGGCAAGGCCACCCTGGCCCCCGACCACGACGCCCAGGTGCAAGCCCTGGAAAAGGAGCTGCACTACACCAAGCACCGCCTTCAGACCACCATCGAGGAAATGGAAAGCAGCGTGGAAGAGCTCAAAAGCACCAACGAGGAGCTGCAAAGCGCCAACGAGGAGCTGCAAAGCACCAACGAGGAGGCCATGACCAACAAGGAGGAGATGCAGAGCCTGAACGAGGAGCTCATGACCCTCAACATGCAGTACCTCACCAAAACCGAGGAGCTGAGCCAGGCCGCCAACGACATGAAAAACCTGCTCGACGCCACGGAAATTGCCACCATTTTCCTGGACAACGAAATGGTGATAAAGCGCTTCACGCCGCCCGTGCACCGCATCGTGCCCCTGCTGCCCACCGACGTGGGCCGCCCCATCCTGCACTTTGCCACCACCCTGCGCCACGAAACCCTGGCCCAGGACGTGCGCCAGGTGCTCGATAAGCTGGTGACCGTGGAGGCCAACATCCAGACCACCCAGGGCCAGTGGTACGTGATGCGCATCCTGCCCTACCGCACCCTCGACAACTACATCAGCGGGGCCGTCATCACCTTCACCGACATCACCGCCCTCAAAACCCTCGAAGCCCAGCTCCAGGAAAGCGCCCGCTTCGCCGAAAGCATTGCCGAAACCCTGCGCGAGCCCCTGCTCGTGCTCGATGCCGAGCAGCGCGTGCTGGCCATCAGCCAGGCCTTTGCCAAACTGTTCGGGCTCGACCGCGACCAGGCCAAGGGCCAGCTCCTGCGCGAGCTGGATGGCGGCGCCTGGCAGCAGCCCGCCCTGCGCGAACGCCTCGAAACCACCCTGCGTCACCCCACGCAGCCCTTCGTGGACTTCCCCTACGCGGCCGATTTCCCCGGGGCCGGCCCGCGCACGCTGCGCCTGTTTGGGCGGCCCCTCACCAGCGGCGGCGCGCGCACCGGCCGCCTGCTGCTGGGCGTAGAAGTAGTGCCCGCGCCCTAACCACAACGGTAGGGCCGCGGGGCGGTTTTGATATATTTGCCTGCATATATTGGGGGCATGGAAACCGTGCCCCTAGTTTCGTCGCTCCCCTATTCGCTGGCCTACCACGAAGGCCTTAATGCGGTGCTGTTGCGCTGGCTGAGGCCCTACACTGCGGCCGAGGCCCGCACATCGTACCGGGCGGCGCTGGTGCTGGCCCGCCGCCACGGCTGCGCCCGCTGGCTGCTCGATGCCCGCTGCACCGGCCCGCTCAACGCGGAGGTGGCGGACTGGCTCACCCACGAGTTTTTGCCGGCGGTGGCGGCCCAGCTGGCCCCGCACCCGCTGCGGCTGGCCGTCATCTGCTCCCTCGCCCGCTTCCAGCAGCTGCATGCCGACCCCACGGTGGCCGCCATGGTGTGCGAGGCCCTGGCCGATGAGCGCCCCTACCAAGCCGGCCTGTTCTACGACGAAGGGTCGGCCATGGCCTGGCTCATCGGCCAGCCTCGGTAGGCGGGGAGGAGCTTTTGCCAGGGTTATGCAAAAGGCCGTGCCACCCATCGCCCACTGCCCCATATCAGCGGGCAAGGCAGTCATGCCAGCCACATGGCTGCTGATAGCAGGCTTACTTCAGTTAATACTATGCTTACTTTAGTTAATAACGAGCTTAATTTATTTAATGTCAGGCTTGCAGTAGATGATATTGGGCATAGTTAGCTTCAGCTATATACTGCTTAAAGGGCGTGACATGCTGGGGATGATGCCGCCGGGCCGCCGCTAAGCCGGTTTTTAGCCGCCTTGTCCCGTGCCGCAAGGGCCCGGTGCGCGCGAGTGCTTACCTTCACTTTATACCTTTCGCTTCTACTTCCACAATGCCCCGGCCCGATACTTCCCCGCTCCCCGCCGACCTGCACGCCTCGCTGCTGGAGCTGCGCGCCCGCGCCGAACAGCGCCGCCAGCTGGTGACCCAGGCCACCGAGCAGCACACGCCCCAGGAAATGCAGCGCCTGGTGCAGGAGCTGCAAGTGCAGCAGATAGAGCTGGAAATGCAGTACGAAGAGCTGCTGCTGACCCAAACCGAAGCCCAGGCCGCCCGCAGCCAGTACATCGACCTCTACGATTACGCTCCGGTGGGCTACTTCACCCTCACCGAAGCCGGCCTCATCGAGCAGCTCAACTTTTGCGGGGCCAGGCTGCTGGGCACCGTGCGCCAGCGGCTGGCGCAGCGGCGCTTTGCCCTGTTTGTGGCCCCGCCCCAGCGCCTGGACTTCGGGCAGTTCCTGGCCCGCGTGTTCAGCACCGACAGCACCCAGAGCCTGGAGCTGCAATTGCAGCAGGAAGACGGCACCCCGTTTTTTGGCCAGCTCGAAGGCCTGCGGGTCGACACGCCGGCCGGCCCGCAGTGCCGCCTGGCCGTGCTCGACACCACCGCCCGCCAGCAGGCCACGGCCGCCCTGGCCGCCAGCGAGGCCCGCTTCCGCAAGCTGTTCAGCGAAAGCTACACGGCCGCAGTGCTGCTGCAAGGCTACCAAGTGGTGGACTGCAACGCCGCCGCCCTGCGCCTGCTGGGCACCACCGACCGGCAGCTGCTGGTGGGCCAGCCCGCCTGGGCCCACGCCCCCGAGTGGCAGCCCGACGGCCGCCGCACCAGCGACCTGTTTCACGAAATCATGGCCGAGGCCCTGCGCAACGGCTCGAAGCGCTGCGAGGTCCTGGTGCAGCGCCTCACGGGCGAGCCCGTCTGGATTGAGGCCGTGTTCACGCCCATCGAGCTGGAGGGGGCCACGCCGGTGGTGCACATTCTGTGGCGCGACATCACGGCCGCCAAGCAGGCCCAGCAGCAGGGGCAGCGCAGCAAGGAATTCACCGAAAGCCTGCTTGATAACAGCGTCGACGGCATTATCGCCGTCGACCAGGCCCGGCGCATCACGGCCTGGAATGCCCAGGCCACTACGTACTTTGGGCACGAAGCCGCCGCCGTGCTGGGCCGCCCCCTGGCCGAGGTGCTGCCCTACCTCGACGAGGAGTCGCACGGGATGGTGAGCCGGGCGCTGGCCGGCGAGCGCATCGACCTGTTCGGCCGCACGTTTCAGCAGCGCCCCGGCCGCTACGATGCCCACGTAGTGCCCCTCTACCACAGCGGCGAAAGCCGGCCCAGCGGCGTGCTCACGGTGGTGCGCGACGTGACCGAGCGCGACCGCCTGGCCGAGGAAGCCACCCAGCTGCGCCTGCGCCGGCAGCAGGAAGTGCTGGCCGCCATCCTCGACACCCAGGAAACCGAGCGCAAGCGCATTGCCGAGGCCCTGCACAACGGCCTGGGCCAGCTCCTCTACGCCACCAAGCTCAGCCTGGCGGGCCGGCCCGGCGCGCCCGGCGCACCCGGCGCGCCCCGCGAGTCGCTGCTGCTGCTACAGGAAGCCATTCAGGCCACGCGCACCATTTCCTTCGAGCTCACGCCCGGCGTGCTGGAGGACTTTGGCCTGCAAACGGCCCTGCAAGAGCTGGTGAAGCGCATTGCGCCGGCCGGCCTGCCCATTCGCCTGCACCTGCTGGGCCTGGCCCACCGCCTCCCCCCGCAGGTCGAAATCGGGGTGTACCGCACGGTGCAGGAACTGCTCAACAACGTGATGAAGCACGCCCACGCCACCGAAGCCGTGGTGCACGTAGCCCACGAAAACGGCCGCCTCGACGTGAGCGTGGAGGACAACGGCTGCGGCTTCGAGCCGGCCGTGCTGGTGGGGCAGCCGCTGGCCGGCATTGGCCTGGCCGGGGTGCGCAACCGCGTGGCCCTGCTGGGCGGCCGGCTGGCCATCCACTCGCGCCTGGGCCGGGGCACCATCGTGAGCTTCGAGCTGGACGTGTGAGGCGGCCTTCGGCCTGATTATTGCGTAGCTGGCCGCCAGCCCCCGGCCCCCGCATTTTGAGGCGGCCCGGAACCTATGCGCGGCTTCCGCGCTTCTGCAATCAGCCCCCCTATGACCAACGCTTTACCCCGCAAAAAGATGAAATCCTCTACGCTTACCCACCTGCTGCTGGCCCCGCTGCTGGCCGCCACCGTGCTGGGCAGCTGCGGCAAAAAAACGGTGGAGCCCGAAGCGCCCACCAGCAGCTTCGCCATTCAGCTGGAGCCCGTGGTGGGCCCCGCCGACCTGGAGCTCAAGACCAAAACCTACACCAAGGCCGACGGCCAGGCCTTCACCGTGTCCACGTTCATGCTGATGCTCTCGAACGTGAAGCTGACCAGGGCCGACGGCTCGGCCTACGCCGTGCCCGATGGCTACTACCTTTTCAACGCCGCCGACCCCCAATCGTATCAGATTCTGATTGACAAGGTGCCGCTGGGCGACTATACCGGCATCAGCTTCGTGGTGGGCGTGGACGATGCCCACAACAACGCCACCGCCAAGGGCGGGGCCCTGGTGCATACCAACGCCATGTACTGGGAGTGGGGCGGCGAGTACGTGTTCCTGAGCCTGGCCGGCACCTCGCCCCAGGCCCCGGCCAGCAGCGGCCATTTGCTTACCTACGACATCAACGGCAGCAAATCTGTGCGCGTGGTGTCGCCCGCGTTCGACAAAGGCGTGGTGCTGCCCGTGGTGGCCGGCCATGTGCCCGCCATCCACATGAGCGTGGACGTGCAGCACTTGTTTGAAAGCGCCACCCCGGCCAAGAACATCAACTTTGCCACTACCTACATCGTGGACACCAGCAGCCCTTGGAACCAGGTGATGGCCGATAACTACGCGGCCGGCATGTTCACGGTCGAGCACATTCACGCCAATTAAGCGCCGGTATGCGGAGGATTTCGAACACGACATTGGCCTGGCTGGGAGCCGGCCTGCTGGCCCTGGCCGGCTGCCAGCACGACAGCGACACCGTGGACCCGGAAGGCCCGGTGGTGGCCCCCACGGCCTACAACCTGAAGGTGCCCGCCAACTTCCCGCCCCTGCCCGCCCAGCCCGCCGACAACCCCCTGACGGAGGAAGGCGTGGCGCTGGGCCGGCAGCTGTTCTACGAAAAAAGCCTGTCGGTGAACAGCACGATATCCTGCGCCAGCTGCCACCGCCAGGAGCTGGCCTTCACCGACGGGCTGGCCCACGCCCAGGGCGTGAACGGCAGCACCACGCCGCGCAGCGCCATGTCGCTGGCCAACCTGGCCTGGGAGCCCAAACTTACCTGGGACGGGGCCGCCAGCAGCCTCGAAGCGCAGGCCCGCATCCCCATCGAAAACCCGGTGGAGATGCACCAGACCCTGGCCGCCGGGGTGGCCCGCCTGCAAGCCACGGCGGCGTACCCGCCGCTGTTCCGCAAGGCGTTTGGCAGCAGCAAGATTACCGAGGACAATACCCTCAAGGCCCTGGCCCAGTTCGAGCGCACCCTGGTTTCCAGCAACTCGCGCTACGATAAATTTCTGGCCGGCAACCGGGCCGCCCTCACCAGCTACGAGCAGCAGGGCCTGGTGCTGTTCGTGACGCACCCCGACGGGCCGGCCGGCATCCGGGGCGGCAACTGCAAGGACTGCCACGACGGCAGCCTGCAAACCGACCACGCCTTCCGCAACAACGGCCTCGACGCCACGCTCACGGACCTGGGCCTGGGCCTGCAAACCGGCAAGCCCACCGACAACGGCAAGTTCCGGGTGCCCTCGCTGCGCAACATCGCCCTCACGGCCCCTTACATGCACGACGGCCGATTCCCCAACCTCGACAGCGTGCTGAGCCACTACAACGAGCACATTGCCACGGCCAGCCCCAACCTCGACCCGCTGATACTGAACGGCAGCAACAACCGGCTCGGCGCCGGCCACCCGCTGGGCCTGACCAAGGACGAAAAGGCCAAAATCGTGGCCTTCCTGCAAACCCTCACCGATACCACCTTCACCCACGACCGGCGCTTTGCCAAGCCCTAGCACGGGCCGGGCCTCAAAATACTGAGCCGGCGCGGCTGCGAGATTCGTAGCCGCGCCGGCTTTTTCGTGGCTGATGGAAACAGAAGCTGCTCTGGTAATTCGGTTTTCTACTCGTTTGTCATCCCAAGCGCAGCGAAGGACCTTATCACGGCTGCATGATTAGCCGTAAGCAGAGCCGCCCTGGCAGGAAATTTTCGTGGCCAATGATTTTTCTTGCCAACGTTGGTAAGAAATTTTCGTGGCCAATGATTTTTCCTGCCAATGGTGGCGAGGCAGGCAGCTTACAGGTGGTTTTGAGGACAGCACAGCAAAGTCCGGTTCCCATTCGCTGGTACACCGACTCTGGGAGCGCGCTAAAACACAGGCAGGGCACAGAATTACGACAGGTTCGTGCGGCAATTTTGAAGCTGCAAGCAGCTAGTGAATGAGAGCGGTGTCGTTTGTAGCAGTGAATGGATGACTTTTAGGGATATGAAATTTCTACTCACCGCCTTTGTGCGGTTTTTTAGTGCCCGTGCCATTGGGTTGGGGCAAAAGCAGCTGGTGGGCGTAATGTTGGTGGCCGGGCTGGCCGGTCCGCTGGCGGCGCAGGCGCAAACCAGCGGCAGCGTGGGCGGCAAATTGCTCGACGCCGCCACCAACGAGCCGCTGCCCTTTGCCGGCGTGGTGCTGCTGCGCGCCACGGATTCGAGCTTCGTGGCCGGCGCGCAAACGCTGGAAACCGGCGCGTTTGCCATCGAGAAAGTGCCCTTCGGCAATTACGTGCTGCGGGCCTCGGTGGTGGGCTACCGCACCGGGCAACGGGCCGTGGCCCTCACGGCCGCCGCGCCCACGCTCCAGCTGGGCCCGCTGCGGCTGCGCGTGGCCGCCACCAAGCTGGCCGAGGTGGTGGTGAAAGGCGAGCGCGCCATCGTGACCGACAACCTCGACAAGAAAGTCATCGACGTGACCAAGGACCTGACCGCCACCGGCGGCACGGCCGTGGACGTGCTCCAGAACGTGCCCAGCGTGACGGTGGACCAGAGCGGCGCGGTGAGCCTGCGCGGCTCGACCAACGTGCGGATTCTGGTGGACGGCAAGCCCACCGGCGTCACGCTGGACCAGCTGCCGGCCAGCAGCATTCAGAACATCGAAGTGGTGACCAACCCCTCGTCGCGCTACGACGCGGAAGGCTCGGCCGGCATCATCAACATCGTGCTGAAAAAGGAGCGCCAGGACGGCTGGAACGGCCAGGCCACCGCCACCGCCGGCACCGGCGAGAAGTACAACACCTCGCTGAGCCTGAACTACCACAAGGGCAAGTTCAACGTGTTCGGCTCCTACGATTTCCGCGACGACCGGCGCACCGGCTACGGCTCGGTGCGCCAGCGCACCACCCGCCTCGATACCACCGTGGTGCTGAACCAGGACCGCACCGGCGTATTTCAGGGCACGTCCCACGCCCTGCGCCTGGGCCTGGACTACGCCCTCACGCCCGACCAGACGCTGACCCTGACCGTGCAGCCGCGCTACAACAGCCAGGACAACCACGAGGATATCCTCTCGACCCAGACCAACCTGATAACCGGCGCCACGCCGCCGCTGGGCAACAGCACCCGCTACGTCACCAATGCCGGGACCGCCAAACAGGCCGATTTCAGCCTCGACTACCGCCGCCTCTGGCCCGCCCAGAAAGGCCGTGAGCTGACCGCCAACGTCATCTACACGCCCGTGCAATACAACGTCGGGGTGAATTCAAACGTGAATTACCGCGACCAGACCACTGGCAATCAGCACCAGCAGTTCGACACGCAAAACGACCTGGCCTCGGCCCAGATTGACTACGTGATGCCGGTGGGGGAGAAGGGCCGCTACGAGCTGGGGGCCAAAAGCATTTCGCGCCGCTCCGACAACGACTACCAGTACACCAGCCGCCCCGCGCTGACCTTCGACCCCTCGAACCGTTTTATTTACCACGAATTCATTCAGGCCGCCTACGGTACGTATGCCAACGCGGCCGGCGCGTTCAGCTACCAGCTGGGCCTGCGCCTGGAGCAGACCAATACCACGGGCGACCAGTCGACGGATGTGCCCAATGCCCACTTCACGCGCAGCTACCTGAGCCTGTTCCCCAGCGCCGTGCTGGCCTACGACGTGAGCAAGGAAAACCGGGTGCAGCTCAGCTACTCGCGCCGCGTGCAGCGCCCGGGGGCCGACGAGCTCAACCCCTTCACCGACCGCTCGGACCCGCTGAACCTGCGCACCGGCAACCCGCTGCTGTTCCCCGAGTTCGTGCACTCGCTGGAGCTGGGCAACCAGCGGTATTTTGGGGCCAGCAGCTCGGTGAGCGCCACGGCGTTTTACCGGCTCGAAGAAAACACGATTACCAACATCCGCGACCCGTTTTTCCGCGACCCCGTCACCAACGCCCTCGTCACGAACACCACGCGCCTCAACGTGGGGCAGGAAACCAACTACGGCCTGGAGCTGGTAGCCTCGGCCCCGGTCACCAGCAGCTGGAAGGTGAGTGCCAATGCCTCGGCGTTCCGGCGCATCATCAAGGGTTCGGTGCCGACGAATCTGGATTTCAACAACAGCAACGTCGTGTACACGGGCCGGCTCAACACCACGGTGTCGCCCACCAAAAAGCTCGATTTGCAGCTCTCGGCCAACTACCGCTCGCCGGTGGTATCGGCCCAGGGGCAGCGCCTCACGCAGTTCAGCGCCGACTTTGCCGCCAAGCAAAGCGTGCTCAAGGACAAGGGCAGCATCTCGTTGCGGGTGTCCGATATTTTCAATACGCTGCAATTTAATTTCAACGCCTACGGCCCCGGCTTCGAGTCGCTGGCCCGCAACAAGCGCGAGTCGCGCATCGTGTACCTGGGCTTCACCTACCGCTTTGGCAACGCCGGCGATACCCCCCGCAGCAAGCGCAAAGACGAGCCGGCCGACGACACCCGCGGCGGTGGCTTCGATTAAGGCGGCCCTGGCATGATAGGGCCAAACGGAACCTTCGGCGTTAAATTTGCCGTTCGGCTGCCGCCACCGGCGCAGCGGCGGCCCCATTGCTTCTTCTTACCAATTCGCTCATGTTTTCGAAAATTCCCGCTTTCCTGCCGGCTGCCCTGTGCGCCGCCGCCCTGCTGCTGAGCAGCTGCGAAGGCCAGAAGCCCGCTGCCACTACCACTGCCCCCGCTGCCAAACCCACCGCACCCACCGCTACGCCCGTGGCCGAAACGCGCTACGAATGCCCAATGGGCTGTGCCGGCAGCCAAAGCAGCAAGCCCGGCAAGTGCCCCACCTGCGAAATGGATTTGGTCAAAAAATCGTAGCCAAAAGCTGCGAGCGCCAGAATTCTACAGCTTTGCGCAGGAATTCTGTGCCGGCCCGCAGTGGGCTTAGTGGTAATTTTACGGTGTCGCCCCCGGTTAGCAGCCGGGCGCTTTCCATCTACTTTACTGGTTAATTCCATGTCAACGCTTCGCTTCAAAACCACCATCAACTGCGGCGGCTGCATCAAGGCCGTCACGCCCGGGCTCAACCAGGAGGTTGGGGCCAACAATTGGCAGGTCGACACCGCCAATGCCGATAAAATCCTCACCGTGAGCTCGCCCACCGCCACCGCCGCCCAGGTAGTGAAAGCCGTGCAGGACGCCGGGTTCGAGATTCAGCCGCTGGCGGCGTAATTCATTCGGCCAAAGCCAATAAAAAAGCGACTCCAACGCGGAGTCGCCTTTTTTGCGTCATTTCAGGGCTTATTTGCTATTGCACGACCACCTTGCGGCTGGTGAGCTGGTCGCCGATTTGGAGCTTGACGAGGTAGGCCCCGGCGGGCAGGCTGCCCAGGGCCACCTGCTGGCGGCCGGCCAGCTCGGGGCCGGCCAGCTCGGGGCCGGCCAGGGCGCGCACGCGCTGGCCCAGGGCGTTGTACACGGCCAGGGCCACCGGCTGGCGGCCGGCCGGCACGGTGTAGGCAATGGTGGCCGAGGCCGAAGCCGGATTCGGGTACACCTGAAAATCGAAGCCATTGGCCACGGCGCTGCGGCTGGCCAGCACGCCCGTGCCCAATTCTACGGTGATAACCTGGTCGCCGGGGATGGCCGAGAAGTCCGGGTCGCTGCCCAGGGCGGTGGTGCGGCCGGAAATCTGGGGCAGCAGGTCGCTGAAGAAAACGCCGTCGCCGTCGGTGTAGGCGGCTACCATTTCCAGGTTGGTTCCCGCCGTTATGGGTACGGTAGCCGTGCTCAGGGCCGATAATGGAATCTCCATTTCAAACCCGGAGCTGGTCGTGTTGGCGGTCAGCGAAGCAGTGTTGTCATAGGCAAATTTGCTGCCTGCAAAGTCCGTCGTGGTGGGGGCCACTACTTGCCCGCTGGTCTTGGTGCAGGCCGCAATAAAGGTGTCGGTGCCCGGCGTTACCGTCGTGCCGGCTACATAGGATACCCGGCTGAAAGAAACGTTGTTGGCCGTGGTTGAGGTGGGGCCTACCGTCACCCGAAAGCCATAGTCCGTCGGGTTGTCCATGGTGGGGTGGTGCTTGAGCGGCGACTGCGGGTCGCTACCGCCGGGCAGGGGCGAGCCAGCCGGCGCACCCGGCCGGGCGGGCGTATTCAGATACACAACGAAGGAGCGGTACCCGCCTGCTGGCGCGGTAGCCGCCGATTCGGCCGAGCCCACGAGCATGATATTCAGCGTAGTAGCGGTGTAGCCCACATACAGCGCCTGAAGGCCCCGGTCGGCATCGAGGTGGGTGCCGGTATAGGTGGCGGCCAATTGGTACTTGCCCAGGCCGACGCCAATTTCGGCAGCTGTCGCCCTGCCATCAACTGTAAACTGGGCGCTGGCAGTGAGCGAGGCGATGGTAAGGATACCAATCGCAGCGAGCATAGAAAACTGTTTCATGAGGCGGGAGGTAAAAGGTTCGATTGAGCAATAAATATATATAAAATTAATTTATTAATAATAAATTTTTAATTAATTTATGCATAAATATCATTGTATATCACAAAAAAAAGATATTGCTACGAGCAAAAAAAAGGGCGGCTCCATGTTGGAGCCGCCCTTCTGAGCAGGGTTTAAGAACCGGTTATTGCACCACCACCTTGCGGCTGGTGAGCTGGTCGCCGATTTGGAGCTGGACGAGGTAGGCCCCGGCGGGCAGGCTGCCCAGGGCCACCTGCTGGCGGCCGGCCTGCTCGGGGCCGGCCAGGGCGCGCACGCGCTGGCCCAGGGCGTTGTACACGGCCAGGGCCACCGGCTGGCGGCCGGCCGGCACGGTGTAGGCAATGGTGGCCGAGGCCGAAGCCGGAT
>JAQBNT010000276.1 GCA_028288445.1 Hymenobacter sp. | reverse complement strand
TTGCCGCTGTGCACGGCGCCGCGGCTGCCGAAGACACTCAGCCGCCCCTGGCTTAGGGTGATGACTTCCTCCGCGCCCTGGCCGGTGAAATCGAACATGTGGAAGACCATGTCCGGGAAATACAGCTCGCCGGTGCCCACGTCGTTCAGCCGGAATTTGTGCCAGAACAGCCAGGTGGAGCCGTCGCCGCGCCAGTTGCCGCGCACAAAATCGGGGTTGCCGTTGAGGGGGTTGCCGGGCCATTTCTTTACCAGGTTGCCCGCGTTATCAAACCAGTAGAGTTGGCTGGAAAGGCCGGGCTCGTCGGTGCCCCGGGTGCCGTAGGTACGGCCTCCGACGACGACCTGCGGGCCGGGCACGTTTTTTAGGAAATTGCCTACGGCCAGCTGCTGGCTGTGTTCGGCGGTGTTTTGCCAGATGATTTTGCCGGTCATCGCCTCGTAGATGAACACGCCGGTTTCGCTGTTGGCGGTGGCGATGTCGAGCTTGCCGTCGCCGTTCATATCGATGAATTTGTAGCTGTCGGCGTGGTCGTGGTTGTCGGGCAGCAGGTCGAAGCGGTTCCAGATTTCCTGGCCCTTGGTATCGAGCAGGAGGGAGCCGATAAGCACCTCGTCGAGGCCGTCGGCGTTGAGGTCGACGGGGTAGACGTAGTGGCCGAGGTTGTCTTTTTTGCGGTGCTCGGTGTGTTGCCAGAGCTGCTTGAGGTCGGCGGTGTAGGCGGTGATGTTTTCGGTGCCGCCCATGTCAGTATAGGCCACTAGGTCGTTGGCGGGGCCGGGGTGCAGGTGCGCGATGGCCAGCCGGAAGTTGTTGTAGGCGTGCGGCAGCGCCTGCGTGGGCCAGGGCGTTTTGCGCAGAATTTTGCCGGTGCGGCCGTCGGCCACCACTAGCCACTCTTTCCCCTCAATGAAGCGCCAGTGCACGACTTCGGCCCGCCCGTCGTGGTCGAAATCCCAGAGCACGCCGGGCGCTTCAAATTCTGACCGTTCCTTCACGTATTCAGCCGGAGCTTGATAGGCCCACAGCTCCTGGCCGGAGTTGTCGAAAACGTGGGCCGAGAAGTCTGGTTCCAGCGCCAGGAAATCGGTTTTGCCGTCGTTGTTCACATCGCCGAACTTCACGGCGTTGGATTGTGGAATGGTGTATTGCTTCAGCAGCGCTACGTCGTCTGGCAACTGGTAGGGCCGCACGTCTTCCTCTTTCAGATTGGCATTTTTGCTCAGCACCAGCAAGTCCACGGCCGCGCCCATTTCGATGCGGGTGAGCTTGACGTAAGCCATTCCGGCGGGCAGCTCAAAGGTGCCGCCGGTCTGCCAGTTCAGCGGGCCGCGCCCGAAAGCAGCGGCCGTCACCTGGTCGTTGACGGCGACTTTGAAGCTGGTGTTTTTCTCGCCCCGGCTGCGCACAAACAGCGTGTAGGTGCCGGCTTCCGGTATCTGCACCCGCACCTGCATGTTGGTTTTCGATTTCAATACCAGCGCGGTGTTGTTGAAAATCCAGGGCGCGTGCAGGGCATTGGCATCGGCAATGATGACGCCCCGGGGGATTTCCTGGATGAAATCTGAAGCCGGGATGATGACCGTGGCCGGCAGCGGCGCGGGCCGGGCGGCGGGCAACGTTTGGGCGCTGCTGCTTGAACTGCCGAAGCAGCTAAGCAGCAAGGTTGCAATAGCAAGTGTTTTCATGGGAGGAATGCGGCAGTAGCGCAGACTTTTAGTCCGCGAGTGGGTTGGCTTTGGGCATGCTACTCGCGGGCTAAAAGTCCGCGCTACTTCTTCAGGTACTTGCGCAGCGCCAGCCCCTTCGTGGCCCGGATTCCTTCGGCCACGGTGGCCGCGTTCAGGATAGCGCCGGCCTCGATGGTGTGGGTGTGGTCTTTCGAGGTGAAGTAGACGGTGCCCACTTTGGCCTCGCCTTCGCGGTCATATTTATCGGCCACCAGCCGGTTCAAATCAATGAAATAGGCACCGCCTTGTTTGGCTGCTTCGGCGGCCCAGCGGGTGTAGCTGTCGGTGGCGCGGTTCACTTTGCCATCTTTCCACACGTTGCGCGGAATGAGGGAGCAGACCACCGGCGTGGCCCCTTTGGCCTTGGTTTCGGCGATGACTTTGCGCAAATACCAGCCGTAGCTGTGCACCACTTCCTGCTGCCGGGTGAGGGGGTTGTAGACTTCCTGGCTTTCCTCGCCGTTGCTTTTGATGGTGCCGCGGGCGCGGGCGGTGTCGGCCAGCGCGCCGTCGTCGTTGTGGCCGAACTGCATGATGACGAAGTCGCCGGGCTGGATTTTGGCGCGCACGGCTTCCCACAGGCCCTTGGTTTGGAAGGTGCGGCTGCTGGTGCCGCCCAGCGCGTCGTTCTCCACGCGGATGCGGGTGGTGTCGAAGTGCGCGGGCAGGAAGTTGCCCCAGCCCCAGAGGCCGCCGTCGCCCTTGCCCTTGCCGTTTTTCACGGTCGAATCGCCGATGAGGAAGAGGGTGGGCTTGCGGGTTGGGCGGGGGGTGAAGCCGGCAAGCAGCAGGGCCACTAGGAGCAGGCCGTAGGCAAGGCTGGCGCGAAGGGGTAGGGTGAGGCGGGTGGGTTTCATGGGAGCGTTTTATTTTAACCGTCTGTCATCCTGAACGCAGCGAAAGACCTTCTCTCGTTCGCATCGGTTGAGTTACTGCAAGCCGTTCTTGCGTGATAAGGTCCTCCGCTGTGCTCAGGATGACATGCGATTTCTCGATAGCTTCATTTCTTCAGGTACTTGCGCAGCGCCAGCTTCTTGTTGGCCCGGATGCCATCCACCACCGATTCAGCATTCAAAATAGCGCCGGCTTCGCTGGTGTGGGTGTGGTCGCCGGGGAAGAAATTCTTTACTTTCACCGGCCCCAGCTGGTCGTATTTCAGGGCGGTGATTTCGTTGAGATTGATAAAGGCCACGCCTTCCTGCTGCGCCACTTCCTGCGCCCATTTGCCAAAGTCGCTGCTGGCCCGGATGACCTTGCCATCCTTCCACTCGTTGCGCGGAATCATGGAGCAGACCACCGGCGTAGCCCCTTTGGCCTTGGCTTCGCGGATGAATTTGCGCAGGTACCAGCCGTAGGTGTTCACGGTTTCGGGGTGGCCGTCGGGCCACACGAGGGGTTTGGTTTCCTCGCCGGTACCGCGCAGCACGCCGCGCCGGCCGGTCTTGGTGGTGTCGGGCGGGCTGCCTTCGTTGTGGCCGAACTGCATCAGCAGAAAATCACCCGGCTTGATGGCGGCAATGGTTTTCTCCCAGCGCCCTTCCGTGATGAAGGTGCGGGTGCTGCGGCCGGCCTTGGCGTTGTTGCGCACCTTGATTCGGGTGGTGTCGAAGTAGGCCGCGATGACGTTGCCCCAGCCCGCCTGGGGCGGGTTCGGATTGTTCACCGTGGAGTCGCCGATGAGGTAGAGCGTGGGCGGCGGGCCGGGCTTGCCGAAGGCGCAAATCAGCAGCAGCAGGGCGGCAGCGGCCAGCAGATGCCGGGGGAGCAGGGGCTTGTTCACGGGTGAGTTTGGGGGAGCGGGAGCGGCGCGGTGTTCGATAGCCAAATGTTGGACGGAATGCGGGCGGCGGTATCCTGCACCTACCTGCACGGCGGGGTTCGCCGAGGCTCAGGAGGCAAGCATGGCCGGGCAGCGCTGCCCGGCCATGCTTGCCTGGCTCGGGAGTACCGGGCAGCGCTGACCGCTCATGCTTAACTGGTTAATTAACATCCGCCGCCCGCGTCCGGCCTATTTCATACCCTCGCCCAGGAAAAAACCGGGGTGCGGGGGCTGGTTGTAGCCCACGTTTTCGCGGGCCACGCCGAGGCGGTAGGCGCGGTCCTGCATCAGCGTGACGAGGCGGTGCGGGGTGGGAATGGGGGTGCTGAAAATGAGCAGGGCCGTGTTGTCGGCGGTGCGCCACACTACTTCTTCGCGCCAGTCGCCCAGCAGGTCGGCGCTGAGGCAGGGGGTGGCTTTGGTGCCGTTGCAGGAGGCTGCGCCGAAGGTTTTGCCTTCGAGCAGGCTCGTGAGCTGGCCGGCCTGGTAGTCCCATTTTTCCACGCGGGTATCGTTCAGCAACTCGCGCAGCAGGTCGCCGTCCCACCACAGGCCGAAATTGACGGAGCGCGGCGAGGGGCCGATTCTTTCGCCTTTGCAGGTCAGCAGGCCCAGCTCGGGGTTGCTCACCCACATTTCCGCGCCGGGGTGGCGCGGGTCGATGTCAGCGGCCAGGCCTCGGCCCACGTCCTCGCCGGGCAGCTTCGAGAAGAGAATCTGGCCGGTGCCGGCGGCGTAGAGGGCCGCGCCGGGGCCGTTTTCGTGGCCGGGCACCTTCTCCTCGTTTTCGTGCACGCCCCAGGCTTCGAGGCCGGTCCGGCTGGGGTCGAAATCGGAGACGTGGAGGGCGTCGCCGTGGCGCAGGCCGGTGCTGAACAGGCCCGTGCCGTTGTCGTCGACCACCATCGAGCCGTACACGATTTCGTCGCGGCCGTCGCCGTCCACGTCGTTCACACTCAAGCCGTGGTTGCCCATGCCGGAGAAGGGGTTCTGGCCGTCTTTCGAGTCGAACACCCAGCGCGAAGTCAGCTTGTTGCCGCGCCAGTCCCAAGCGGCCAGCACGGTGCGGCCGTAGTAGCCGCGGCACATCACCACACTGGGCCGGCTGCCGTCGAGGTAGGCCACGGCTGCCAGGAAGCGGTCGACGCGGTTGCCGTACTGGTCGTTGCCGCCATTGCCGCCGATGCCGCCCCAGCCGCCCAGCTCGCCCCGCGCCGGCAGGTAGGGCGTGGAGGCCAGGGCCGCGCCGGTCCGGCCATCGAACACCGTGAAATACTCCGGCCCGGCCAGGATGCGGCCGTACCTGCTGTCGCGGGCCGAGGGCACGGCGGGGCCGGCATCCGTGGGCACGGTGAGGGAGCGGTAGTCTTTGCCGGCCTCGCCGAGGGTTTTGCCCGCGCCGTCCACGGTGCCGTCGGCGGTTTTGCAGGCTATTTCGGCCCGGCCGTCGCCGTCCAAATCATACGCCATAAACTGCGTGTAGTGCGCCCCGGCCCGAATATTTCGGCCCAGGTTGATGCGCCACAGGCGGGTGCCATCCAGCTTATAAGCATCGAGAATGACCGGGCCGGTGAGGCCGTTCGAACCGTTGTCGCGGGCGTTGGTAGGCTCCCACTTCAGCACGATTTCGTACTGGCCGTCGCCGTCGAGGTCGGCGGCGTTGGCATCGTTGGCGAGGTAAGTGTACGGGCTGGTTTCGGAGCCGCTGCTCACGGTACCGCCCGGCGGCGGCTGGAGCGGCAGGCGCAGGTAGCCGTCGGCCCAGGCCTGGGCGGTGGCCGAGGCATCGGCCGCCGCTGTAGCCGCGCCCGCGCCTTTGGCAGCTCCCGCGACTCGCACCGAATACGTGACGGGCGGGCCTTTCGGGGGCGCTTCATCGAGCCAGTTGGTGCCGGCCGTGAGCGGCTGGTTGTTCAGCTTGACCGCAGTCGCGCCGGTTTGCCGGAATACATCGAAGGCCACACCGGGCACGTCATTCGCCAGCAGCCGCCAACTGACGAAGACCTTGCCATCGGGCCGAACTATTGCAACGGTGCCGCGTCCCAGCCGTTCGGGCTGGGCCCGTGGGGCGGGTGGGGGCGGGGCCACTTGGCGGGCACTCAGTAGGCTGGCGGCTAGAAGAAAAACAGCAAGGCAGTGGTTCATGGCAATGAATGAAAAAGCCCGGGCCTCATCTGTTATGACAAGGCCCGGGCTTCGGGCATGAGGGGATGATGCAGCGGTTATTCGTTGGCGCTGATGGCGGCCGTATCCTGCGCCGCCTGGGCGTGTTCGGGCGAGCCCAGGTAGTTGCCGTAGCCCACCACCACCGTGGACAGCACCACGGCGATAATGCCGATTGTTACCGTTCGCATGGTGCTGCGGTTGGCCCCGCGCCACTCGTGCAGCACGAGGCCCCACATGCTGCTAAAGGCGATGATGAAAGCCATGTGCAGCGTCCAGCCCGAGAAGCGGTAGGCCCCCATCTGGCTATCGCCCATGCCGTAGAAGAAGAACTGGAAATACCACGTAGTGCCCGCCAGCGCGCAGAAAATGACGTTGCGCAGGGCCGGGTAGGAGGGGTTCAGGTAGTCGGTGTAGGTCTTGTTTTTGAGGTTGAGGTAGAGGCACCAGATGGCGTTGGTGGTGAGGCCGCCGGCCAGGATAATGACCAGAATGGCGTTGTTGACGAACAGCGGGTTGGTGCCGTTTTTGGCAGCCAGCTCAGCAATAGGTTGCCCGGCCGTGAGCCCGAAGGAGAAGCAGGCACTCATAATGCCCGAGAATACGGCCACCATCAGCCCCTTTTTCAAATCGAATTCGGCGATGGATTCCTGCTTCTGCTCCTGGGTCAGGGTCTTCTCTTTCAGCAGGCCCGCCCGGCCGCAAATCAGAATGCCCAGCACGCACACGCCCAGCCCCAGGATGATGTAGCGGCCCGATGGCGTAGCCAGCAGCGCCCCCATCTTGCCCTCGTAAATGGGAGGAACCAGCGTGCCAAACACCGCGCACAGCCCCAGCGTGACGGCCATGCCCAGGCTCAGGCCCAGATACCGCATGGCCAGCCCAAACGTGAGCCCGCCCGTGCCCCACAGAATGCCCCAGAAATACGCCCACGCAATGGTCGAGTTATCGGCCTGGTGCAGCACGTCGAACAGGTGCGGCACCGTGAGGTAGCCCAGCACCCACGGCGCCACCAGCCACGAAACGATGCCGCCCACCAGCCAGTAGCTTTCCCAGGCCCAGCCGTTCACCTTCTTGTAAGGCAGGTAAAAACTGCCGGAGGCAAAGCCACCCAGCGCGTGAAGGATAACTCCCCAGATTACAGCCATTGCTATGTTCGGTATGGTAAGGTTTTCAGCAAAGCTGCCGGGTAAGTGAGGACAAACCCTCCTGTGCTCTCCTGAACGCGAAATAACGCCGGATTTCGCGCCTTTCGGGGCCGGGCCGGGCGGGTAACAATTTTTTTACCCCCAAGCAGGAGAGTGCAGGATGTTGGCCGTTAGCCCTCCCGGCACCTTTGTACCATCGCAACCTTATCTCGAATTTTGGTTAACGCATCTGCAACCTATCTCATGGAAAAAACCCTCACTTTCCAGCACGTCAGCTACCTCTGGGACGAAGCCAAAGCCGCCGAGCTGGCCGGCGACGAAGTAGCCCTTTTCCTCTACCGCTCCAACCTGCTCGGGGCCGACCTGCGCCTGACCAACTACGCCGGGGGCAACACCAGCTGCAAAATTCAGGAAACCAACCCCGTCACCGGCGAAGCCGCCGAAGTAATGTGGGTGAAAGGCTCGGGCGGCGACATCGGCACGCTCACCAAAGCCGGCTGCGCCAACTTATATGTAGAAAAGCTGCACCAGCTCAAAGGCCGCTACCGGGGCCTGGAATTCGAAGATGAGATGGTGGGCCTGTTCGAATATTGCCTCTTCGACCCCAAGTGCGCCACGCCCAGCATCGACACCCCGCTGCACGGCCTGCTGCCCTTCAAGCACATCGACCACCTGCACCCCGATGCGCTGATTGCCATCGCGGCCAGCAAAGACGGCGAGCAAATCATGCACGACATCTGGGGCGACACCATGGGCTGGCTGCCCTGGCAAAAGCCGGGTTTCGACCTCGGTTTGCAGCTCGGAAAAATCGTAGCCGATAATCCCGGCCTGCGCGGCGTCATCCTAGGCGGCCACGGCCTGTTCACCTGGGGCGACACCTCGTACGAGTCGTACATGAACACCCTGGAGGTGATTGAGCAAGCCGCCACCTACCTCGAAGCCAACTACGGCAAGAAAGCCCCCGTTTTTGGTGGCGTGAAGCGCGAGCAAACCCTCGACGCCGCCGGCCGCCGCACCGCCGCCGCTGCCGTAATGCCCGTGCTGCGCGGCCTCACTAGCAGCCAGCGCCGCATGCTGGGCCACTACACGGACGATGCCCGCGTGCTCGAATTCGTGAACTCGCACGACCTCGCCCGCCTCGCTGCCAAAGGCACCTCCTGCCCCGACCACTTCCTCCGTACCAAAATCCGTCCCCTCGTGCTCGATGCCGACGTGATGACGGGCGACGCCGCCAGCGTAAAAACCTATCTGGAAGCGCAGTTTGAGGCCTACCGGAAAGACTACGCCGCCTACTACGAGCGCAGCAAGCACGCCAACTCGCCCGCCATCCGCGACGCCAACCCGGTGATTATCCTGTGGCCCGGCGTGGGCTTGTTCTCCTTCTCGAAAGACAAGCAGACCGCCCGCGTGGCCGCCGAGTTCTACACCAACGCCATCAACGTGATGCGCGGGGCCGAAGCGGTGAGCACCTATCAGGGCCTGCCCGAGCAAGAGGCCTTCAACATCGAATACTGGCTGCTCGAAGAAGCCAAACTCCAGCGCATGGCCCCGCCCAAAGCCCTCTCGGGCAAGGTGGCCTACGTGACGGGCGGCACCGGCGGCATCGGCAAAGCCATCTGCGAGGAACTGCTAAAGTTCGGTGCCTGCGTGGTGGCCGTCGACCGCGACCGGCTCGAAGAAACCCAGACCGACCTGCGCAAACAATTCGGCAAGGACAGCGCCCTCACCGCCGCTATCAACGTGACCGACGCGGCTAGCATCGCCGAGTCGCTACGCGCTGCCACCCTGCAATTCGGCGGCGTCGACATCATCGTGAACTGCGCCGGTCTGAGCATCAGCAAGCCCTTGGCTGACACCACCCAAGCCGACTGGGATATCCTGAACGACGTGCTCGTGAAAGGCCAGTTCCTGGTGAGTCAAGAAGCAGTAACCATCCTGCGTCAGCAGGCGTTGGGCGGCGATATTGTGAATATCGCCAGCAAAAACGGCCTCGTGGCTGGCCCCAACAATGTGGCCTACGGTACCGCTAAAGCAGCCCAGCTGCACATGAGCCGCCTGCTGGCCGCCGAGCTCGGCGCGGACAAAATTCGCGTGAACACCGTGAACCCCGACGCCGTGCTGCGCGGCTCCAAAATCTGGGAAGGCGACTGGGCCGCCGGCCGCGCCAAGGCCTATGGCATCACGGTCGAAGAGCTGCCCCAGCACTACGCCAAGCGCACCTTGCTGGGCGAAGAGCTGCTTTCAGAAGACATCGCCAAAGCGGTGCGCGTGTTCGTGGATGGCTCGTTGAGCAAGTCTACCGGCAACGTGCTGAACGTGGACGGTGGCGTGGCCATGGCCTTCGTCCGCTAAGCAAATGCATTAACGTCTGCAATATCAGACCGTCATGCTGAGCGTCGCCGAAGCATCTTTACCACAGTAAGTAAATCATTTACTATTGCGGTAAAAATGCTTCGGCGACGCTCAGCATGACGGTTTGCGTTGTTGTCATGCCCAATAGGCGCTGGCATCGCCGAAAAAGCTACATTTGAGGCAGAGCTTCGACTCTAAGCTTCGTTTCCCTCTTTTCCTCGCGCTGCTGAATTCTGCCGCCACCAACCGGGTTTACCTGGAGTAGCGCGGCCTGAAATCACCTGACTTGCCCACCATCCGGGATGTATCAACTCCAACTAAAGCCCCTCGATAAAACGCCGAAGTACAAGCAGATTGTGCAGTCGGTCATCATGGATATTGAGCGCGGCGTGCTGAAAAACGGCGACCACCTGCCCAGCATCAGCGAGCTGAGCGTGGAGCACTACCTGGCGCGCGACACCGTGGAAAAAGCCTACCGCGAGCTGCGCGAGCGCGGCTTCATCACCTCGGTGCAGGGCAAGGGCTACTATGTGGAAACCAGCGACAACTCGAAGCTGAAAATCCTGCTGGTGTTCAATAAGCTCAGCTCCTACAAGAAAATCATCTATTACGCCTTCCTCGAAACCCTCGGCGACCGCGCCACCGTCGACCTCCAGATTCACCATTACAATGTGAACCTGTTTCAGGAAATTATTGAGAAGAATCTTGGCAAATACAACTACTATGTGGTGATGCCGCACTTCACCCTGGATACCGACAAGGCTATTTCGCGGGCTATTCTGAACACCATTCCCAGCCAGGAGCTGGTGCTGCTGGACAAAGACATCCCCGAGCTGACCCACGATTGCCTGCGGGTATTCCAGGACTTCGATAAGGACATTTTCACGGCGCTGGAAAAAGCCGAAGACCTGCTTGAAAAATACTCCCGCCTGGTCTTAGTGCTGCCTTCCGACGCCAACCACCCGGAAGAATTGCCGTGGGGTTTCCGCTCCTTCTGCCTGATGCGCAACAAGGAGTTTTCAGTGGTCGAAAACGCCATGAACGAAGTGGTGCAGGCCGGTACCGCCTACGTGGTAATCCGCGAAACCGACCTGGTGGAGCTGGTGAAGAAAATCCGCCAGACCAGCTACCTGCTGGGCCGCGAAGTGGGCATCATCTCCTTCAACGAAACGCCCCTGAAAGAGCTGCTGAACATGACGGTGATTACCACCGACTTCGAGGCGATGGGCCGCACGGCCGCCACGCTGCTGCTGGAAAAGCAGCGCGTGAAGGTAAAGAACCCGTTTTATACGATTCGGCGCGGGTCGCTGTAGGAATACGTAACGACAGACGAGGGCGATAAAAGCCAGAACGTCATGCTGCGCGCAGCATGACGTTCTGGCTTTTATCGCCCTCGTCAATCAGTGCAAAACTTTCCACCCGCAAACAGGAGAGCCCAGAACAGTTCCAGCCGATGGAAACGGGTAATTTGTTCTACCCAACCAACACCGGACATTATTCACCCGCGCCTTATGTTCTCCGACCAACGCCTCGCCGAACTCAACCAGCCGCTGCTGGCCGAGCATCAAACCCAATTCCAGCACCTCGCCGAAGCGCCGGGCCTGCGCCAGACCGATGTAGCGGCGGTGGTGCAAAAGCTGATTGATTTCCAGGTCGCCATTCCGAGCTGGGCGCTGGGCACCGGCGGCACCCGTTTCGGCCGGTTTGCGGCCGGCGGCGAGCCCGCCACGCTGGAAGATAAAATCGGCGACGTGGGCATTCTGCAAGCGCTGAACCGCTCATCAAATTCCATCTCGCTGCACATTCCCTGGGACATTCCGCAGGATATTCCCGGCCTCCAGCAGCTGCTGAAGGAAAAAGGTCTGGTGATTGATTCGGTGAACTCCAACACCTTTCAGGACCAGAAAGACCAGCCGCACTCCTACAAGTTCGGTTCGCTCAGCCACACCGATAAAGCGGTGCGCGAGCAGGCCATTCAGCACAACATCGACTGCGTGCGCTACGGCCGCCAGCTCGATGCCAAAACGCTGACCGTGTGGTTGGCTGATGGCTCTAATTTTCCCGGCCAGTCGCACCTGCGCCGCGCTTTCTCGCGCACCCAAGAGTCGCTGGCTAGCATCTACGAAGCCATGCCGTCGGACTGGACCATGCTGGTCGAATACAAGCCCTACGAGCCCAACTTCTACTCGATGGTGATTCCCGACTGGGGTACCTCGCTGTCCTTGTGCCAGGCGCTGGGCCAGCAGGCGCAGGTATTGGTCGATTTGGGCCACCACCTGCCCAACACCAACATCGAGCAGATTGTGGGCCGGCTGCGGCAGTTCGGCCGCCTCGGCGGCTTCCACTTCAACGGCTCGATGTACGGCGACGACGACCTGACCACCGGCAGTATCAAGCCCTTCCAGCTGTTCCTGATTTTCAACGAGCTGGTGGACGCCGCCCTCGATAAATCGGTGCCCGCCGAAGCGGTGGCGTATATGATTGACGCCAGCCACAACGTGAAGGACCCGCTGGAAGACCTCCTGCAATCGGTCGAAAACATCCTCTCGGCCTACGCCAAAGCCCTGCTGGTCGACCGCGAAGCCCTCGCCGAAGCGCAGGACGCCAACGACGTGGTGCGCGCCGAGGAAATCCTGCGCGACGCCTTCCTCACCGACGTGCGCCCGCTGGTATCGGAAGCCTACCTGCGCAGCGGCGGCGCGTTGAAGCCCCTCGCGGCCTTCCGCGCCGAAGGCGTGCGCGAAAAGCTCATCCAGCAGCGCGGCAAGCACAGCGTATCCACCGGGCTATGATACAGACGATGAAAAAGTCAGTTTACGCCGTTTTCGACATTGGGAAGACCAATAAGAAGCTGATTCTCTTCGATGAGAACCAGCAGATTATTGACGAGGAGCTGCACATCTGCACCGATGTGCTGGACGACGACGGCTTCCCCTGCGACCACCTCCCGCGCCTTACCGAGTGGGTGCAGGCGCACTGGAAGCAGCTCCGCAACCACCCGCACTACACTGTGAAGGGCGTGAATTTCACGGCCTATGGGGCCAGCTGGGTGCACCTCGGAGCCGATGGCCAGCCCCTGCTGCCGCTCTACAACTACCTCAAGCCGATGCCGGCCGAGATTGAAGCGCAATTCTACGCCGGGCTGAGCCAATCGCCGGAGGAATTCGCGGCCGACACCTGCTCGCCGCGCCTGGGCCTGCTGAATTCGGGGCTGCAGCTCTACTGGCTGAAATACGCCAAGCCTGAGAAATACGCCCGGATTCACACCTCGCTGCACCTGCCGAATTACCTCTCCTACCTGATTTCGGGTGAGAAATTCAGCGACTTCACCTCCATCGGCTGCCACACGGCGCTGTGGGACTACAAGCGCAACGACTACCACGAATGGGTGCGCCGCGAGGGCATTGACGAGAAGCTGGCGCCGCTCACCCGCGACTCCATCGCCTCCGTGGTCGATGGTATTCTGGTGGGCGTGGGCCTGCACGACAGCACCTCGGCCGTGATGCCTTACCTGGCGGAGCATGACGAGCCGTTCGTACTCGTGTCCACCGGCACCTGGTCGGTCACCATCAACCCCTTCAACAGCCAGCCGCTCACGCCCGAGCTGCTGCGCCGCGACTGCCTCAGCTTCATGACGCCGCGGGGCGAGGCCACCCGCGCCGCCCGCGTGTTCCTGGGCCGCGAGCACGATTTTCAGGTCGAGCGCATTGCCGCGCACTTCCACGTCAAGCCCGATTTTTACCGTTCCATCGTGCTGGCCCGGCCGTATGATGAGGCCTCCGCCGGCTTCCGCCCCGCCTGCATGGCCGGTACCGGCCCCTTCCCCGACCAGCCGGCCGAGGAGTGGGACCTGAGCGGCTTCCGCACCGCTTCCGATGCTTACCAGCACCTTATGCACGGGCTGATTAACATCCTTTTGGAGTCGATTCACCTCGTGTGGCAGGGCGAAAAAACCATCTTCGTCGACGGTGGCTTTGCCCGCAACCCGCTCTTTATGCAAACGCTGAGCTGGAACTTCCCGAAGGCGGAAATCCGCACGCTGGAAGTGCCGCAGGCTACGGCGCTGGGGGCGCTGGTGCATTTGGAGCAGGGCGAGGCGCTCAAGAAAACGCAGCCGCTGTTTACCGATGAGGACGATATGCCGCTGGCGGCAGTTCCGAGCCGAGCGAGCTAAGCTTACCCCTGCCGGGCACAGCCCCGGCCCCTCTCCTTCGGGATAGGGGAGCCAAGCGACTCGGGACCGATTTTAGTTAGTGAGCCGTTGTGCAAGCTGCACATTTTTGGCAAAAGCCGAAACATATGTTACAAGCAAGCGTCAGGCCCGCTGTGGCTCCCCTATCATAGGGAGAAGGGCCGAGGGCGAGGTTTCCTGCGTCTGTATCGCTATAAATCAAGAATGAAAGTCGCCCTATTCGTCCCGTGCTACATCGACCAGTTTTACCCGCAGGTCGGCATCGCGACGCTCCAGCTGCTGGAGAAGCTGGGCGTGCAGGCGCACTTCCCGGCCCAGCAAACCTGCTGCGGCCAGCCCCTGGCTAACAGCGGCTGTGAGCGCGACGCCCTGCCCATCTACAGGCATTTTGTGGAGACGTTCAGCGACTACGACTACGTGGTGGCTCCGTCGGGCAGTTGCGTGTACCACGTTCGCAAGCACTTCGATAAGCTGGACCAGACCGCCGACGTGCAACACGTGCGCGGCGCAGCTTATGACCTGATTGACTTCATCAGCACGGTGCTGAAGGTGGAAAGCCTGCCCGGCGCATTCCCGCACAAAGTGGGCCTGCACCTGAGCTGCCACGGCCAGCGCGGCCTGCACCAGGCCAACGAATCGGAGATGACCCCCGTGCGCGACGGCCAGCTGCGCCGCCTCATGGCCTCGCTCGATGGCATCGAGCTCACCCAGCTCAACCGCAACGACGAGTGTTGCGGCTTCGGCGGCACGTTCTGCGTGAGCGAAGCCGGCATATCGGCCCGCATGGGCCAGGACCGCGTGGCCGACCACGTACTAAACGGCACCGAAGTCCTCACGGGCAGCGACATGTCGTGCCTGATGCACCTCGAAGGCATCGTGCGCCGCGCCCAGCTGCCCATCAAAGTGATGCACGCCGCCGAAATTTTAAACGGACTGACCGCATGAGCCACGCCACCCGCGCCGACAAGTTTTTGCTGGATGCTGACCGCACCACCTGGCACGACGAAACCCTGTGGTTCGTGCGCGAAAAGCGCGACCGCGCCGTGTACGCCGTGCCCGAATTCCAGGAGCTGCGCGAGTTGGCTTCCGGCATCAAAGACCACACGCTGAGCCGGCTCGACCTGTATTTGCAGGAGTTTGAAGCCGCCGCGCAGGCCAACGGCGTGCACGTGCATTGGGCCGCCGATGCGGCCGAGCACAACGCCATTATCCTCGATATCATCCAGAAGCAGGGCGCGACGCGCATCGTCAAAAGCAAGTCGATGCTGACCGAGGAATGCCACCTGAATCCTTATTTGATGAAGCACGGCATTGAGGTGGTGGATACCGATTTGGGCGAGCGGATTATTCAGTTTCGCAACGAGCCGCCCAGCCACATTGTGCTGCCCGCTATCCACCTGAAAAAGGAGGATGTGGGCGAAACCTTCCACACGCACTTGGGTACGGAGAAGGGCGAAAGTGACCCCCAGCGCCTCACTGAGGCGGCGCGGCAGCATTTGCGGGGTAAGTTTATTGCCGGGCAGGTGGCTATTTCGGGTGTCAATTTTGCGATTGCCGAAACCGGCGGCGTGGTGGTATGTACCAACGAGGGCAAC
>JAQBNT010000274.1 GCA_028288445.1 Hymenobacter sp. | reverse complement strand
TGTTGGCCGGTCTTGGTTCAGAAGACCTCACAAGCGCCACCGGCTCGCGCAACCGCCTTCAGTTTAACGTTCTGCTGAACGTGACTGACCATCTTAGCAACCCTACTATCGGCTTCGAAATCACACTGCCCGAAAACCAGCGCGGGGCCCTCAATGGTCAGGTTGATGCCAAGCTGGCCCAGCTGCGCCAGCCCAACCAGACCTCGGAGCTCAGCAAGCAGGTGTTTTCGCTGCTGATTCTGGGCAGGTTCGTGGCTCAGAATCCCTTCCAGACCAGCAGCGGCGAGGGTCTAGTGGCTACGCAGCTGCGCGGCAGCGCCAGCGCCGTGCTCACGGACCAGCTCAACAACCTCACCGGCAAGTACCTCGCGGGCCTCGGCCTCGACCTGGGCGTGACCAACCAGGCCGCCTACGGGGCCGACGGCAGCCAAGGCAGCCGCACCGACCTCAACGTGGCCCTGCGCCGCCAGCTCCTCAACAACCGCCTGACCGTGCGCGTGGGCACCGACATTGCCCTGAGCGGCAACACTGGCACCCAAAGCACCCAGGGCCAGAACAGCCCCAGCAACCTGGCCGGCGACGTGAGCCTGGAATACACCCTGCTGGCCGATGGCCGCCTCCGGGTGCGTGTGTTCCGCCAAAACAGCTACGAAGACATCGACGGCGCGCTCGTGCGCACCGGCGCAGCCCTGGTGTTCCAGCGCGACTACCAGGATTTGAAAGAGCTGTTTTCGAAAGTCCCGAAAGACATTAAAGCCGAGCGCAAGGCCAACCGCAAGCAGGAAAAAGTGGATAAGAAGGCTGAACAGGATTCCGTCCAGCAAGCCACGGCTCCCTCGGCGCGGATGGATTCGACGAAGCAAACGAGCAAGAAATAGGTATTTAGTTGGTAGTGAACGATAGTAGCATGTTTGATTGGCATACCCGAACCTTACTTCCCGGTCCTCGCTCCCCCAAAGAGGAAGCGCCTGACGTCATTCGTCAGGACCTGACCAATGCTCCCTATTTTTCAGGAAGCCGGGCGGGAAGTGAGGTTTCATTGCACCGGCTGGCTTGCCTCGCCCTGCTCCTTTTGCTCGCCTCATGCTCGGGCCTGAAATACATTCCCGAGGGCCAGAAACTCTACACGGGCAGCAAGGTCATCATCAAATCGCCCGAAAAGCTCTCCAACAAGTCAGCACTGCAAACCGAGCTGGAATCGGTGGTGGCACCCAAGCCCAACGGCTCCATTCTGGGGCAGCGGCCGAAGCTGTACTTCTGGCACCTGGGCGTGGGCAAGAAGAAGGGCTTGGGCAAGTTCTTCGCCGATAAGTTTGGCGAAGCACCGGTGCTGCTGAAGGACGTGAAAATCAGCGCCACCGAAGGCCTGATTACCAACCGGCTTTACAACAATGGCTTCTTCAAGGGCACGGTGGCCCATGAGGTGAAAGCGAAGGACAAAACCGCCCAGGTGGACTACACGGCCACCACTGGCAAACCCTACACCATCAAGGAAATCCACTTCCCCGAAGGTGATACCGCCGTGAATGCTGCCGTGCGCGCCACGCAGGCCGGCACGCTGCTGAAAGTAGGCGACGCCTACAACCTGACTACGCTCACCAACGAGCGAGTGCGCATCGACAACGTACTGAAAAACGAGGGCTACTTCTACTTCAACCCCGATTACATTCTGTATCAAGTGGACAGCACGCTACACGACAAGGTGAACGTGTACCTGCGCGTGAAAGGCAACACTCCGGCCAAAGCCGTGCGCCCTTACTGGCTCGATGTGGTGAAGCTGAACACGAACTACATCCTGACCGATACCACCACACGCCCGCCAATATTGTTCCGCAAGTACCTCTACTATCCCGACGAGAAAGTATTCAAAGCCAGCGCCATTACCCGCGCCACGTTCCTGTACCCGGACAGCCTGTACCGGCGCAAGCGGCGCGACCAGACCATCAGCCGCCTGATGAGCCTGAATACGTTCAAGTTCGTGGAAATCCGCCTGAAGCCGTCGGTGGCCGGCGATTCGGCCGGCCGCGCCCGCCTCGATGCCGACGTGCTGATGACCCAGCTCAAGAAGAAAAGCCTGCGGGCCGATTTGCAGCTGGTATCCAAGAGCAACGGTTTCACCGGGCCGGGCCTCACGGTGTCGTTTCGCAATCGCTCAGCCCTGCGCGGCGGCGAGCAACTGGTGGTGAACGCCGTGGCTTCTACCGAAACCCAGACCGGCAGCGGCAGCAGCACCGTGGGCCTCACCAGCTATGAGCTGGGATTGAACGCGCAGCTGCTCATTCCGCGCCTTGTGGTGCCCGATTTGCCACTGCTCGATGTGCACTTGCCCAACTCCGATTTCCAGCCGCGCACCACCGTTGGGGCAGGCTTCCGGTTCGTCACCCGCGCCGGCTACTTTACCCAGAACTTCTTCAACCTAAACTACGGCTACTCCTGGAAAACCAAGATTACCAACGAGCAGGAAATCCGGCCTATTGATGTTACCTACGTCCAGTTCACGCCTACTGACCAGTTTATACCAATACTGGAGGCGCGGCCTTTCCTGAAAAGCGCGTTTCAGCAGCAATTTATCCTGGCCAGCTCTTACCGCTACACCTACAACCAGCAGGTGCTGGAGCAGCGCCGCCAGCAGATTTATTTCAGTGGGCAGATAGAAGGCAGCGGCAACGTGGCCCAAGGCATTGTCAGCAGCATCGGTCAGACCAAGGACGAAAACGGAAAATATACCATTGGCGGCCAGGAATATAGCCAGTACCTGAAGTTCGACTTGGAGTTCCGCGAATACTACCGCATCAGCCAGAACCCAGCCTCCGGCAACCGCATTGTGGCCCGCTTCCAGGCCGGCGTGGGCATGCCTTACGGCAATTCCGACGTGCTGCCCTACCCCAAACAGTACGGCATTGGCGGCCCAAACTCGGTGCGTGCCTTCGCCGCGCGGGGCATTGGCCCCGGCACCTACCGCCCCCAAAACGAGACGCAAAGCCTCAACAGCTTCTACGACCAGGTGGGCGACATCCGCCTCGAAGGCAACGTGGAATACCGCCAGGACCTGGTGCCCTACCTCAAAGGCGCCGTGTTTCTTGACGCTGGCAACATATGGCTGGCTAATCCCGACCCCAGCCGTCCCGGCTCAGACGACAAAGGCCAGCCCGACGGCCGGTTTGGTCAGTTCAGCGCCAGCACTTTCCTAAAGGAACTGGCCGTGGGAGCCGGCGTAGGCCTGCGCGTCGATGTGCAGTTTTTCGTTATCCGCTTCGACTTAGCCTTCCCGCTGCAAGCGCCCTACGGCACGCCCATCAGCACAACCCCTCGCTTCAACCTGGCCATCGGCTATCCGTTCTAAAATTGAGCCTGCCTGTCATTGCCGCGTTCCACTTGCAATGACAGGACATCACCGAATTATCGGCATCCGCTCAAACGGCCGCTCACGGTCGAACAGGTAGCGGAATGTGGCGTGGGTTTTCACGATGGTAGCCCCGATGGAGCGCGTGGTGACCAGCATGCGCGGGTTGAAATCGCCAATCCAGTTCATCTCGATATCGGCGTAGCCCGCGTCGATAAACGCCTGCCGGGCATAGACCAGCATGGCCGCGTCCACGCCTTTGCCCTGGTACTCGGGCACCACGCCGTAGATAATGCCGAACAGGCGCTTATCCCGGCGGCGCATGAAGCGCCAGCGCGCCCACAAAAAGCGCAGCTTGCCCATCAGGTTCAG
Source organism: Hymenobacter sp. (assembly GCA_028288445.1). Taxonomy (GTDB): domain Bacteria; phylum Bacteroidota; class Bacteroidia; order Cytophagales; family Hymenobacteraceae; genus Hymenobacter. Next base: position 26,250 of record JAQBNT010000274.1, on the reverse strand, counting down.
CCGCCGGCCTACGTGCCGAAAAATCTGGTTCAGCTCGGGCAGGCTGATGAAAAACGCCACCGGCTCGGAGCCGTGGTAGGCGAACCAGAGCAGGCGCTCGTCCACCACGGGCTTCATTTCCTTCACGATGTTGCGGGCCTGGTCCAGCGTCATCGGCTTCACGCCCGAGTGCTTGGCCCAGGCCAGGTTGTACACATGGTGAAAATCGTAGGCCAGCTTTTCGGCATCGGCCTTGCGGGCGTGCTCAAACCGGAATTCGGCCGCGTGCTCCCTGGCCTGCTGCGCAAAGCGGGCGTGCAGCGGCGCAGCCGTGGTGCGGTGGCAGGTGTATTGCTTGAAGTAGAGCTGAAAGCCGTATTGTTCAAATAGTTGCTGGTAGTAAGGCGGGTGCCAGAACATGCCGTAGTTCGGCGGGCGGTCGAAGCCGTCAATCAACAGGCCCCACAGCCGGTCGCGCTCGCCGAAGTTGATGGGGCCGTCCATGGCCTGCATGCCGCGCACGGCCAGCCACTGCCGGCCGGCATCGAACAGCTCATTGGCCGCCGACTGGTCGTCGATGCACTCGAAAAAGCCCAGGCCGCCGGTGGGCAGGTCGGGGTTCTGCACGTCCACCGCGTCGCGGTTGAGGAAGGCTGCTACCCGGCCGATGACCGTGCCCGAGGCATCGGTCAGCACCCAGCGAATGGCTTCGCCGTTGGCAAATTTCGGGTTTTTGATGGGGTCGAAAACGGCCTCAATTTCGTTTTCCAGAATCCCAATGTATTGCGGCACTGCTTGGTGCAGGCGGGCGGGCAACTCCACAAACTGCCGCGCCAGGCGGGCATCCGTAACTTCAAGCAGCGGCATAAACTAAAACGATAAAGGCAACGCTTGCCAACAAAACCCAAGCGAAAAAGGCCCAACGGGGCCGCAAATAAACAGCCGCGCCGGCTTTCAGGGCCGGCGCAGCACCGTGAGAATAACCGCGCCCCCCGCCCGGATGCTGTGCACCGGCCGCCCCGCCCCGGCCGGGTACGGCCCCGGATGCCAGCGGTGAATACTCAGGAAGTACCCCCCGGCGGCCGAATCCGGCGGGACAATGCGCAGGCGGGCGCGGGCGGGCGGCGGCAGCATCTTGGTGTTGATGCGCAGGGTCATTTCGGTGAGGCTGTCCATGCTCACAGGCACGGCCGGGCGGACATCGTGGGCCAGTACCCATTGCAGCCCCTGCTTCACCGACAGGCCCCAATAGTCGCGCTCGAAGTTTTGCTCGATGACGCGGCCGGGCAGAAAGCTGAAATACACGTATTGGAATGGGTGCTCCGTAGCCATGCGCCAAGCCACTTGCGCCGTGCCCAATGCTACTGCCAGCAGGCTCGCACCGGCCACCCAGGCCTTGCCCCGCCCGGCAGCAGGCATAGGCTGTTGCCACTGCCGCCACACCAGCCGCAGGCCTTGCGCCGCCAGCAGCACAAAGGCCGGATACACGAAATACAGGTGCCGCCAGCCGTCATAAATGGCCGAATGCAGGAGCATCACGCCCAGCAGCGGGCCAAGGAACCAGGCCAGCAGCAGCAAATCGTGCCGGCTGCCCGTGCGCCGCAGCCAGCGCCCCAGCCCTGCGCGTAGCAGTTCACGCCCCGCTCCTACCAGCCCCACTGCGAACAGCAGCACGTAGGGCACCGGCGTGGTGATGAGCAGCCACACCGGCGCGTAGTGCCATGGCAAAGTCTGGGTCGACATAAACTGCCCCATATAAAACACGTCGATGGGGATAGCATAGTGGCCAAAGCTGCTGAGCGCGGCCCTGAAATTCTCCCACGGGTTGTCCCACAGGTAGGGCCAAGCCAGCACTACCAGCGCCACCAGTACGGGCAGGTACAGGGCCAAGGCGGCGGCCAGCCCGCGCCGGCGCACCGGCCGCGCCCACATTTCCAGCGCCCCGAAGCCCAGCGTGAGCAAGGGCAGCAGGGTGCCCATCGTGCGCACATCAATAGCCGCCGCCGTGGCCAGAGCGTGCAGCAGCGCCCGCCCCGCCGTGGGCCGGCGCAGCAGCCGCGTGAGCGTGAGCACGGCCAGCGCAAACAGGCTCAGAAAAACGATGTCCTTGTAGTTGTAAAACGCCTCGGCGAAGATACGGGGCGAGAGCACCAGCAGCCCCGCCCCCACCAGCCCCCAGCGCCAGTTGCCCAGCCGCACCCGTCCCAGCCGGTACACCGCCCACGCCCCGGCCACAAACAGCAGGAACCCGGCCAGGTGCCGGCGGTAGGCCCATTCGGCGGGGTCGGGGCCGGGCCGCAGGGCCTCCAGCCCTACCCAGGGCAGCATGAATAGTACGCCGTGGTCGGCATCCGGGTAGTGGCGCAGGTCGGGGATGTCGGCCAGGCGGGGCTGGCGCTTTGCCAGCTCGGGTGCAAGCTTCAGGGCAACGTACTTGGCGCTGACGAAGGCGTTGAGCCGCTCGGCGGGCTCGTCCCAGCCCATGCCGTAGTCGCGGTACAGAGCGCAGCCGAGCACCGCCAACAGACCAAAAAACACGCCCACCACCCAACGGCGCGAACGAAAAAACGAAGAAACAGCAGGCACAGGCACGGCGGCGCAAAAACGAATAGCAACACAGATTGGCTGCTAATGTAGCCCCGAACGTTGCGCTGAACCATTCGCGCCGGGAGCTCCGCAATCAACGCCGCTTTATTTCCCGTATGCGGTAAACGAACATCCCGTGCCACGTCTTTTGCCGCAGCGTGGGGCTGCCGACGGGCTATTCAGGCGCTTTTCAGCCACTACTTCGCCATCAAAATCACCCAACTTTTCACCCTGCTCCTGCTCGGAACTGCATTTCCTGGCGCAAACGCCTTCGCTCCGGCCCGTACGGCCGCCCCCAGCCCTGCCACGGTGGACCACGGCAGCTACGAAAAGTTCCCGAAGAAATATGTGGATGGCAGGGGCCTCGTCAATTACAAGGGGCTTAAGGCTGACCAGCAGGCGCTCAACGGCTACCTCGATATGCTCAGCCGAAACCTGTCCGCCGCGTCATGAAACAAGGCCGCGCAAATGGCGTTCTGGATTAATGCCTACAACGCTTATACCATCCGTCTGGTACTCGAACCATTATCCTGTGGTCGGCATCAGGGACATTGGTTCGCTTGACTACGACTGGAGCCTGAATGAGCAGTAGGCCAGGCGCAAGCGAAGAGGCGCAGTGCCCGGACCGCAGCCGGACCGGGCAATACGTTATTTCGTCAGCACAATATAGCCGTAAGCAGGCAATGAGAGTGTGCTGCCCAGCGTGACCGGACTGGCTTGCAGGGCGTTATTCCACATGGTGCCGGCAAAGCCGGGGGGCAGTGCGAAGGACGTGGCCGAGCTGCGGGTATTCACCACCACCAGCGCCTGCGACGCGCCCGAGGCTTTGGTGAAGGCGCACACGGTGGCCGTGCTGTAGGAGGCGGTGGGCGTGCCGTGCTGCAGGGCGGGGCTGCCGGCGCGGGCTTTCAGCAGCTGCCGGTAGAGGCGCGTCACCTCGGGTTTAGCGTTCCAGTTCACTTTCACGCCGGTGAAGGGAAATTTGATGGCCGTGCTCATGCCCACTTCCTGGCCGTTGTATATCATGGGCACGCCCTTGTAGAGCGCGGCAATGACGAAGGCCGACATCGCGCCCGCGTCGCCGCCGAACAGCGCCACTGGCGTGCCATCGGAGTCGTTCACATCGTGGTTGGTGATGTAGCGCACCACCTGCTGCGTACTGCCATTGGTGCCCGCGTACTCGCTGGTATTCAAGGCATCGAAGGTGGTAGCCGAAGCATTATTGAGGTACACGCTGCGGATGCCGCCATAGAAGCTGAAGCCGAAATTAAAGTCGAACCCGGAAGCAAAATTCTTGCTGGCGGTGCCTTCGGCGAGCAGCAGCAGCTTATGGGTTTTGATGGTGCGCAGCGTGTCCACGGCCTGCTTCCAGAAGCTGGTGGGTGCGATGGTGGGCGCGTCGGCATAGTCGTAGCGAAAACCGTCGACGTTGGCCGTGAACACCCACGACTTCATGGCCGAAATCATCTCTGCGCGCATGGCCGCGTTGTTGAAATCAAGCTGGGCCACGTCGGTGTAGGTGGTGCCGGGCGGACTGATGATGGTGCCGTTGTTTTTCAGGTACCAGTCGGGGTGGCTGGTTATCCAGGCATTGTCCCAGCTGGTGTGGTTGGCCACCCAGTCCAGCAGCACGGTCAGGCCCCGGGCGTGGGCCGCATCCACCAGCGTGCGCAGGTCGGTCAGGGTGCCAAATTCGGTGTTCACGGCACGGTAGTCTTTCACGGCGTAGGGTGAGTTCACGCCGCGCAGTTGGCCCACCGGATATATCGGCATGAGGTACACCACGTTCGCGCCCAAGTTTTTGATGGAATCGAGCCGGGCCGTGACGCCCGCAAAGTTGCCGTTCTGGCTGAAGGCCCGCATGTTTACCTGATAAATCACGGCGTCCTCGCGGTTTGGCACGGCCGTGAAGGGCGTGCCGTACTGCCCGGGTGTAGGGGTAGTCGGAGTGGTGGTGGGCGGCACGATGGGGTCCGGAGCCGCGGGCGTGTCTTTTTTGCAGCCGGTCAGGAAGCTGGCGGCCAACAACAAAGCCAGGCTGTTTTTAGCTAAAATATGACGAATAGACATTCTGGAAATTCTTAAAAAGGACGTAACAATAGCGCGCCGAAACGCGGGGAATTATTTCTTGACTGGCTTGAAGCTAACCGCTGCGCCGCCTCCCGGAGCTAGCTGCAGCGTGAGGGCCGACTTGCTAGTAACCACCTGCTTGCTGATGCGGTAGGCGGTGGGGTTTTTCTGCCAGTCGGCGCCTTTGCCGTCGGCGTAGATGGTGGCCTCGTAGCGCTGCCCGGGCGTAAGAAAATCCAGCTTGATGGGCTGCTGGCGGGCTTTTTCGTCGGTGATGCTGCCGAGGTACCACTCGTCTTTGCCCTTGGCTTTGCGCACGGTGGTGAGGTAGTCACCGGGTTCGGCGGCCAGGATGCGGGTATCGTCCCAGTCCACGGGCACGTCTTCGATGAACTGGAAGGCATCGAGGTGCTGGTTGTAGTTTTCGGGCAGGTCGGCGGCCATTTGCAGGGGCGAGTACATGGTGACGTACAGGGCCAACTGCTTGGCCAGCGTGGTGTGCACCATCCGCTTGCCGGTTGGTTCAAAATTCTGGAGCTTGAAGATGCCGGGCGTGTAGTCCATCGGCCCGCCCATGAGGCGCGTGAAGGGCAGAATGGTTTCGTGCTCGGGCTGGTTGCCCTCGCTGAAGGCGTTGAACTCATTGCCGCGAGCGGCTTCGCAGGCCAGCCAGTTGGGGTAGGTGCGGTTGAGGCCGGTGGGGCGCACGGGCTCGTGCATATCGACCATGATGTGGTAGTCGGCCGTTTTCTGGGCGGTTTGCACGTAGTGGTTCACCATCCACTGGCCGTCGTGGTGTTCGCCGCGCGGGATGATTTTGCCCACGTAGCCGGTTTTCACCGAGGTGTAGCCGTGAGCATTCATGAAGCGGTAGGCGTTGTCCTGGCGGCGCTCGTAGTTGGTGGCCGCGCCGCTGGTTTCGTGGTGCATGATGATGTTGACGCCCTTGCCGGCGGCGTAGCGCTGCAGCTCGTCCACGTCGAAATCCGGGTACGGCGTCACGAAGTCGAACACCTCCTCCTTCCAGTTATTGGCCCAGTCTTCCCAGCCCACGTTCCAGCCCTCCACCAGCACGCCGGCGATGTGATGCGCGGCGGCAAAGTCGATGTACTGCTTGACGTGGGCCGTGTTGGCCATGTGGCGGCCGTTAGGCTTGAGCTTGCTCCAGTCGGTACCGGCCAGCTTGATGTTGAAGGTATCGGCGTAGTTCCAGCTGCCGCGGCTGGTCTGCATTTCCCACCACACGCCCACAAATTTCTGGGGCTTAATCCAGCCGGTATCGGTGATTTTGCTGGGCTCGTTCAGGTTCAGAATCAGCTTGCTCGCCAGCACCTCGGGCGCCTTGTCGCTCACCACGATGGTGCGCCAGGGCGTGTGCTCCGGGGCCTGCAAATAGGCCTTCGCGCCCGTACCGGTGGCATCGGGCACGAGCTGGCTGGTGAGGTCAAACGTCTTGGTGTCCACGTTCAGGTACAGGGCCGGGTAGTTCACCAGCGCCGCCTCGTGGATGTTGATGTACAAGCCGTCGTCCGATTTCAGCATCAGCGGCGTCTGGATGCGGTTGGCCGGGGCCTTCTCCTTAATGGGTTCAATGGGTGTAGTATTCACCTCGCTCACGCGGCTGGTGGTGTAGGCGTACTCGTTCGAATCGTAGTCGCCCGGAATCCAGAACGCCTTGTGGTTAGCCGGCAGGTGGAATTCGGTAAACTCGTCCTGCACCGTGAAGTACTGCAGGCGCGCCTGCCGCGGAAACTCGTAGCGGAAGCCCACCCCATCGGCAAACACGCGGAACACCACGTCCAGCTTGCGGCCATCGGCGACGGGCTGGCGCAGGTGCACCGTGAGCTGCTGGTAGTGGTTGCGAATGTCTTTCACCTCGCCCCACACCGGCTGCCAGGTGTCGTCCACGTCCTTGGTTTCGCTGCCCGTGAGCACCAGCGGGCCCTCGAAGCCCTTGCCATCGGCAAAGCTCAGCCCGAGGCGCGAGGGTGCAATCACGGTTTTCGGACCAAAGGCCACGGCGTAGGTGGGGCGGCCGTCGGGGCCCAGGGCCACGGTCAGGCTCACTTTGTCGAGGCGGGCGGTGAGGGGCGCGGTGGCCTGCGCGTGAGCCTGGGAGCCGGCCAGCAACAGCACAGCCAGCAGAATTTCTTTTGTCATTCGGGTATAAAATCGCAGCGCAACGGGCGCCGCTACTTCTTCAAAATTAGGTACTGATAGGGCTGTAGCGTGAGATTTTCTAAGCGGATGGGCGGACCATCGAAGGCATTGCGCCAGCCGGTGGTGCCCACGCTGGCGGGCACCGGGTAGCTCACGGCCGCGTTGCGCAGGTTGGCCAGCACAAGGACCTGCTCTTTGCCCTCAGTTTTGGTGAAGGCGCACACGTCGTCGGTGCTGTAGGAGGCCAGCGCGCCGTTGCGCACGGCCGCGCTGCCGTTGCGAAACTTAATCAAGCACTGGTATTCTTTGGTTAAAGCCGGGTTGGGCGTCCAGACGATGGGCCGGCGCGCGCCCATGAAGGGCACCCGCTCGGCGTAGCCCACTTCCTGGCCGTTGTAAATCATGGGCGTGGCCTTCATATAAGAAGCCACCACGAAGGCCGCCATGGCCCCGCGCTGGTTGCCGAAAAGCTGCGCCGGCGTACCATCCCAGGCGTTAATGTCGTGGTTGGAGATGTAGCGCACCATCCGGGCGTTGGCCGGGGCGTTGCGGTAGTTGGCGGTGTTCACCGAGTCGATAAGCTTGACGCTCCTGCCTTTGGCAAAAATGTCTCCCTTCATCACGTTCATAAACCCGAAGTCGTAGCACAGGTCGAAGCCGCCCTGCAGGTAGTACTTCTTCTTGTCGCCTTCGGCCAGCATCAGCAGCTTGTGCTTCGGGATGGCGCGCAGGTTGGCCAAGGCTTCGGTGAAGAATTCCTGGCTGGGACCATCGGCGTAGTCGAAGCGGTAGCCATCAATGTTGGCCGCGAACACCCAGTAGCGCAGCGCCTGAATCATGGCCGTGTGCACTTCGGGCTTGGCCCAGTTGAGCTGGGCAATGTCTTTCCAGTCGGGGATTGGATTCACGATGTTGCCAGCGGCGTCGTGCACGTACCAGTCGGGGTGCTGGTTCACCCAAGCGTGGTCGAAGCTGGTGTGGTTGCCCACCCAGTCCAGCATCACGGCCAGTCCGCGGGCGTGGGCGGCGTCCACCAGCGTCCGCAAGTCATTCAGCGTGCCGAATTCCGGGTTCACGGCCGTGTAGTTCTGCACCGCAAAGGGCGAATCGACGGCCCGCAGCTTGCCGATGGGGAAAATGGGCATCAAATACACCACATTCGCTCCCAATGCTTTAATCGAATCGAGCCGAGCCACCACGGCTTTGAAGGTTCCTTCCTTGCTGAAGCCGCGCATGTTGACCTGGTAAATGGTCGCATCGCGGCCATCGGGCACGCCGCCGAAGGGCTTGCCGTACTGCGCGGGGTCTTTCACCACGGCTTTTGCCGGAGTCTGGCCGGTGGCCGAACCGGCAGCAGCCAAGCCCGCCAGTAGCGTCAGGAAGAAGGAAAAAGTTTGTTTTTTCACTTAAGGAGTTATTTGAGTTCGCAGAATATAAACAGCCCGCGGCCCCGGCCAAAGCCAGCACCGCGGGCTGCCCGCAACTAGCGCCGCACTTCTACCCGGCGGCTGGTTACGCCGGCTGCCGTTTGCAGACGCAGCAGGTATACGCCGTTGGCCACGTCGGCCAGCCCGAAGGTGAAGGTGCTGCCCGTGCCCTTCTGCTCGGCCACTACCTGGCCCAGCATATTGAGGAGCGTGGCCCGCACCGTGCCCACCGGCCCGGCCAGCCCGCCCAACTGCACGGTGAGCTGGTCGGCCGCCGGGTTGGGGAACACCGCTACTTCCGGCGAGGCTTTCGACTTTGCACTGGCCAGCGCGGTGGCTACCGGCGCCAGCGCCACGCCCCGGAACGAGGTATTGGCCGCCAGCGGCACGAAAGGTGCCGGCAGGGCCGTGGTGCTGGGCGCAACGTTGTAGCCCGCCTGGTCGGTCACGGTGTACAGGCCACCGCCACCGCTGGCTATCAGCTGCACGGCTGTGCCGGCGCGCTGGCCCGTGAGGCCGCGCAGCAGCGCCGTAGTCGAGCCGCCAATGGTACCATTCAGCGTCCAGGTGCCACCCACCAGGCTCCATTTTTGGATGCCGCCGGTGGCCGCGTCGTCGGTCACGTACACCACGTCGAGGCCGGGCACGGTGGTGCTCAAATCAGCAAAATAGAAGCCGTAGGGGCTGGCGCTGGCCGTGGGGAAGCCCGGCAGCAGCGTCACGGCCGCGCCGGCCGCCGTGGGCAAACCGGTACCAATCTGGTTTACACCGAAGTTGGAACCCGTGGCCGAAGTAGCGTACAGGTTGCCACCGGCAATGCCCAGAATGCGGAAGTTCAGCACCGTGCCGCCGCTCAGCGCGGTGGTTGCGCCGGTGTTGCCGAAAGGCACGTAGCGAATGCCGCTGTTGCCGCCCGAGACGTAGAAATTGCTGCCATCGGTGCTCACCGCCGTGCGGATGTTGGTGCCCGAAAACGCGTCGTTGATGCGGGTGTTGGTGTCCACGCTGCCATCGGCGCCGATGCGCGCCACCAGGCGGTTGTTGGTGGTGCCGCTGTTGGTGCTGGTTACGATGCCGGCCGTGCCGGGCACGGCGTTGTAGCCGGTCAGCAGCAGGTAGCGGCCATCCACCGAGCGGGTGATGTTGTCGGAAGTAGCCGTGCCGCTGTTGGTGAAGGCGCGCACGTTGCCGTTGTCGGCGGTGGGCAGGGCAATGCTGCGCACCAACGTGCCGCTTAACGTGTACTCATCCACAAATTCCGGCGTGGCGGCGGTGGTCAGCGTGGCCGCGCCGTCGCCCACCCGCACCACGGCCACGTTGCCGGGCGTGAAGGCGGTGGAAGTAGTCGGCGAGGTTACCTGCTGGTAAGCGAGCTGCTGCAGCGTCACGGCCGTGGCGGGCGCAATGCCCAAGGCCGCCGCGGCCTGCTCGGTGGCTCCCAGGGTGCGCGGGTCCACGTTGGTGAGCTGATAAAACAGCACCAGCGCGCTCAGGTAGCTGCCCGTGATGCTGGGGTGCACGTAGTCGACGTTCCAGAGGTTGATTTTGCTGGGGTCGGGCGTGTAGGGGTTGCGGGTGGCGATGCCGGTGGTGATGGCGCGCATCCAGGCGTCGCCCACCGGGGCCACGGCGGCGAAGTGACCGTTGGTGGCGAAGGCCTGGTAGAAGGCCCGGTGCAGGTCCTGCGCCATCGAATCGAGGGGCAGGCCCACGTAGCGCGACCCGGCAGGATAAGTATAATCGGGGCGGGCCCAGGTGCCGTAGAGGTACACCTGCGCGGCGGGGTTGGCCGCATGAATGGCCTGCTCCAAGCGGGTGGAATAGTCGTAGAACAAGGCCAGGTTGCCGCCGCGGGCCGTGGGCACCGGCCGGGTGCTCTGCTCCTGCAATACCACTTTGTCCCAGCCCGGCTGCGCTATCAGCGACAAGGCGTTGGTGTGGTGGAATTCCAGCGACTTGCCGCTCACCGCCTCCAGCTGCACGTCGTAGTTCAGGCCCGCCTGAACCGTGAATTTCTTGAAAATACCCGGTATGCCGCCAAAAGCGGCCAGCATGCCGGAGTCGTGAGCGCGCGGATTGCCAGCGGGCAGGTTGTAGTTCAAATCCGTGACGGCCCCAGAATTATAGTACAGCACCGGCGCATACTGCCCGTGCGTGAAGCTGTTGCCCACGAAAAGCACGCGGGTCTGGGCTTGGGCCGTGGTGTTCAGGCCGAATGCGGCGGCCAGTCCGAGCAGCCCCATAGCAGCCCGCGGAGTAAGGAAAGAAAACATAGACAAAACGAGAAAAGACTTTTTCGAAAGCGTCCTGCCATTCAATGGCCCGGGCGCGGTGGATGAATTGATACGCCGCGTATCGGACCCAGGCGGGCCGATACGCGGCGCGTTAAAACCTAGCGGGTTACTTCGAGGCGGCGGGTGGCTACTTTGTCGCCCACCTGCACTTTCACCAAATAAATGCCGGTGGGCAGGTCGTTCATCGAGACTTTGAAATCGTGGAAGCCAGTGGCCTGTTTGGCATCCAGCAGGGTACGGACTTCGCGGCCCAGCAGGTCGGTTACGCGCACAGCCACGGCCTGGGTACCGCCCTGCACCTGGTAAGAAATGGTTGATTCGCCCTGGGCCGGGTTCGGGAACACACTCATGGCCACCACGGCGTCGTCGGCCTGGCGGGTGCTGGTTACCACCACGTTTAGGGGCGCTGCTTGCGTACCGCCGAGCGCAGTGAAGTCGGGCGCAAAGCCCAGGTTGGTGTTGCCGTTGCCGGGAATTTCCGGAATCACATCCGACGACCAAAAGGCGTCGCCGCTCACGTAGGCGGCCATTACGCGCACAATGGACGCGCCCGAGGGCAAGCCCAGCGAGGTGCGGTTGAACTCGTATTCGAGGGCGTAGGAGCCGGCCCCGCCGCCGTTGGCATTGCCAGGATTGCCGGTGATGTCGACGGGCGAGGCGAAGTAGGCCACGCGGGTGCCGGCAAACAGGTTGTACGCCCCGGTGGTGGAAGCCGGCGGAATGGTGCTGGGCTGGCCATTGCTGGTGACAGTGACGCTCAGGCCGTCGCCCAGCGACTTGGCCACGCCCGTAGTGGCGGTGTAGATGGCCGCCTGCACGTCCAAATTACCCGTAGTGGCAATGGCCGCATCGGCTTCCAGGTCCAGCTTGGTACCGCCAATGCTGCCGCTTGCAAACGTACCGAACACCGTGGTAGCTCCCGCGATAGCCGGCAGGGCCGTACCCACGGGCACGCCGGTGCGGTTCGGCAAGTCCATGTACAGTTGGAAGTTATTGAACCGACTGGCTTGGTTTGGGTTCGGGTCGATGTAACCCGCCAAGCCAATGTAGAGCTTGGTAGCACTGTTGGCCCCATACATGCGTAACAAGCCTGCAAAACCAAAGCCCGCAGTGCCAACGTGCGGCGTAGTGAAAGCCCCCAGCGAGGCGTACTTACCGCCCGTCGTGCCTATTTCATTAGCGTTGATAACGCCATCGAGCGAAATCTGGGCTTGGGCGCTGAGTGCGCCCCCGACCATCGTGGTAATCAGAGCTAGAGTAAGTATTTTTTTCATGACTGAGAAGCTAAAAGAGTGAGTGGGAATTGAAAAATCCAGAGGAATTGGGACGGTCGGCGCAGGGCCAGGGCTTGCCCCTGGCCGGCTATTCGGACCGTTTCGCTGATTTCAGGCAACGACGGGTGAGGCCAAGCTCCGCTCCTGCCACTCGTTGGGCGTTGCTATTTAGTTAGGTTTCGGACTTAGTACCTGGCCCACTCAAAATCCAGCATTACCAGTGCCGGACCGAGCTTGCGCTCGATTTCCCACCTTGAGTACCAGGCACTAAGTCCCAAACCATATGTGTTTTGCGGAGTGCCGCTTAGTAGCCGGGGTTCTGCTTCAGCGTGGGGTTGGCCACGAGGTCGGTGGAGGGCAGCGGGTACAGGTTGCGAGTCGCCTGGATGTCGTGGCCGGCTTTGGTGTCACCGGCCCCGGTGTAGCCTTTGAAGGGCCAGTTGTAGCCGTTCGTGAACTTGCCGAAACGGACGAGGTCGGTGCGGCGGGTGCCCTCCCAATACATCTCGCGGGCGCGTTCGTCCAGAATGAAGCTGGTAGTCAGGTCGGCGGCGCTGATGTTGCCGTCGGTGCTGCCACCGGTGTTGCCGTAGGCGCGGTCGCGCAGCAGGTTCACGTAGGTCAGGGCCTGCGACTGGCTGCCGCCGGTGCCGCCGCGCAGCACGGCTTCGGCGTACATCAGGTACACCTCGCCGAGGCGGAAGAGCGGAAAGTCGGTATCGGCAAAAATCAGCTGCGGGTCGTTGCCGTTGGCGCCGGTGGAGGTTTTATTGCGCCACTTGGTCACGCCGTAGCCTTCGGTGAAGATGGTCAGGTCGTTGATTTCCAGTTGCTGGCCATTGGTGAAGAACATGGCACGGGTATCAAAACCGCTGGCCGGCGTGGGGAACAGCAAGGGCAGGTTGCGGCGGGTGCGGTTGCCGGCCCAGCCGCTGTTCACGCCAAAGCCGCTGGCCAGCATGTTGCCGCCCACGGCGGCGTGTATCAGGTAGGTAGTGCCACCGTACACCTGCGAAACCACCCCGTCGCTGGTGATGGGGAAGATGATTTCCGAGGCCGAGGTCCGGTTATTATCAGCCAGGAACAGGAAACGGTATTCCGGAGCCAGCACGTAGCTAGGCGTGCCCAGCAGCTTGTTGCAATAGGTAAGGCAGTCGGTGTAGCGGGCCGTGCCGGTGTACACTTCGGCATTCAGATAGAGCTTGGCCAGCAGGGCCCAGGCGGCACCTTGGTCGGCGCGGCCGTAGGGGGCGGTGTGGGCGGCCAGCAGCACGGGCTCAATGGCTTTCAGCTCCGACTCGATGTAGGAAAACAGGGCCGCGCGGGTGGTTTGCGCGGGCAGGTCCTTGCTGGGCGCGTTGGCTTCGGTCACGAAAGGCACGTTACCATACAAATCAATGGCGTGGTAGTAGGCCAGGGCGCGCAGAAACCGGGCCTCGGCGCGGTACAGGCGGGCATTGTCGGCATTGGCCCCGGCGATGCCGCGGGTGCTGAGCTTGTCGTCGCTGGTTTCGCGGATGAACTCATTGCACAGCGCTACTTCGTAGAAAATACGGGTGTAGCTGTTGTTTATCAGGTCGTTGCTCGAAGTCCAGGTGGCGGTATTCAGCTCCTGCAGCGGGCCGCTGTTCCAGGCCACCGCAGCCTCGTCGGTCACCAGTTCCTGCAGGTACCAGTAGGCGCGCATGTAGGAGGTTTCGCCCTCGTCCTTGCCCTGGCCGGCAAATACATCGGGCGCGCCGGAGTTGCCGGAGAGGTTGAAGCCAGCGTAGCACTTGGCCAGCACCTGGATGTAGTTGGCTGGGTCTTTATATACCGACTCTGTATTCAGGTCGTAGAACGGCGAGCGGTCGAGGTCTTTGTTGCAGGCCGTGAGGCCGCCGGTAAGCAGGGCCACGGCGAGGGCCAGCGTGAGGCCGCTACGGCGCAGGATGGGGTGGGATTTCATATCGGATGAGTAGTTATTCAGTGGTTGGTTGCCGGTTTCAGAACCGAAAAACGGGTCATGCTGAGCGCAGTCGAAGCATCTCTACCGCAGTAGTAATTCAATCGACTGGATTGCGTTGCGCGGTAGAGATACTTCGACTGCGCTCAGCATGACGGGCTATTTCCCTAGAAACCGATGTTGACGCCGGCGGTGATGGTGCGGGGCAGCGGGTAGAAGTTGTTGTCGATGCCCGTGGCGCGTTCCGGGTCGAGGCCGGTGTACTTGGTGAGCAGCAGCAGGTTCTGACCAGCCAGGGTGAAGCGCAGCGTGGTGCCGGCTTTCAGCAGCGCCCCGAAATCGTAGCCCAGCGTCACGTTCTGCAGGCGCACAAACGTGCCGTCTTCCAGGTTGATGTCGCTCAGCGGCTGGCCGTTGCGGAAACCGGTTTCGTAGATGGCAGGCACCACGTTGTTTGAGAAACTCAGGCCGGTGTTCAGACCGGCGTAGTTGCTCTGGCCGCTGGTTATGTTGTTGTACACATAACCCCCGATGTTGGAGCGCACCGTGAACGCCAGACTGGCCTTGCCGTAGCTCAGGTTCGAGCTGAAGCCCAGAATGGCTTTCGGCGCGGGGTTTTTACCGTACACTTTGTCGCGCTCGTTGATGAGGCCGTCGCCGTTCTGGTCCACGTACTGCACCGGGCTAAGGGCGGCCGTAGGGCCCTGCAAGGGCTTGCCGTTCTCGTACTTCTGCTGGTACAGGAAGAAGGTATTGGGCGCGTAGCCCACAGCGTTAATCTGCACGAACTGGAAGTCGCCGATGTTGGCGTTGGCCGAGGGCGTGCCCTGGTAGGTGGGGTCTTCCACCTGCGAAAGCTTGGTAATCTTGCCCCGGTTGAAGGTCGCGTTGGCATTCACCGACCAGTTCAGCTTGTCGCCCTGCAACACGTTGTAGTTCAACGATAACTCCACACCCCGGTTTTCCAGGCTGCCGATGTTGGTGAGCAGCGTGTTGGAGAGGTTGGTGCCCGCCGGCACCGGAATCACGGCCAGCAAGTCCTTGGTTTGGCGCAGGTACACGTCCACGGTACCCGTCAGGCGGTTGTTGAAGAAACCGAAATCCAGGCCCACATCATACGTGGCGGTTTGCTCCCATTTCAGGTTGCGGTCGTAGGCCGCTGGCCGCAAGGTGCGGATGGTATCGGTGCCGATAATCTGGCTCACCGTTGGCGAGCCAATGCTATACTTGGCCAGGTAAGGATAGTCGCCGGCCACGCTGTACACGTCCTGCTGGCCGGTGCTGCCGTAGCTCAGGCGCAGCTTCAAGTCCGACAAGGTTTTGGCTTCGGCCAGGAAGCTCTCCTTGTTGATGCGCCAGGCCACCGAGGCGGCCGGGAAGTAGCCCCACCGCTGCTCGGGGCTGAAGCGCGACGAGGCATCGGCCCGCAGCGTGCCCGTGAACAGGTACCGGTCCTTGAAGTTGTAGTTGACGCGGCCGTAGTACGACAGCAGCGTGTACTGCGTCTTGGAGGGGTTTTCGGCCGGCGTGAGGGGGTTCACCCGCGAGCCGTCGGCCTTGTAGGCAAAGCGGAAGGGCGAGTAGGTGTAGAAGTCCTGGTACGAATAGCCGGCCAGCGCCTCAATACGGTGGTCGCCAATCTGTTTGCTGTAATTCAGGTACGCTTCCAGCAACTTGTTGTTTTTCTCCTGGCGGTAAGAAGTATTTTGCCCCTGATTAGCAAAAGCCAGGGCCGAAGCCGCCGGAATGAACACGGTGCCGGCACTGCGTGAGATGTCATAGCCCAGGTTCAGGTTGGCGTGCAGGTCAGGCAGGAAATGCAGCGAATAGTCAAACTGCACGTTGCCGATGCTGCGCAGCACCGTGCTGCGGTCGCGTTTGTCGTTGAGCCGGGCTACCGGGTTGCGGCCGCTCAGTGTGTTCGGAATGGCCCCGTCGCGCCACTCGAAGTAGCCGTTGAAGCCGTTCGGGCCGTTGTCGTAAATGGGCTGCGTGGGGTTGAAGCGCGCCGCCTCCCCGATGGCCCCCTGGTCGGCAAAGCGGTAGTCGGCCCAGGTTCCTTTGGCATTAATGTCGATGCGCAGATGGTTATCCAACAGTTTCGGCGTGAGGCCGATGGAGGCCGAGTTACGCTTCAGGTTGCCGGTGCGAAGGGTACCATCCTGGTTGAGGTAGCCCACCGACACGCGGTAGGGCATATTCTTGACGCTGCCGGTCAAACTCACGCTGTTGTCAGTAGTCCAAGCCGTTTTGTAGATGGCGTCCTGCCAGTCGGTATTGGCCGTGCCCAAATAAGCCGCGTTGGTAGCCGGAATAGTCCCCTGCGCCACCGCATTGTTCAGCAGCACGCGGTAGGCGTCGGCGCTCAGCACGTCCACCTTGCCGTAGTTCGTGGCCCGCGACACCTGCGAGTTAACGCTGACGTGCATCTTATCGCCGACAATCCCCTTTTTGGTGGTGATGAGGATAACGCCGTTGGCCGCCCGCGAGCCGTAAATAGCCGTTGCCGAGGCGTCTTTCAGCACCGTAAAGCTCTCAATATCCTGCGGGTTCACCAGCGCCAGCGCGTTGCCCGCACCGTTGATGCCCTGGTTATCAACTGGCACCCCGTCGATGACGATGAGCGGGTCATTACTGGCATTCAGCGACGAGCCGCCTCGGATGCGAATGGTGCTGACCTCGCCGGGAGCCCCGCCACCGGTCGTGATTTGCACACCGGCCACTTTGCCCTGCACCAGTTGCTCGGGCGAAGTCACCTGGCCCTGCACGAAGTCCTTGGTGGTCACGGTGGTTACGGAGCCGGTCACGTCCTGACGACGGGTGGTGCCGTAGCCTACCACCACGGCCTCGCTCAGGGCGGTGGCATTTTCGCTCAGGGCCGTAGTAGCCAGTTGGGTAGTTTGCCCTTCGGTCACACTTACCGGTACGCGCACCGAGTTCAACCCGATGGACGAGTACACCAGCGTGTGCGGCCCGGCGGGCACGTTGGCAATGCTATAGGAACCGGACACATCGGTAGAGGAGCCCAGCGTGGTGCCTTCCACAATGACGGTAACGCCCGGGATGCCTTCGCCCTTGGCATCCACCACGCGGCCCGTGATGGTGCCGCCGGCCAGCATTTCCACGCCAGTCCGTGGCGCAATCAGCGCCGCCGGATGCGCCAGCGCGGCGTTCAAAACAAATGCTCCCAGCGCCGAAGTCAGCAACGACTTTCGCAGCAAACGGGAGGTGAGCAGTGGAGGTAACGGGTACAGCATGGGTGGGATGTTTGTGGTGGCTAATCGTAGCGCCGGCTGCTCGCTGCCAAGCAACGAACTGGCCAATGGCAGCGAAGCCCTCCCCTTGCCGAACCACGTCCGGAGTCATTGACTCGAGCCGTTTTCAGCAATCGTTTGGGGAAGCTTGCTGAGCAAAACTAGAGTCACCCCTTACCCCCTGAAATTTGTCAAACCATAGTATGAAAAATATTAACCTATTACAACAATTACTACTTAATTTACAAATACTTGCCACAAAAAATACCAGTCAAAATATTGACCTCATATAGTTGTTTGAGCGCATTTTTTCCATAAAAAAAGAGGCCTCAGCCTCTTAAAATCACATCCAAACCCGTACTTATTCACACCTAAAAAAGCCAGTTCTTCGCATTAATCACAGTAGACACAAGCACACATTGCATCCCGCGATGGACCATAGTGCCTGCCTTCTCCGCTAAGGTGTGGGATTACTCACCCTGTTAAATAATCAGTTCGGCACTGAAAGCACCGCCGCGCAAATGCCTCGCTTTTCAGACGGCCTGGATGGCCTGGATGCGTGACTCAAACTCTTCGTTGGGAAGGAAAGACCGGTTCTTCACCCGGGTCTTGTAAGTGTAAATCGTGTTGATGGAGTAGCCCAGCATCCGGCTGATTTGCTCGCTGTCATCAATGCCAAGGCGGATGAGGGCGAAGATGCGCAGCTCCGTGGTCAGCAGCTGGTCGTCGGCCAGTTTCACTCGCTCCTCCTCGTGAAACAGCGCGTTGAACTGCGCAATGAAATTGGGGAACAACCGCAGGAACACTGTGTCGAATCCTTTCAGTAGCTCGTTGCGCTCGGTTTTGATGTTCACGCCGTCCACCAGTTTCTGCACGCCGGCGTACTGCTTGCTGGCCAGCAGGGCATCGAGGCGCTTCTTCAGCGTCTCGATTTTGTCGATGTACTGCGAGTTATTGTGGAAGTAGAAGCCGATGTACTCCTCCTTAATCTTGTTGGCCTCGTTCAGGTCGCCGTTTAGCTGCCGGAGCACCTCGTTGCGCTCGCGCAGCTCCTGGTTGGTGGCAAAAATCACCCGGTCGGCCTTGCGCACCTTCCGCAGTTGCTTGAAGCTGATAACGGCAAAGCCAATGACCACGCCCGCCAGCAGCGTCATGATAATGGCATACGTTTTCAACGACTTGCGCTGGTTTTCGATGATGTTGATTTTCTGCCCTTCGATGACGGACGAAACGTGGCTGATTTCAATCTGCCGCTGCCGGGCCTTATAAAACGTGGCATCTTCCCGCGCCTCCTTGATGAAGGTGTAGGCGTTTTTGAGGTCGCCCTGGCGGTAGCAGTAGTCCGAGAGCTTGAAGATGGCCGTGGTTTCCTTAGTGGCCGTTTTCACGTCGGCAATGGCCGATACCAGCAGCAGCTCCACGGCCTTGTCGGTCTGGCCGGCCAGCTCGTAGAGGTAGGCCGTGGTGCTGGCGCTCACGGCCAGCTGGTGGAGCGTGAGGTGCGGCAGGCGCAGAATCTGCCGGTACACGACCGCGCCAGCCGGCAGGTTGCTGGTTTTTTGCGCCCGGAATTCCTGCACCGACAGGTACTCGTAGGAGCCGGGGCGGGCAAATTGCAGGGCCGTATCGGCGTAGGCCAGCGCCTTGGTATAATAGGTGGGCCGGTATGTCTGGTCCTGGTTGAAATCGCCCAGGTCACTGTACGCTCGGGCTTTCAGAAAATAAAAGCTCTGCTTATCTGCCTCTTTCAGCAGGCCGGGATTGATGCTATCCAGCGTCTCAAAGGTTTCCTTGAACAGGCCCGACGAGAGCAGCACGAATGCCAGTTTCAGCTTGGCTACTTCTATCTTCTCCGGCTGCTTCAGCTGGTTGGCCAGCCGGGTAACCTTCTGGCAGTACACAAAGGCCGAATCGTACTTAAACGCCTTATACTCATCATAAATGCGCAGGCCCAGTTCAAATTTCGCATCGTCGTTGGCCTCAGCCGAGGCAAATTCGGCCGTAAGCTCTGCAATGCGGTTAAGGCGTTGCGCATCGTACTCCTTTTTGTGGTCCAGCGCCTTATTCAGCTCAATAAGCAGGCTGTCAGTCGTGCCGGTGTTCACCACAGCGTAAACAGGTGCCGCACCAAAAAGCAGACCACACAGAACGAGAAAGAGCTTCACGAGGGACAACAGGCAATTATTTGAGCGGTGAAGGGCCAAAAGTAACAGATAGTTGACGCGATGCGGGCGGATACCGCTTAGCCCCAGCTTCCCGCAAGCCACTATCCCGCAACATTGGAAGCCACAAAGAAGCTCCCACCTTATTGGCTGAGCACCCTGCCCACTGCAAACATCCTGGCGTAGTTGTCAGCCAGCCGAGTCGCGTTGCGGCCCGACATGATGCTGGCGGCCGAATCAGCCTGGGCGAGCTTCAGCGTCAGCCCGGCCCCGGCAAAACCACCAAAGAGCCGGCGGGCATCGGCCATGACTTCCACGGTTTTAGGGACTTCGGCGGTGAGGGCCAGATGGCCGGCTGGCAGCGGCAAGGTCACGGGCCGATAGCATCCATCGCGGGCAATGTGGTACACGAAGGCCCCCTGCTCGCGGGCGGTTTTTTGGAAATATCCCTCGCATTTGAGAAACACATAATTGGACTCCCACTGCCAGAACATGCCAAAATCCGGGTTGAGCGCTCCCGCCCGGTCGGGACCGTGGTTCACCACGCTATCCAGCCCCACGGCGAAGCCAATGGCCGTGTACTCGCCCGCCGGCACGCCCGCCAGAGCAAACGTAAAATCGGACGTGCCATCTTCGTTCACTTCCAGCAGATGCCAGCTTCGCGCCTCACGCCACTCTGTGCCATCGGCGCGCTGGAGGCGCAGGTTGCTCAGGTAGTAGGCGTACCGGGTCAGCTCGACCACATCGCCCGGCAGGGTGGTGTAGGACTGATGTAGCTGCAGCCGCTCGGCCCCGAACACGTTCCGAATCCGCACGCGCACTTCTGCCGTTGGGGCAGGCGACCGACTTAGCGGCGGCGGTGTCTGAAACGAGGCTGCCGCCAGCCCAACCGCCGTCCAGCACACGCAGGTCATCAATCGCATAGTTTTGCTCGAAGAGTGAAAATAAATTGCTACACAACCGGCCAGAAATCCTCAGACAGCTCCAGACGCTCACTGCGGCTTCCGGCCCGTGGGGGCTTTGGCGAAGGGGTCTGAAAACCGGGGGTCGGTGATGAAAGTCGAGTCCGTCAGCATGTTCAAAAAGGCCAGTACGCTTTCCTTTTCCTCGGGCGTCAGGAGCAGGCTTTTGCCGCCGCGCTGGTTGGTGGCTTCGATGAGCAGCGGGCTAAGGGTGGCGCTGGGCTGCAGATGCTCGTTGTAGTGGTCCAGCACCTCACTCAGCGTTTTAAACCGGCCATCGTGCATATAAGGAGCCGTGAGGGCAATATTGCGCAGGCTCGGAACGCGGAACATGCCCCGGTTCTGGTAACGCTTGGTCACGCTTTCCCGGCCCACGTCTTTGGGGTTCGCCTCCAGTCCGTTGTTGTGGAAGAAGTCCATGAACGTCTTCGGCCCGGCGTGGCAGTCGCCGCAGTTGGCCCCGCGCAGGGCGTTTTCCGGCGTAGGGTGGGTCATAAACAGAATCGAGCCAGTCAACTCTGCCCCCGTGGGCTGGTATTTGCCCTGTAGATAACGGTCGTAGCGCGAATTGCTGGAAATCAGCGTCCGCTCGAACTGCGCAATGGCCTTTACCAGGTTTTCCTTCGTAATCTGCTCACTGCCAAACACCAGCTTGAACAGCGGCGGGTACGTGCTGGTGCGCTGGAGCTTGGCCACGCCCTGCTCCAGCGACTGGTGCATTTCCAGCGAGTCCTGGATGGGCACGGCGGCCTGCTCCTCCAGCGTGGCGGCGCGCCCGTCCCAGAACAGGTTGCGCACCCACAGCAGGTTCACCAGCGACATGGCGCTGCGGCGGCCCTCCTTGCCGTCAATTCCCCGGCTGAATGCTTTACCATCCGTAAACGCCCGGGCTTGCTGGTGGCAGGTGCCGCAGGACATTTTGTTATTGCCCGACAGCCGCTTTTCGTAAAAAAGCATTCGCCCCAAAAACACGCCTTCTTTCGTCATGGGGTTACTCGGGTACCGCGCCAGCTCGTCCCCGAAGTAGGCCGGATAGTCCGGCGCATAAGGGCCGGTTTCGGTGGGAAGCATCGATTTGGGCGGCACCCCGGCCGCGAGCAGCAGGAACAGAAGCGCCGAAAGCAATAAATAGAGCTGCGATTTCATATTCTTTGCGCAAGTCCCTTAACACGGTTTTATATATAAATATATAAAATTTATTGGAATAATATCAACAGAATCAGTCTGCGCGTTCTCGCTACCCGCTTCACGCCGAAAACCCGGATGCGGGGCCAACAATGCTTGGGGTTATTCCTGAATAGAACTAAATAGCCTCTACCAGTTTCATAAAGCAGATTTTGAAAATCTGCGTGCACTACGGCGCACAGCTTCGGCCCACAGGTGGCCATCTCAATCTGAATTTCCCTTGGCTTCGTACGTGCCGGGCGGGCACAAATGCAGCAGCCAGTTTTACTCTTATTGGCTTTCGGCCTACTTAATGGTTGTTTCTTTGATGGCCGTTTCGTTGCCTATGCCCCGCTCCAGCACTGCTGTCCTATTGTTTACCCGCTCAGCGGGCGAGGAGGCCGTTCACAAACGGTTTCTGAGCCAGGGCAAGCGGGCCAGCAATGCCACCGTGGCGGCGCAGCTCATCGCCCATGCCACCGTTACGGCCCAGCGGGTAGCGGTGGATTTTGTGTGCGTAGACTCGACCCAGCAAACCGGCGCTACGTTTGGCGAACGGCTGACGGGTGCCGTGCAGTCTGTTTTTGGGCAAGGTTACACCCATCTGCTGGTCATTGGCAACGACTGCCCGCAGCTTGATGAGCGGCTGCTGCAGCGGGCGGTAGCGGCGGTGCAAAGCACTGGCGCGGTGCTGGGCCCCGCCACCGACGGCGGCGTGTACCTGCTGGGAATTTCGCGGGAGTTGTTCGAAAAGAGCCAATGGCTGACCCTTCCCTGGCAAACCAGGCAGCTGGGAGCAGCCTTGTTGCAGCAGCTGCGCCACCAGGGCGCTACGGTCGGCCGGCTCCCCCCACTGGCCGATGTGGACGACGAGCAGGAGTTGGCACAGGCGTTGCGGCTGCCATTGGCCCGCACTCTCCTGCGCCGCCTGCGACAGCTGCGCGCTACCAAAAACCGAGCGCTGAGGCCAACCGAGCCCCGGATTTGCCGGCTTGCTGGCCTTACAGCCCGTCCCCGCCGGGGACCACCAACCCGCTGAAACTTCCGGGAATTGCCTATTTGACGATACAGAAAGCCGGGGGCTTTTTCTGGGTCGTTTAATCGCATGTGTTGTTTCAACTCGTTTTTCTATATTTTATGAAGAAGGTTTTATCCCTTTTTGCGTTTTTCCTGTTGTTTTTCCTGCCCTTGCACCATGCCTGGGCGCAAGTCGATTTGGTGGTTTCGGTGCTTGACAACGCCCGCAAGCCCGTGGCCGGCCTGCCCGTACACCTCGATAATGCCGCTATTGGCTTCAGCGCCGAGCAGCCCACCAACGCCCAGGGACAGGCCCGGTTTCGGGGGTTGAGCACGGCCGGCAGCTACGCCGTGAGCACTACCGTGAGCGACCAGTACCAGGCCGTGCGCGAAGCCGGTCTCACGCTCCGCGCCAACTCCAGCCCCAGCGTGACCCTGGTGTTGCCTCAGCTTAGCAGCCAGACGCTGGCAGGCGTGGTGGTGCGGGCACCTGGCAACGGCACCAGCCTCAACACCCAGAACGCCGAAGTTTCGGCCGGGCTCTCGGCCCGCGAGCTGCGCGAAGTTCCCGTTGAGGCCCGCGACATTACCCGCGCCCTCTACCGCTTGCCCAACGTGACGCAGGCCACCGGCTTCTTCTCCGAAGCGCCCAACGTCAGCATCAACGGGGCCAACGGCCTCTACACCAACTACCTCATCGACGGGCTCGACAACAATGAGAATTTTCTGGGCGGGCAGCGTTTTGCCATGCCGGTAGGCTTCACGCAGAGCCTGAACGTGCTGACCAATAACTTCTCCACGGAGTTTGGCAACTCGGCCAACGGCATCGTGAACGTGACCACCAAGTCGGGCTCGAATGACCTGACGGCCGAAGTATTCTACCTTACCCGGCCGGGGCCGGGCATTGATGGCAAAACGGACTTCGCGCAACGCGACCTGTCGGGCAACCAGGTGAAGAGCGGCTTCCAGCGCCAGCAGTTCGGCTTCGGCGTGGGCGGGGCTTTGGTGAAAGACAAAACGTTTTTCTACCTCAATGCCGAACAAACCTACGACTTCAAAGACAACGTGCTGACCTCGCCCGCGCTGGGCGTGGCGGCCACCGTGCGCGGCCAGAACAAGTTCACTTACCTCTCGGGCAAGCTCGACCAGCGGTGGACGGAACGGTTCCGCTCGTCATTGCGGGCCAACGTGGGCATCGTGAACATCGAGCGCCAGGGCGGCGGGCTCGACGGCGGCGTGGCTTTCCCCTCAACGGGCAACCAGCAGGACCGCAACTCCCTCAACATCGCCAGCCAGAACGTGTACGTGGGCCAGAACTTCACTTCGGAAACCGATGTGCAGTACGCCCGCTTCCGCTGGAACTATGCCCGCGCCCTGAACCCCAATAGCCCCGACGTGACCGTGACCGGGCCGGCCGATGAGGTAATTGCCGTGCTGGGCCACCCCGGCTACCTCTTCGACTCGCACCAGAGCACCTGGCAGGCCCAGCAGAAATTCACGCTGCTCAAAGGCCGCAATACCTTCAAAGGGGGCTTCGGCATCATCAGCACCGAGCACCTGCTGTATGGCGGCGGCAACCCCAACGGCAGCTACACCGTGAAGCTGAACCAAGGCACGCTGGCGGCGCTGGCCGCCCGCAACCCGGGGGCTAATCTGAGCATCAACGACATCAGGCCCGATACGGTGAAGGCCTACAACGTGGAGCTGCGCCCGGCTGCCTACGGCACCACCCAGAACCTCTACAACATCTACCTTGAAGACCAGGTGGCCGTGACCGACCGCCTGAACGTGACCCTGGGCGTGCGCTACGACTACGACAACCTCTCGCAGGGCGGGGCCGCCCACGGCGACCGCAACAACCTCGCGCCCCGCGCCAACTTCAACCTGCGCCTGAGCGAGCGCAGCAGCCTGCGCGGCGGCTACGGCCTGTTCTACGACAAGATTCTGTACACCGTGTACAGCGACGCCATCGGCCAGAACACCAACTCGGCCGACTACAAGGCCCAGCTCCGCGAGCTGGTGCGCGTGGGGGCCCTGCCCGCCAACACCGACGTGGACCGCATCACCTACGATGGCAACCAGAGCGCCAGCCTAGGCAGCGTGCCCTACCTGAACGGACCATCGGCGGCCAGCCTGCAAGGGCAGCGGGCCACGGCGTTCGGCGGCGAGCGCCGCATCCTGAACCCGGACGGTTTTCAGAACCCGTATTCGCACCAATCCACGCTGGGCTACCAGTACCAAGTGAACCAGAAAACGCTGTTCTACGTGGATTTGATGTATAACCGTTCCTACGATTTGTTCCGCCTGCGCAACGTCAACGCGGTGTCGTCTTACCAGCAAAACGACCCCAACAACGTGGTGGTGCGCAGCAGCACCCTGGCCGATGCCACCCGCCCGGTGCCCATCATCACCGATGCCACGGGCTCCTATGCCCTCATCAACGGCCAGCGGGTGAACGGCGTGGCCCGCAGCGTGGTCGAAACCGAGTCGGCGGGCCGCTCGCGCTACATGGCCGCCAGCTTCAACGTGCAGAAGGACGCCGCCGAGGACAAGTACGGCTACCGGGTGTCCTACACACTTTCGAACCTGAAGAATGACACCGAGGACGTGAATTTCCGCGCCGCCGATGCCAACAACTACGGCTCCGAGTTCGCCAATTCCATCAACGACCGCACGCACGTCATCAACGCCATCGGCAGCTACTACCCCATTCGCAGCCTGCGCTTTACACTGGCCGCCCTGCTGCAAAGCGGCCAGCCCGTCAACCGCGTGGCCGGGGCCTACCGCGTGGGCACCACGAACGTGTTTACCAACGACCTGAACGGCGACGGCAGCTCCTTCAGCTCCGCCTACCTCGGCAATGCGGACCGCTACCCCGGCGAAGGCCGCAACTCCGACCGCCTGCCCTGGTCCAAAACGTTCGACGTGGGCGCGCAGTACACGCTGCATTTTGGTGAGAAAACCAGCCGCCTGGAGCTGACCGCCGACATATTTAATGTACTCAACACCCAGAACCTGAGTGGCTACGCCAACAACGCCACCCAAAGCAACCAGATTCAGACGGGGGCGGCGGGCTCGGGCATCGTCCGGCGCAACGCCAGCGCGCCCCGGCAGTTTCAATTTGGCTTGCGCTACGCGCTGTAGTAGTTGGTCGAGCTAACCCAACCTAGCGTCATGCAGCGCGCAGCGAAGCATCTTTACCGCAGTAGTAATCCAATCGACCGGATTTGGCTATGCGGCAAAACTACTTCGCTGCGCGCTGCATGACGTTCTTGCTTGCGCACTTAACCCTTATGAATAACCTCCTCCCATTCCTCACCGCCCTTATCCTGCTCAGCAGCTGCGGCTCCGACAAGCTCCGCGAGCCCCGGCAGATTTTAGCCCAAACCTGGCCGCAAATCGAAGCCGCGGGCCACGGCCAGCCCGTGAGTATGATGATGTGGCAGGGCGACCCGCTCATCAACCACTACATGAACACCTACGTGAAGCCCGAAGTGAAGCGGCGCTACGGCATCGACCTGCAAATCTCGGCCGGCCAGGGCGCGGGGCTGGTCCAGACCCTGGCCGCCGAGCAGCAGGCCAACCAGCCCAGCGAGGCCGATATGGTCTGGATTAACGGCGAGACGTTTTACCAGCTGCGGCAGGTGGATGCGCTGCTCGGGCCCTTCGTGGCGAAGCTGCCCAACGCGCCGCTGCTCGACCTGCAAAACCCTTTCATCAACACCGATTTCCAGCAGCCGGTGGCGGGCATGGAGTGCCCGTGGGGCAACGTGCAGTTCACCTTTATCTACGATTCGAGCAAGGTGCCCCACCCGCCAAAGTCGTTTGCCGAGCTGCCGGCTTTTGTGAAAGCGCACCCCGGCCAGTTCACCATCCCGAACGAGTTTACGGGCATGACCCTGCTTAAATCCTGGATGATGGCCCTGGCGGGCGACCCCAAGCTGTTTCAGGGCAAG
>JAQBNT010000272.1 GCA_028288445.1 Hymenobacter sp. | reverse complement strand
GCGCAACGCGGCAGTTGTTTGATGCCCTCATAGGCCGCTTCAAAATCGGCCTTGATGTCGGCTTCAATCTCGCTTTTGGTGGCGTCGTTGAAGTGCTGGTACACCACGCCGGGGAAGTACACACGGCCGCGCTCCTCAAAGTCAGACCGGATATCACGCAGGAAATTCACTTTCTGAAACGCAGCTCCTAACCGCTGCGCTGGCGCTTTCAGCCGGTCGAACAGGGCCGTGTCGCCGTCGCAAAAAATGCGCAGGCACATCAGCCCCACCACTTCGGCCGAGCCGTAGATGTACTCCTGGTACAACCCGGGGTGGTAGTGCTGGTCCTCCAAATCAAGCGCCATGCTGTGCAGGAAAGCCTCAATAAACTCGCGGTCAATTCCATACCGATGCACGACGTGCTGAAAAGCGTGCAACACAGGGTTGAAACTCAGGCCGGCATCCAGC
Organism: Hymenobacter sp.; assembly: GCA_028288445.1. GTDB lineage: Bacteria > Bacteroidota > Bacteroidia > Cytophagales > Hymenobacteraceae > Hymenobacter. Next base: position 2,384 of record JAQBNT010000272.1, on the reverse strand, counting down.
GCCTCGTACGTCTGGCGGCGGAAATCGGCCAGCAGCGCAGTCTTGTCGTGGTCGTGAAAAGTATCCACGATTTCATCGGCCCAGCGCACGAAGCCATACACGGCGTACACCGGCAGGTGCAGCCGCTCATCGAGCGTGCGGATGCCCAGCGTGAACGAGGTACTGTAGCGCCCCGTGATGAGCTTGCTACATGCCAAACTGGTGTCGGTGAATAGTTTAACGTGGTCCATTGTTGAATAAGGAATGAAGAATGAGGAATGAAGAATTACTCCAGGGTAATTCTTCATTCCTCATTCTTCATTCTTAATTTCTTTAAGCACTTCGCCCGCTACTACCTGCCCCGAAATGAGCGAAGGCGGCACCCCCGGACCGGGCACGGTGAGTTGGCCTGTAAAATACAAATTACTGACCTTTTTGCTTTTCAGCGTGGGCTTCAGGATGGCCGTTTGTTTCAGGGTATTAGCTAAACCGTAGGCATTGCCTTTGAAGCTGTGGTAGTCGGCGATGAAGTCGCGGTGGGCGTAGCTGCGCTTGAACACCACCGCGTCGCGGATGCTGTGGCCACAGTGCTTTTCGAGGCGGTCCATCAATAGGTTGTAGTAGCGTTCACGGGTGGCCTCATCATCGGTGAGGCCGGGGGCTACCGGGATGAGCAGAAACAGATTTTCCTGGCCTTCGGGGGCCACGGTGGGGTCGGTTTTGCTGGGCACCGAGGCGTAGTAGAGCGGCTTGGTAGGCCACTGCGGCTGCTCGTAAATCTCGCGGGCGTGCTGGTTCAGGTCCTCGTCGAAGAAGAGGTTGTGGTGGCGCAGCTTATCGAGCCTTTTATTAACGCCGAGGTAGAACAGCAGGCTCGACGGGGCCATCACGCGGGAGTCCCAGTATTTTTCGTCGTAATGGCGGAACTCGGGTTTCAGCACCTGCTGCTCAATATGATGGTAGTCGGCCCCGGCCACCACGGCATCGGCCGCGAAGAAGCCACTGGCCGTGCGTACGCCGGTGCTGCGGCCGTTTTCGACCACGATTTCCGTCACCACCTGGCTGTATTCGATTTTTACGCCCAGTTCTTCGGCCAGGCGCACCATGCCTTCCACAATCTTGTGCATCCCCCCTTTTGGGTACCAAGTGCCCAGCGCCAGGTCGGCGTAGTTCATCAGCGAGTAGAGCGCGGGCGTATTCTCCGAAGTCGCGCCGAGGAAGAGGATGGGAAACTCCACCAGCTCCAGCAGGCGTGGGTCTTTGAAAAAGCGCCGGACGTGCTTGTGCATGCTTTGCAGCACATCCATCCGCACCATATCAACCAGCAGTTTCGGGTCGGCAAACTCGAAGATGGAGCGGCTGGGCGCATATACCAGCCGGTTGATACCGACTTCGTACTTATAGGCCGCCTGCTTCAGAAACTCGTCGAGGCGGACGGCGCTGCCGGGTTCGTAGCGCTCAAACAACGCCCGCAGCTCGCTCATTTTGGCCGGAATATCTACAGCTTCCGGCCCCTTAAAAATCACCTGATACGACGGGTCGAGGCGAATTAGCTCGTAATAATCAGCCACTTTCTTGCCGAAGCGGGCGAAGTATTTCTCAAACACGTCGGGCATCCAGTACCAGCTCGGGCCCATATCAAAGGTGAAGCCCTGGGCGTGGAACACGCGCGCCCGCCCGCCGGGGCCTTCGTTTTTTTCGAGGATGGTGACGCGCCAGCCGGCTTGGGCCAGCGTGGTAGCGGCCGCCAGCCCGGCAAAGCCGGCCCCGATGACGACAGCGTTTTTCGTATTAGCGGTGTTGGAAGGCAAGAGCAAGCGGGGACGGAATCAGTTAAACAGGCAGGCGAAGTACGCCCAAAAAGAAACCGCCGGCCCAGCGCCGCGAATGCAGCAGCAGGCCGGCGGCCACCGCGCGGGCGCGGCAAAGGTTAGTCTTCCAAGGTGTCGGCGGCGTCGGTAGCAGCCGAGGCACCTACCGGAGCGTACACATGCAGGGCCGATTTTAGGTCCTTGCGGGCAATGTGAATGCGGTTTTTAACAGTACCAATGGGGATTTGCAGCTTCTCGGCAATCTCCATGTACTTGTAGCCGATGTAATACATCATAAACGGCGTGCGGTAGTCGGTGCCGAGGCTGGAAATGGCCTCGTTGATGTCGCGTACCACAAAATCCGACGTGGCCCCATTGTGGGTAATGTAGTTCTGGTCGGTGTTGAAATACTGAAAATACTCCGTCGAATCAATGTTGGAGCTGCGCTTGGTAATCTTGTTGTAGTTGTTGATGAAGGTGTTGCGCATGATGGTATACAACCACGCCTTCAGGTTGGTACCGGCTTTAAACTTGTCCTTGTTGAGCAGGGCCTTAAGAAGGGTCTCCTGAACTAGGTCTTTAGCATCATCAGCG
>JAQBNT010000228.1 GCA_028288445.1 Hymenobacter sp. | reverse complement strand
GGCCGGCCCGAATGCCCAGCAGCCGCTCCGGCTCCAGCAGCACGTCATCGATGGCCATCGCGTACTCGGCTTGGCGCGTGTTGCGGTCGTTATCCCACTTAATAAAAGCACTGTATTCGGCACTATCGAACGCCGTTGGTAGGTCGTCGAACACGTTTTCTTCGCGGTAGCTCAGTACGTGGTAGCCGCTGCCTTCGCTTCGGTTGTTCCAAAACCACTCCGCCGTTTTGCGGCCAACGCCGGTTCGCCACAACAACGAGCGCACGGCCCGATTCACAAATCCAGTTTTCATGTATCAAAGTATGATAATGCCAAATTCTCGCCACTAAGGACAAAGATACGTGCGTACCTGCCGGCCGCTAACCGATGAGGGCTTTCTGGCTGGTTTCGTACAATGCCTCGTAAGCAGCCACGCACCGGCTCATGCTAAACTTGCGGAAGGCCAACAAGGCCAGTTCCTGGTGGCGTTGCAGCAGGTCGGCATCGGTGGCGTAGCGGCGCAGGGCGGCGTACAGCTGCTGCGGGTCGGCCTGCTGGCCGGCCGGGGGAAAGTCAATCAGGAAGCCCGCGCTCTCGGTTGGCTCATCCGCAGCTGGATGGCCCAGGTTCAACTCCGGCCGCAGCATGTTGCCGATTTCGCCTATATCGGTGCTCACCACCGGCCGCCCGGCAAACAGGTACTCGGCAATGGAATTCGGCAGGCTTTCCTTCAGACTGGAAGCAAGGACGCCCACGTCCAGAGTTGGCACAACATCGACCGGATTATTGACAAACCCCAGGAAATGTGCCCGGGAATTGGTGGCGTAGCGCGCCCGCAATTCCTCAATGAACGGGCTGCTGCCAACTATGACTACATGCACCGGCCAGCGGGCCAAAGCCGGGTCATTGCTCAGCAGGTCGAAGGCTTGCAGCAGCGGCTCCCAGCCTTTTTCGGCCACGCCGCGGGCCACCATACCCACCACAAACGCTTCGGGCTCGATGCCGAGGGCCGCGCGGGTGTACATGCCGGCATCGGCCGAGAAGCGCCCTTCCATGCCATTGTAGATACGCTGGCGCTGAATATGCGCCGTGTGCGCCAGGGGTACTACTGCGGGTTCCAGCACCCGCAGGTTCTGGTCGGCGAGGTAGGCCATGCCCGTCACGCGCGCCAGCGTGCGGGCCAAGCGGGCCGGGTATTCGGGCAGGGCGTAGGCCCCGGCAGCCTGATAAAATGCCCAGAACTGTTCGTAGTCGCCGTGCATCGTCACCACCAGCGGCACTTTGGGAAAGCCGGCCGCCAGCACCTCGGCCATCAGCTCGTCACTCTTGAAGGTATTGCTGCTAACTACATCTATCCGATGCTGACGTAGCATGCGGCTCAGGTGCGCACGCAGTGCCCGCCGACGCAGGGAGCGGTGCTGTCCGTGGCGCTCCAGCCAACCATCGGCCCGCTGGGCAAAGGCGTCGAGGCCGGTGCTGCTGGGCTCATAGGCCAACACGGGCACGTCGGGGGCCAGCCGCCGCACCAGTTCGGTTTCGGTGAGGTTGCCATACATGGTGTATAGCCACACACCGTGCCCGGCCTCGCGCAACGCCTGAGCCAGGCGCAAGGCAAAGGTCTGGGCTCCGCCAAAACGTAGTTCTTCGACTGCAACCAGAATATTCATATCTACTTTGCGAAACGTTTCCGGTGGTAGGGCCGGCCTTTGAAAAGCACCTCTGCCAGGCGCGCCCGGGACGCGGGCGAACGAGATTGCCCGCTTATTGAGGGAGCAGCAAGTACCGGCGGAATCGCGCGGGTACGTAGACGCCCAAAACCGGGCGCAGGTATACGAGCCAGGCAACCCCTCCCAGCACCAATCCGATAGCGGCGCCTACGACCACGAAACCGAGCCAATTATTGAGAAATGGAACCGTGTCGGCCACTTTCGCAAAGTAAAAAACCGCACCCCCCACCACACTCATGCCCACTACCGGCCACAGAATGGGGCGCACGACCGAATCGCGGGGAGTGATGCCAAAATGCTTGAGCATCATATACGGCACGTACCAAGACGAGGTCAGCAAAGAGGCCAAAATGGTACCCAGCAAAATCCCGCTCATGCCCAGCTTGTAGCTCAGCCCAATTGATAGCACCAGGTTCAGGGCGGCTTCCACAATGGTCAGAAAGCTTAGCTCACGCGCAACGCCTTTAGCGTTGATGAAAAAGCTGCCCGTTCGCGTAATCGTTTGCTGCACCATAATGATAAGGGCGAGCACGAGCACCTGCTGGCCGGCAAAGAAATCGGGCCCTACCCACATGCGGATAAACCATTCGTCCAAGGCCAGCATTGCCCAAAACGCCATCATGCTTAGGCTCACGATGAGCAGCATCATGCGGTGAAAATATAAGCGGGCCCGCTCCGGTCCTTCGTGTACCACTATTTCGGCCACGGCGGGCAACGAGTTTTCGGTAATCCGGCCGAGCAGGCTCATGCCCACTTCGGGAATGCGCACCGTGAGCGAGAATACGGCTACCAACGACAAAGACAGCACTTTGCCAATGACCAGCCGGTCGGTGTAGAGAATAACCTGGGTGGCCAGCCCCTGCAAAAACATGAAGAATCCGAAATTCATCATCGAAGCCGTCAGAGCCCGGTCGTAGAAGCGGAACCGGATGAGTACCTGCGGGTAGTACACGCGCATCATTCCCAGCAGCATCACCGTGGTGATGAGCAACTGGAAGATGTTGGCATACACGAACGTCCACAACCCGACCCCACGCCATAACAGAAACAGGGTGACGGCGGTAGTCAGCATATTGACCGCGAAGTAGGCGGTGGCAATAAGGGTTTGCCGGTGGTTGGCGAAGAAAATACCGAACAGGCCACGCTGCACAAACTGCCCTCCCACCAGCAGGCTCAGGGTGATGACAATGGGCACGGCGGGCGCGGCCAGCTCCGGGCTCAGGTCGTAGGCACGGGGTAGTAGTGGCCCCAGGCACAGGCCCATCAGCGCCACCAGCAGCCCAAAGGCCACCGCCACAAACACTCCGGTCGACATGATTTTATTCACCATGAGCCGGTTATCATCATCATCGCCCCGGTGCAGTGCCAGATTGCGAATTACCGCATTGGATAGACCGAAATCGAACAGCGACAGGTAATTGATGATTTGGAAAAAAATCACCGACAGGCCGTACTCATCCTTATTCAGGAAGTGCACCATCATAGGAGTGCTGACAATGGAAACGCCCATTGCAACCAGCGTAAACACCTGTGTGGAAATAGCTCCCCAGAAGGCAGATTTTGTTCGGGATATTTCAGCCATTAAAAACGGTATGCGACAGCAGTAATGTGTACTTACTCCAAAAAAAGGTTCAAGCTTATTAAATCCGCTTTTTTATTGATTGCCTGAACTTAATAACCTCTGCACCCGATGCTTGATGTTTCGGAGGGCGCTGGCCGGAATGCGCAGGGTAGCTAATCCCAAAAGACCGAGGCCGGCTACATTGGGTGTTTGCCGCCAACTCTGCCACAGCCAGTGGCGGGCGGTGGCCCCACCACCCAGCAGGTACATCATCGCGGCCGACCGGCTGGTTATGCCATTTATTAGCTGGTTTGCCATCGGGCTATGGTCCCGATGCTTTTGCACCAGCATCAACGAACTCTCCAGCATCTGAAGCTGCCGGCTGAACGATACCGATTTAGGATGAATGCGGTAGCGGGCGGTAACACCCGGCACATATAGAAAGTGGAATTTGCGGGCAATGCGCAGCCACATATCATAGTCATCGTAGAATAATGTCTCGTCGTAAAGGCCCACTGTATCGTAGCATTTCTTACGAACAAGTATGCTCATTGCCGGCACAAAATTGCCTCTCAACAGCGGAATGAGAACGTCACCCGAGTGCATAGTCGCTTTCTCGAAGGATGGCTCTATACTTTTTCCCTCGCTGTCCATGTATGCAATATCTCCGAATACAACGCCCAACTCTGGGGGGCCTTGCATAAGCGCTGGCACCTGATTGGCGAGCTTATCCGGCAAGTAAACATCATCCGAACCGATAAGACTGATGAATTCACCCTTTGCCCGCGTAATGATGCTATTGCAAACCCTGCAAATTCCTTGGTTTTTCTCGTGGCGCACGAGTTGAGCGTTAATCTCAGGATAGTCGCTTATCCATTTTCTGGCTACTTCAACAGAATTATCGAGTGAAGCATCATCTACTATAATAACTTCAATCGGGGCATAGGTCTGTAGACGCACGCTTTCGAGCGTCTCACGTAAGTACTCCGCGTTGTTGAAGGAAGCAATACCAACTGTAACTAGTGGTAATTTCATAATTATTAGTTCATCACATTTCAATAATCACAGCCCCCGAATTTAATTCGAATCCCAAGACCAAAACCCTGTTATTTAATGCGTTTCCATCGAATCTTATCGATAATTGCGAAAAATATTCAGGCGTAATTATATTCAAACAATAGTAGCCTGTTTATTTGTTTTCTGCCGCTTTGCTCCAAGCGTCAAACCCAATACCCTCCCAGGGCATCCCGCGCTCAAAGTTGTACATCCACGGATATTGAGACCCGTCCTTTTCCCGAGAACCTATTTCCCGAATATCCCGCACCACTTTCGCAGGGCTGCCCACAGCAAAACTCATATCAGGTATGTCCCTGCTCACCACTGAGTTGGCTCCAATCAGGCAATTACTCCCAATGGTGGTACCAGGCAACACCACCGAATGCACGGCAATGATTGTGTAGTCCCCGACAGTAGGCCCTATGCATACATTGGACGGCGGGCGCGAGTCATTTGTAAAAATGGTATAGGGGAAAATAAATACGTAGTTTCCTAGCTTGGAGTATTCACAAATATGCACATTACTGTATAAACGGCAGTAATCACCAAATTGTGCGTTTCCCTGAATATCTACTAACGTACTGATTAAACAGTTTTTACCAAAATGAGCACCTTCCCGTACCGTTATGCGATGCCCGGTGGTGAGTCCCTCACCAAATGTGCTGCCCGCGTAAATTATCGCATGGCTGCGAATGAGGGAATTGGCACCAATAATGGTTTCAGGGTTTTGATAGTTATCATTTGAATAGTAAGAACTATCTGGCTCACCAATTACACAATCGTTGGCAATTATGCAGTTATCTGCGATTTGTACGTTGTCGTAAATGGTGGTATTGTCTCCGATACGTACATTTTTACCTAGCCGGACATTCAGCCCTATTTTTACGTTGTGATTGTTAAATTTCATAATCGGCTCATATAATTTGTAGTGGCATTACGTCAAGCCAAATGTAGTTTAGACGGCTTGGGTTTGCGTTAGCCAAAATGCTTGCCGCACTGGAAGTTAAGCGCCAATTAAAATGCAGCTTGCTTTCAAATGACTATCTGCCAGTAAACACGGGTGGACGCTTTTCCAGAAAAGCTGATACCCCCTCTTGAAAGTCGGCCGTCTGGCAGCATTCTTCAAAGGCACTGGCCTCCACCTCATACCCGTCGGGCCGCCCTTGGGCACCAACTGCTTTCAAAACCATTGCCAGTGCCCTGGGTGCTCTGTCTATCATCTGGCTGAGTAGCGCAACGCTGGTGGCAATGAGCTGCTCCAGCGGAACAACTTCATTCACTAACCCAATGCGTAGTGCCTCTTGAGCTTTTATTGGGTTTCCGGTCAGCATTATTTCCAGTGCTTTGCCGCGCCCCACAAGTTGCGTAAGGCGCTGAGTACCTCCATAGCCTGGAATGATGCCCAATTTCACTTCCGGCAGGCCGAATTGAGCATTTTCGCTGGCAATCCGCATATGACAGGCTAGCGCTAATTCACAGCCACCACCAAGCGCAAAACCATTGACGGCAGCCAGTACCGGCACCGGCATATTTTCCAGTTTGCCCATAACCCGCTGCCCCGTTTCCGCAAAAGCTTTACTTTCAGCAATTGGCAGCATTTTGAATTCGGCAATGTCGGCACCTGCAACAAACGCTTTATCGCCCTCGCCAGTAAGCAGTATTGCCTTCACCGATTTATCCTTCACAGCGCTATCCAGTTCCTGCTCTAACTCTTGTAAAGCAACAATACTGAGTGCATTATACTTAGCTGGGGCAGTAACTGTAAGCACCAAAACACCATTTTGAAGCTGCTCAGATTTAATAATGGAGTTCATAGCACGGAATCATCTGTGGGCAACGGTGGACAGCTGTTATCCAAAAAAGCTACGCACGGCATCGGCTACTCCCGCCACATGCGCCTCGGTCATGCCCGGCCACATAGGCAGGCTTAAGGCCGTATCGGCTATTTCTTCGGCGATTGGGAAGGCCCCGGCAGCCATACCCAGGTGGGCATACGCCTGCTGCCGGTGAGGCGGCACAGGGTAGTGAATGAGCGTGCCCAGGCCCTGCGTCGTGAGGTGCTGCTGCAATGCCTCGCGGCGAGCGGTGCGTATCACGTAGAGGTGATAGACGTGGGTGGCTCCGGGAGCCACGGCAGGTAGTATGAGGTCGCCGAGGCCGGCCAAGTGCTGGTCGTACCAGGCTGCTACCTGTCGGCGCTGAGCCGTCCAGGCGGACAGATGCGGGAGTTTCACGCGCAGCACAGCGGCCTGCAGCTCATCAAGGCGCGAGTTCTGGCCGATAACTTCGTTGTAGTATTTCTGCTGCGAGCCATAGTTGCGCAGGGTGCGGATTTTAGCGTCCAGCGCGTCGTCGTTGGTCGTCACGGCTCCGGCGTCGCCCAAGGCCCCGAGGTTCTTGCCGGGGTAAAAGCTCGTGCCATTAGCATTGCCAAAGGTTCCGGTGAAGCCACCTTCCCAGGCAGCCCCTTGGGCTTGGGCGTTGTCTTCCACTACCCACAGACCATGCTTCCTGGCTATTGCCATTATCGGCCCCATCGCGCAGGCCTGCCCGTAGAGGTGTACTGGCATAATCCCTTTTGTGCGCGGGGTGAGCGCAGCCTCGATACGGGCGGGGTCGAGATTATAGGTGTACGGGTCGGGCTCAACGGGTACGATTACGCCACCCACGTAGGACACGGCTAGCCATGTAGCGATGTAGGTATTGCTGGGCACAATTACCTCGTCGCCGGGCTGCACGTCCAGCGCCAATAAGGCTAAGTGCAAAGCGTCCAAGCCATTGGCTACCCCGATGGTATGGGCCACCTGGGAAAAGGCACTGTATTCGGCCTCAAAGGATTTCACCTGTTCGCCCAGTACATACCACTGCTTGTCGTACACATTGGCGATAGCGGCTAGCACCTCCTCGCGAATAGGGTCATGCTGCGGGGAGAAAGAAAGAAAAGGAACTGTCATGCAATAGAAAGAACAGCTGAGAAGGCCGTTGAGGCGCAAAGATACGTGCCGGGTACTAATTATCCCCCGTAGCCAATTTAAGGAAGCGGTTCAGGAACTACCGCCGGAGTTTGCGAAACAGATTCATTCGCTTGTTTCACTACGTACATAGGTCGGTGCCGGGCCGCGTCGAGGCCCCGCCACACGTACTCGCCAATTACGCCCAGTGCTATCATCTGGAAGGCAGCTACGAAGAGCACGACCACCATCAAAGCCGTCCATCCCTCGGGCTCAGCGCTACCAAAAACCTTAAGGGCAATAATATAGATTCCGTAAAGCATTGCCACCAATCCCAGCCCCATGCCAAGCACTGAAATGGCCCGTATGGGGAAGTAAGAAAAGGAGAGCAGCGAGTCGATGAGTAGCTTCACCTTCTTTTGCAGTGTCCAGCGCGATTTTCCGATTTCGCGCTTACGCCGTGTGTAGGGAATATTCACGTAATCGTACCCCAGCCATATCATCAGATAGAACAGGTTAGAATTGCGTTCCTGCATTCGTACCACGTCATCGCACACCTGTCGGTCGAAGAAGACAAAGTCAAATCCCCCATCCGGTATATTCTTGAGAGCCAGATGCTTCATCAGCCAATGAAAAGTATTGGCTAACACCTGGCCCAACCCGGTTTCCTCGCGGTCCTGCCGGTTGCCAATTACCAGCTTAAACCCTTTGCGCCAGTAATCATACATTTGTACCATCAGCTCTGGCGGGTCCTGCATATCTGCCGTGATAATGGCCAGGCAGTCGCCGGTAGCTGCCGCCATGCCTGCTACAATGGCATTATATGAGCCCACATTGGCTACCAGTTCCACCACCCGGATACGGTCGGGGTACTGTGCCCGCATCCGGTGGAGAGCCGCTACTGTCCCATCACCCGACCCATCATCTACGAATACATATTCAAAGGTTACCTCCGCTGGGAAATTCGCCTCATTGGCAATCAGCCCCGGTACTGTCACCGGAATGTTACCCTCATTGAAGTAGCAGGGCACTATAACAGAGAGCTTATACATATAAAATTTGTGTAGCAATATTTAACATGCCCCGCAGGGCCGTCAATTGTATAGGGAATTCATGCCATAAAGTATCAATGTGGCAGAAGTTAAGCGTCGATTATACTGCCAAAAAAATGTGAAAGACCAACACGCAGTCTAACCATCACATTAGCTCATCACACCGTCGCTATGGCACGCTAGTACATGGGTCGTACTACCCAGCCGAAACCCCAGCTTCTCGCAGGAGCGAAATACCGCGTTATTAGTAGCCTGCGTAGTCATGAGCACTTGCGGTAAGGACAGGGCCGCGGCGCGGCGCACGGTTTCTGCCATCAGCTTTAGGTGCCAGCCACGGTTGGCTGGCCCTACAGCCGTCAGCAAAACCCGCAAGCTTCCGCTGCCGGGCACCCCGGCCTCGGCTGGTGTATTGCCGATGGCTAAGAAAGAGTCTACGGGCAGGCCCACCATGTCAGGCACCAGCACTGCGTCGGCGTAGCTGCCCTCGGTGGCCGCTTCCGCATAGCGAGCCAGCATGGCATCGGCGCGGGCGTTGCCAAACCACGGGTCGGAGTGGAAGCGGTCAAGCGGATTACGGGCCGCCGCTGCGATGCGCCCGATATGGGCGGCCTCGTCGGGCCGAGCTAACCGCACGGGTGCGGGTTCGGGCAAGTGAGCTTCAGCTACGGGGCAGTAAAAGTTAAGCCGGGTCTCGATAAGCCGCCAGCCTCCCCCGGTCAGCGCCTGTAGCAGGGCCGTATCCTCGGCCGGTACCAAGCCAAAGGCGTAGTAGGGCCCGCGGGCCGCAAGTGTCTGTCGAATTTCTGTAGCGGCGGCGGCCAGCGCGGTCGGCCGAGCATCGTCCCCAAACAAGCCCGTAAATAACCGGTAAGTATCGGTACCAAAAAAGCTTGTGTCCCAGGGCAGGTGTTGTAGCAGCCACTGACTGTTGTTATCAGCCGCAGTCAGTACTTCCTGCCCTATCCCGCTGCCGAAACGTGCGGCCGCCCCGACACCGTACTGTGCTTGCTGCGGGGCCATGGGCAGCTGCCGCAAAAAATACGTGGGCGAGTGCCGCGCCAGCATATCGGCGCGGGCGGCTATCCAGTTGGTGTTAACTGGCGTTAGGCCGTCGTGTCCCATACCCGCTTAAATTCGCCGTATTCCCGGATATAATCTGCTTCAGCATAGGGCAATGAGGCCAGCACCAGCTGTACCGCCGAGTGCGAGTATTGCATGGTGTGCCAAGCATGAGGCGGCACGTACAGCCCTACGTTTGGGTCCTCCAGCCGAAACAGCTCAATAGTACCATCCGCAAGTTCCGTCGTAACCGCAATGCGGCCGGCGGTGGCAATGAGTACCTGCTCGGTGCGGTGGTGGGCGTGACGGCCCCGCACGATGCTCTCCGGCGTATAGTAGGTCCAAAAAATGCGCTTCACCTCAAACGGCACCAGATGGTTCTGCTCCGTCACGGATATATACCCAATGCTAGGGTCGCCCAGCTTCGGGAAATAGATGAGGTGGGGATTAGCATATTCAGGCATCAGGCGGCAACGTTTGGTTCAATAAGGCCGCAAGTTACACCGCCCCACGCTTTGCGCCTCTTCCAGAATACCGCCAGCCACCAGTTGGTGGCAGCCTACAGCTCCGCTTCCAAAAAATGAAAGGCTGCCCTTTCCCTTTTCGGCCCCAGACACTGTACCAAATTCTGTACATATCACGCGAAGTGTGCTGCGCGAAACCAGTAGGCATGGAGCTTGCCCGGCCCGGCGTTCGCACACTTTTCAACGATTCCTTGCAATGACGGGTGGAGGCCAACCCTACCTGGCAGCCAATCATGCCAAAGCAGAAGGCCATTCAGTCGCTCGTTGCTGATTGTCCGGCAGCCAATCACCTTCTATCCAATAACGAATAACTGATACCTTGAGCCTAAAAGCTCCGCGGCTTATTGTCCACTTCATCGGCCATTATCTCACTCACGTGCTCTTTAAAATACTCCAGCGTGCGGCGCAGGCCCTCGGCGCGGTCCACCTTGGGCTCCCAGCCCAGGATTTCTTTGGCTTTGGTGATGTCCGGCCGGCGCTTCAGGGGGTCATTTTCGGGCAGGGCCTGGTAGGTCGGCTTGAACTCGACGCCGGTGAGGCGGGCAATTTCTTCCCCAAATTCTTTGATGGTGATTTCGGATGGATTACCAATATTTACCGGCAAGTGATAATCACTCAGCAACAAGCGGTATATGCCTTCTACCAGGTCGTCGACGTAGCAAAAGGAGCGGGTTTGGGAACCGTCGCCAAACACGGTCAGGTTCTCGCCACGCAGGGCCTGCGACAGGAAGGCGGGCAGTACGCGGCCATCGTTGAGGCGCATACGGGGGCCGTAGGTGTTGAAGATGCGCACGATGCGGGTTTCCAGGCCGTGGTGGTTGTGGTAGGCCATGGTAATGGCTTCCTGGAAGCGTTTGGCTTCGTCGTAGCAACCGCGTGGTCCTACCGGGTTCACATTGCCAAAGTATTCTTCTACCTGCGGGTGAACTTCGGGGTCGCCGTACACTTCCGAGGTGCTGGCAATTAGCATTCGGGCACCTTTTACCAAGGCCAAACCCAGCAGGTTGTGGGTGCCCAAGGAGCCCACTTTCAGTGTTTGGATGGGGATTTTGAGGTAGTCAATCGGCGAAGCTGGGGATGCAAAGTGCAGAATGTAATCAATCTTTCCGGGCACAAAGACAAACTTGCTGACATCGGCCTGATGAAACTCAAAAGCGGGCCGCCCAAACAAGTGCTCGATATTCTGCAGCGAGCCGGTAATCAGGTTGTCCATGGCCACTACGTGATACCCTTCGGCCAGAAACCGGTCGCACAGGTGGGAGCCCAGAAAACCGGCTCCGCCAGTGATAAGGACACGTTTTTTTTCTTCGGTCATAGTGTTTTTAAGCTGCAGGCAGTTGGGAAGAAGATTATAATAAAATGAGCGTTAACGCCCCGTGCTGGCAACAGCTGCCGGCTCCTCGTGGCGGCTGCGGATGCCAATGCAATGGTATAGAAACCCTTCCTCCTCCAGCTCCTTCACATCGTAGATGTTACGGCCGTCGAAAATGACTTTTTGCTTCATCAGGCGGCCCACTACCTCAAAGTTCGGTGCGCGGAATTCGGGCCATTCCGTTACGATGAGCAAGGCATCGGCATCAATAAGCGCGGCAAACGGGTCCTTGGCGTAGGTAATGGAGTCGCCGAGCGAATGCCGGGCTTCGGGCATGGCCACCGGGTCGTAGGCCGAGACAATGCAGCCCGCCCCCAGCAGCTTTTCAACGATGACCAGCGACGGGGCTTCGCGCATGTCGTCGGTTTTGGGCTTGAACGACAGGCCCCAGATGGCTATTTTCAGGCCGCGCAGGTCGCCGCCGAAATGGTGGCTTACCTTGTTGAACAACACCTGCTTCTGCTGCTCATTCACGTTTTCGACGGCGCGGAGCACTTGCATGTCATAACCATTGTCCTGGGCCGTTTTGATGAGCGCCTTTACATCCTTGGGAAAACAGGAGCCGCCGTAGCCAATGCCGGGGTAAATGAATTTGGTGCCAATGCGGGCATCGGAGCCAATGCCCCGGCGCACCATATTCACGTCGGCCCCCATGATTTCGCAGAGGTTGGCCACGTCGTTCATGAAGCTTATTTTCGTGGCCAGCATGGCGTTAGCCGCGTATTTGGTCATCTCGGCCGAGGGAATATCCATAAAAATGATGGGGTGGCCATTGAGCAGAAAAGGCTTGTAGAGCCGACGCATTACTTCCTCGGCCCGGTCGGAGGCGATGCCCACCACGATGCGGTCGGGCTTGAGAAAGTCGTCGATGGCCGCGCCCTCTTTCAGAAATTCGGGGTTGGAGGCCACGTCGAATTCAATGGCCGCCCCGCGCCGGCTAATTGCCCGCTCAATCTCGGCCTGAACCTTGGCGGCGGTGCCAACCGGCACCGTGCTTTTGGTAACGATGACGCAGTAGTCGCTCAGGTGCTCGCCGATGCCACGGGCCACGGCCAGCACGTACTTCAGGTCGGCTGAACCGTCTTCGCCGGGCGGGGTGCCCACGGCAATAAAGGCCGCATCGCAGTCCTGAACGGCTTCGGCCAGGTCGGTAGAGAAAATCAGGCGGCCCTTTTGCACGTTGCGGGTCACCATTTCTTCCAGCCCCGGCTCGTAGATGGGCAGGATGCCCTGGCGTAGGTTATCAATTTTTCGCTGGTCGATGTCGATGCAGGTCACATCAATGCCAACTTCGGCAAAACACGTACCCGTTACCAGCCCCACGTAGCCGGTTCCTATAACTGCGATTTTCATAAGCGGCGGTAAGCAGAGTGATTAATACACCAAGTAAAGCAAATTTAGGCTGCGGTGCCCGACTCTGGCCCCGGCATTGGGCAATGCCGGGGCCAGAGTCGGACGCTAACTCAAGCAGCGCATTTATACAGCAAGATATTAATATTTAATTATAATTTGCAACGATTCGAAAATCGACTTCATATTTTTGGAGAATCGCCCGCTGGGCGGCACTGTGCCCTTCAAACTGATAGGCTGGATATTTCATGAAGTAGGGAACATCGGCCACGACTTTGCCGGGGGCGAGGTGCGCGGGCTGGTAGCAACTGATTGGGTAGAGGTAGACGAAGTTCAGCAACTGAACGGTTGGGCCTGTTGGCTTTTGCGTGAGCTGACGGCGCAGGCGCGGCCCGAACAAGCGGTAGGCCATGAGGTGCTTGTCGCACCCATTTACATAGGTTGTAGCAATTTGCTGATAATCATAGATACCCGCGCGGTATGCCACATCGCAGGGATAATCGACGGGACGGTAGCCGGCCAGGAATACCCCAAAATGAGCCAGGGCAATGCCACCGCCCCCCAGGTAGAGCCAGGTACGGGACTGCGCCGGGCGGCCAACCGCACGCAAAGCCACCAGCGCACCCATGATGATAAAGGGCACAAAAAAGTGCAGCGTCCGCCCGTAGAACACCAGCTTATGGCCCACTTGGACCACTAAAGCGTAGCCCAGCCACGTCAAAAAACCGAGCGTAAGCAGGTACGTAAGCCTTCGCTCGGCTACCGGCACATTGGCTGATAATCCGGTCCGCAGACTGAGCCCTACTCCTACTCCAAACAGCCCCAGCAAGCCTATGCCGAGCCAGCCTTCTACCTGCCGGAAATAGCTGCCGATAAAGCTAAAACCTTCATTAAAACTGCCTTGTGTAACGGTGGTGGCAATGTAGCGGCTACTGGCCCAGTACGACGTATGGCCCAGCCGCGCCAGGCCTTCAAAGGCCAAAAGCACCGCCAGCAGGCCGGCCAACTGGGCAGCGGCGGGCCTCAAAGAACGCAGCCAATCTGTGCGCGTGGCATCGAAACCGGCTAGTAGCGCCAGGGCCAGCAGCAACATGGGGGCCATGAAGTAGCCGGGGTAAATGGCGTAGCTAAGCCCGCCCAACACTCCTGTCAGTACTTGAAGCCTGAGACTGACGGACGAACGGGGCCGCAGCAGCACCGTGAGCGCCAGGAAAAAGAAGAACAGGGAATGGTCGTAGGGCAGCAGGTGGCGCAGGTAAAGGTTGGTGTTTACCAGGCTCGAATACAGCGCGAGGCCCAGCAGCGCCATGCCGACACTGAAAAAGCGCCGGTAGATGTGGTACAGCAGCAGTGCGTTCAGGCTCACGATGAGCACGTTGAACGCCTGCGGAATTTGCAGCGAGGGCGGGGCGTTGGGGTTCAGGTCGAAAACCAGCAGCAGGATGGCCTGGCCTAAGCCGGGAATGGCCCGCCAGATGCCATCGCCCGGGCGGGCTCCCATCGAATTGATGTAGCGCAGGAACTCCTGCCCGTGGCCTTCGCTGAGGGAGCGCAGGCCCAGCATGGCGTTGACGTAGCGCGACTCGTCCACAAACGCCATGGTGCCTTTGCCAATCAGGCTAAGGCGCGCCAGCGTGACCAGCGCGCCAACCAAAAGGGCCAGCCGTTGCGGCCGGCCCACCTGATGCCACCAATGGCGCAAGCGCCAGAGTATATTCGGAGTCAAGAGCTTAGGCCATGTACTGCTTCCACCAGGTCTGGAAGACGATGAGGCCCCAGATGCGGGCGTGCACATCGCCGGGGCTGCGCGAGAACAGCTGCGCCTTGAGGGCGCGGATGGCCTGCACGTCGAAAATACCCTGGGCTTCGATGAAGTCGTCGCGCAACAAATCGTCTTCGATGAGGGAGCGCAGCTCGCCGCGCATCCATTTCAGCAGGGGCACTTCGAAGCCGTGCTTGGGGCGGTCGTAGAGCTCAACGGGCAGTTCGGAGCGGAAGGCGTCCTGCACAATGCGCTTCTTCATTGTGGCGTCAACCTTGCTGGTGACGGGAATTGAGAAGGCGAAATTGACCACTTTATAGTCAAGGAAGGGCGTGCGCACTTCCAGCGAGTTGGCCATGCTCATCATGTCCACTTTCGTGAGCATGTCGTAGGGCAGCACCAGGTTCATATCGGTCAGCAGCACCTCGTTGAGGTCGCCGTCGGCGTGCAGGTGCTCCAGAATGTCTTTGCGGCGCTTGGCAGCGGCTTTCTTGCCTACTTTGCGGCGGCTGGCGGCGCTGAGCAGGGTGTTGGCATCGCTGGCCGAGGCGAAGCTGGCCCAGTCCCAGTACCGGTCTTTCACGCCGGCCGTCATGCCGCGCGAGAAGCGCTGGAGCTGCCGCACGCGGTTGCCGAAGAAGCTGTTGCGCGACTTGGGCAGGGCATCCCACACAAAGCCGAGGGCCGTGACGGCTTCGGCCTTCACGCCGCCCTGGCGCACTTTGAACTCGCCCATGTGCTTGTTGTAGCCGCCGAACATTTCGTCGGCCCCGTCGCCGCTCAGGGCCACGGTGACGTGCTGGCGAGTGCGCTGGCTGAGGATGTACACGGCCAGGGCCGAGGAGTCGGCAAACGGCTCATCGAGGTAATCCAACATGCTGTGGATGTGCTCGTAGAGGTCGTCGTTGGTGAGCGAGAAAACCGTGTGGTTGGTCTTGTGGCGGGCGGCCACGAGGTTGGCGTACTTGGTTTCGTCGAAGAAGGGCTCGTCTTTAAAGCCGATGCTGAACGTGTTGAGGTGCGGGGTGTGGCGGGCGGCCAGCGCGGTAATCACGCTGGAGTCGATGCCACCGCTGAGGAAGGCACCGAGGGGCACGTCGGCCACGAGGCGGCGTTGCACGGCCCCATCCATCAGGTCGACCAGCTTGTGCTGCTGCTGCTCGTAGCTGAGCTTGTTTTTGGCGACTTTTTTGGGGTCGTAAGGGATTTTATACCACGCCTTGCCCACTACCTTGTTGTTCTTGATGTAGAGGTAGTGGCCGGGCAGCATTTTCTTCACGCCCTTGAAAATGCTGGCCGGGCCGGGGATGTAGTTGAGCTGCAAATACTGGCTCAGAGCCACGTAATCGAGCTTGCGCGGCACGCCCAGGGCCATTATCGACTTCATCTCCGAAGCCAGAAACAGCTTGTCCTCGTCGCGGTAAATGAGCAGGGGCTTCACGCCAAACCGGTCGCGGGCGATGAGCAGCGAGTTTTCCTCCTTGTCGTAGATGGCGAAGGCGAAAAAGCCGTTCAGCTTCTTGATGAAACTGCGGCCCTCGGTGATATACATCTGGAGAATAACCTCCGTATCAGTCTGCGAATGAAACTTGCAGCCGCGCTTAATCAACTTTTCGCGCAGCTCGCGGTAGTTGAATATCTCGCCGTTG
>JAQBNT010000225.1 GCA_028288445.1 Hymenobacter sp. | reverse complement strand
ACACGGTGTACAACCTGGCCAGCGTGATGGAAGGCAACGAGGACGACTTAGTGGAGCAGATCCGCATCGCCGAAAGCGCCGAGCGCCTGCAGGAAGGCGTAACGAAATAAGCAGAACGACCACTCCCCTCCTTACCAAGGAGGGGAGTTTTTGCGAAGCAAAAACGGGGGTGGTTGTGGGCGTTTGTGCCGTTAGGCTTTAGCTTGGCAATTACTTTTGCTTTGGTTCGTTAGCGCTATTCTGGCATCTTTCAACGCCACAACCACCCCAATTTTCGCTACGCGAAAATGCCCCCTCCTTGGTAAGGAGGGGAGTTTGACTTGCCTGCCCCATTCGCTTATGCGCCATCTCTTCCCGCTGTTTCTGGTCCTGAGTTGTTTGCTCACCTTTCTGCCCGGCTGCGAGCCGAAGGAAGACCTAGTGCAAACCTCCGGCAGCCTGGAGTTTGCCACCGATACGGTAAAGTTTGATACGGTATTTACCACCATCCAGACGGTGACGAAGCGGCTGTGGGTGTACAACCGCAACAGCGGCGCGGTGAAAACCGACGTGAGCCTGGCCGGTAAGCTGGGCACCACCTACTCGCTGGTTATCAACGGCGATGCTGGCGCTTCCATCAGCGGCATCACCATCCGGGGCAAGGACAGCCTGCTGGTGCTGGTGCGCGCCGTGCTTGGCGACAACGGCAAGGACAAACCTTTCCTACTGGAAGACCAAGTGAATTTCCGCACCAACGGCAACGAGCAGAACGTGAAAGTGGTAGCCTTCGGCCAGAATGCCTATTTCCACCGGGCCGACGTTATTCGTACGAATACAACCTGGCGCACCGACAAGCCGCACGTCATCATCAACGGCAATTACTTTTCTGGCGGACAGACATACCCGTTGGGCGTGGCTGTGGTCAGCGGAGCCACGCTTACCATTCCCAAAGGTGCCCGCATCTACGTCCATGCCGGGGCTTTTCTGCAAATCGATGGCACGCTTCGGGTGAATGACGACTTCGCGCCCGGCACCGGTGCGACCGATACAGTGAAGGCGAATAACCCCAACATTGTGCGCTTCCAGGGCGACCGGCTGGAGCCATTCTACGCCGACATTCCCAGCCAATGGGGCGGCATTATTTTTAGCAGCACCAGCCGCAACAACAGCATTCGCTACGCCGAAATAAAGAACGCCACGTTCGGCGCGCTACTTTACAACCGAGATGCTGTGCTGCCGCATCCCACGCTGGCGCTGAACAACACCGTTTTTCGCAATATCTCGGGGTCGAATGTCTCCTTCGCCAACGCCAATCCCGGCACCGGCGGCGGCGTCATCAGCTACTCCGGCGATGTCACGGCCACCAACTGCCTTTTCACCAACTGCGGCGAATACGCCATGGTGGGCATCGGCGGCACCTACGACCTGAACTTCTGCACTATTGCCAACTACACCCCGGCTTTTCGGCGCGAAACCTCTTCTCTTACGTTCACCAACGTGGACGATGCCCTGAAAAACCCGCCGAAAATGCACACCAGTGTCACCATCCGCAATTCCATCGTGTGGGGTTCTTTTGAAGACGAGCTGTTTTTGCAGAACAACGGCGACACCTCTTTTACCTTCAGTATTCTGAACTCGCTGCTGCGCACAAAGGAATATAAAGCTGCCACGGATGCCGCCGGCACTCCCGGTCTGGCCGCTGCTGCGTTTGCTAACATCGTCAACGTTGACCCGCTGTTTATTCGCACATCGCTCACCAGCAGCCGGCCCGATTACACCTTGCAGGCTACTTCGCCGGCCACCGCGCCGCGCCGCGCCAAAATTGTTGGGACCACCACGCCCGGGCGCGACCTCATCAACCTGCCGCGCAACCCTGATTTCCCCAGCCTGGGCGCTTACGAGCACAAATAAGCGCAGCTGAACCAGCTTACTCTACCCGCCCGGCCGCCGAGTAGCGCAACGTGTCGAACAGCACCAGCTTCTGGGTTCCCACCACTTTGTACGAGCGCAACTGGCCATTTTCCAACTGCACCCGCAGCTGCTTCTGCGCCGAAAACAATGGGTTATTCTGGATGATGGTAGCCGCGATTTCCTGCGGCACCGCGCCTTGCTGCACCACCGTCAGGCTGGCCACGGGCGCGTTGGGCTGGCCCGGCCGGCGCGTGTAGGTACGGCGCAGCAACCCGCCGGGCAGCGCCACCGAATCCACGGCGTAGGCCCCGCGCAGGGCGGCTTTGTTGATATCGGCCTGAAAGAAAATCTGGAGCTCGTCGTTCCACTTCACGGTGGGCACACGCACGGTTTCGGGCGCGTTGCCGCGCAGGCTTACGTGCTTGGTTACGGCGGCGTGGCGCTGCTCCAGCTGCCCTACCTGTTGCGTGAGCAGGCCCTTTACATCGAAGTACAGCGGCCGGCGGGCAGCGGGCGCGGCCGGGCCAGCCTCGCCGCAGCCGGCCAGCAGCACCACTCCCAACGCCCACCCGCTTATCGCCAAGCCGCGCTTACGCATTCGGGGCGATGCTGGGCCGCAGGATGCTCAGGCCCGTCATCTCGGCCGGCTTGGGCACGCCCATCAGTTCCAGAATGGTGGGAGCCAGGTCGCCGAGCTTGCCATCGGCCAAAGTGCCGTAGTAGTCGTTATCGGCCAGAATGCAGGGCACCAAGTTGGTGGTGTGGGCCGTGTTCGGCGAGCCGTCGGCGTTGCGCATGAACTCGGCATTGCCGTGGTCGGCGATGATGATGCTGGCGTAGCCGGCTTCCAGGGCGGCTTCTACCACGGCGCGGGCGCAGGCGTCGGTCGTTTCCACGGCCTTTACCACGGCCTCAAATACCCCAGTGTGGCCCACCATGTCGGGGTTGGCAAAGTTGAGGACCACAAAATCGGCCGACTTGGCCAGCAGTTCCGGTACCAGCGCGTCGCGCAGGTCAGCGGCGCTCATCTCGGGTTGCAGGTCGTAGGTCGCCACTTTGGGCGAAGGCCGCAGAATACGCGTTTCGCCCGCAAACTCATTCTCCCGACCACCCGAGAAGAAGAACGTGACGTGCGGGTACTTCTCAGTTTCGGCAATGCGAATCTGGGTTTTGCCGTGGGCCGCCAGCACTTCACCCAGCGTGTTGTTCAGGTTGTCCTTCTCAAAAATGGGCGTCACGCCCACAAATGTGTCGTCGTAATTGGTCAGTGTGAGGTAGTGCAGGTTGAGGCGCTGCATCTGGAAGGCGTTCATGTCCTGCTGCGTCAGCACTTCCGTGATATCACGGCCCCGGTCGGTGCGGAAGTTGAAGCACAGCACCACGTCGCCCTCCTGAATGGTGGCCAGCGGCTGGCCGTCGGCCCCCGTCTTCACAATGGGCTTCAGGAACTCATCCGTCACGCCCTCCTTGTACTGCTCCTGAATAGTCTGAATCAGGTTTTGCGAAGGGGTGCCAATGCCGTTTACTAGCAGGTCGTAGGCAATTTTCACCCGCTCCCAACGGCGGTCGCGGTCCATGGCGTAGTAGCGGCCCACCACCGAGGCGATTTTGGCCCCGCTGCGCACCATCGATTCTTCCAGCTCGTTCACGAAGCGCACGCCGCTTTTGGGGTCGGTGTCGCGGCCGTCGGTGAAGGCATGCACGAACACGCGCCGCACGCCCGCCTCGTGCGCAATGGTGCAGAGCGCCTTTACGTGGTCGATGTGCGAGTGTACCCCGCCATCGGAAAGCAGGCCGATGAGGTGCAGTGGCTTATCATTGGCAATGGCGTACTCGAAGGCTTTCACCAGCGCCGGCATCTGGCCCAGCTTGCGCTCCCGGATAGACTTGCCGATGCGCACCAGCTCCTGGTCGACCACGCGGCCGGCCCCGATGTTCATGTGCCCCACTTCGGAGTTGCCCATCTGGCCCTCGGGCAGTCCCACGGCCTCGCCCGACGCTTGCAGGGTGCTGTGCGGAAACCGCTGCAACAGCTCGTGAAAGAACGGCGTACTGGCCGCATCTACTGCCGAAACTGCCGTATTTGGGGCAATGCCCCACCCATCCAGAATTACCAATAATACCTGCTTACTCATGCCGCAAAGATACGGCGGCCCCGCGCCTCTGGTTGAAATTTTCTACCTTTGTGCCCGCTTTAAGTCAGCGCAATTTTCAGCCGATTTCTGGCCATCCAAAAGCCACCCATTACTTCCTGGCACCATTTTCGCTTAATCGTTTCCGTGTATGACGCACTTACTACCCTTATAATGAAACGCTATTTAATTAGGACTCTATTTATCGGATGGCTGTTCCTGCTCGGTTCCGTCGCGGCTCACGCGCAGGCCGATAACCTTGGAGCCGTTCGGTCGGCGTTGCGCAACGGCTCTTCCCGCGAGTTGTCGCAATATTTTGCTGCTACCGTTGAAATTGGTTTCGACGCCGATAAGCAGGGCTACAACGCTACTCAGGCCGAAATCGTCATCAAAGATTTTTTCGGCAAAAATGCTCCCAGCAGCTTTGAGTTTATTCATCAGGGACAGAGCGGCGAAGGCATTCAATACGCCATTGGCCGCTACACCGGCCGTAGCGGTACCTACCGTGTGTATGTGAAGCTCAAGCCCTCGCGCGGCGCGCCGGTGATTGACACGCTGGATTTCACGAAAGAATAACACAAGCCCCGGCCCCCACAGGCCGGGGCTTTTTCGTGCAAATCTTCTGCTTTACTGGCCGCCGCAAGGGCCGTACCTTTGCGCCGTGCAAACTCCTACCGCGTCCTATTCTTATCTCACGCCCGAGGCGCTGACCACCTTCATCCGCACGGCTTTGGCCGAGGACGTGGGCGACGGCGACCATTCGGCCCTGGCCTCCATTCCGGCCGATGCCCGCAACCGCGCCCACCTGCTGGTGAAGGGCGAAGGCCTGCTGGCCGGCATGGCCCTGGCCCCGCTCATCTTCAAGGAAGTAGACGCTTCGCTGGTGTTCAATCCCCTGCTCACCGACGGCGCGCTCGTGAAGCATGGCGACATTGCCTTCACTGTGGAAGGCCCGGCCCGCAGCATTCTCACCGCCGAACGGCTGGTGCTCAACTGCATGCAGCGCATGAGCGGCATCGCCACCTACACGGCGCACCTGAACACGCTCATTGCCGGTACCAGCGCCAAGCTCCTCGATACCCGCAAGACCACGCCCAATTTCCGCATCTGCGAGAAGTGGGCCGTGCTCATCGGCGGCGGCGTGAACCACCGCTACGGTCTGTTCGACATGATTATTCTCAAGGATAACCACGTCGACTACGCGGGCGGGATTGCGCAGTCCATCGCGGCCACGCACGCCTACCTCGCCAAGACCGGACGGCAGCTGCCCATCGAAATCGAAACCCGCTCGCTCGATGAAGTGCAGCAGGCGCTCGACGCGGGCGGCATCGACCGCATCATGCTCGACAATATGAACCCCGACCAGCTGCGCGAGGCAGTGACCCTCATCGCCGGGCGTTTTCCGACGGAGGCCAGCGGCGGTATCACTGAGAAGACCATTGCCGAAGTAGCCCGCACCGGGGTTGATTTCATTTCGGTGGGTGCGCTCACGCACTCGGTCAAAAGCCTGGATTTAAGCTTAAAAGCATATTAATCAGCATATCAAATTACCCAGCACGTCATAAAGCAACTCATTCTATTGAGTCAGTATTGCGGTAGAGATGCTTCGACTGTGCTCAGCATGACGTTCTATATCATCGCAACAACCCCATGAACCAACCTAACCAACGCGGCGGCGGTGGCGGCTTCCGCCAGGCCCAGCAGGCTCCGTCGCTGGCCATTCGCACCAAGAAAACCCAGCTGACCACCGATACCTACACCCGCATGGTGATGGGCGAAGTGTGGAAAAAAGACTGGGTGTATGCGCTCATTCCCTTCGCGCTGGGGCTGCTGCCGGCCATTTTCGTGCACTCGTGGTGGTGGATTGTGCTGGCCGTGGTGCTCACCATTCTGTTCGTGCTGTTCCGCTCGGCGCAGGTAACGGGCGTGACCCAGATGGAGCAGAGCAAGCCCCTGTTTGAGCGCATGGCGTTTGAGATGGACAACAAGCAGCTGTTGCTGCGCGTGGGCCCCGAAAAAGAAGGCAAAGCCATGCAGCTGACCTGGGACATGATTGGCCGCGTGCGCCGCGACGTGGATGCCTACGTACTGTACCTGAAGCCCGGCACACCGCCGGCCGGCATGGCGGCTTGGCGTTTGTGGCTGGCGCGCACGTTCGATGTGCCGGTGTTTTTACATTTGCCTTTCAAAATTTTCAACGCCGACAACGACCGTCGCCTGTTTGAGTCGATGTTGCGCCGCAAAAACCTGCTGCCCGCCGAAGCCGGCGCGGCCACCGTCTAAATTTCAACCCCTGCTAATTTTACTTCGATGAAATTGACCTCCACCCTGTTGCTGGCTGTTTCCGCCGCTACTTTGGCCCTGACTTCTTGCAGCAGCGAGCCCTCCGACTGGCGCCCCGATGAGAAAGTGTCGACCGATATGGTAGCTCCCGGCACCCGCGACACCGAAAACTTCGACCACTCGGTGCCGAACGGCTCCATCGAAAACGCCGACTCGCCCATGATAAAAGAGGCCAAAGGCGAAGTGGCGGAAACCGACGAGAAGCACCCCTCGGCCGAAGCGGCCATGTCGGCCAACGCCGAAGAAGGTATGCGCAAGCGCGGCCAGCTGAACGATGCCGGCAAATCGGGCCAGGCAGACACGGCCGAAAATGGCCACCAAATCCAGCGCTAAGGCGCGCTGATTGCCAGGTTTCTCTCGTTTGGGTGGCAGCTTTGCCCGCCGGCTGGCGGTAGCAGAGCTGCCGCTTTGCGTCATTTTAGAATGAGGAATGAGGAATGAAGAATGGAGAATTGACGCACAAGCCGTCGGTTACTCATTCTTCATTCCTCATTCTTCATTCCTCATTCTTTCTGTATGGGGTTTGCAATTTTCCTGCTGCTGCTCACCGTATTGGGCGCGGGCGCGGCGGCGGCCTGGGTGCCGGTAGCGCACAGCGGGCGGTGGCTGAAGCCGCTGCTGGCGTTTAGCGGGGCGTATTTGTTCACGCTCACGGTCACGCATATTCTGCCCGAGGCGCTGCAACTGCTGCCGGGCCACTCAACGCAGGTGGGTTACTGGGTGCTGGCGGGCTTTTTTGGGCAGCTATTGCTGGAAGTCCTTTCGCAGGGCGTGGAGCATGGGCACGTGCACCACGAAGCGGCGCACAGCCCGCACGAGGGCGTGGGCCGGGTGCCTTTTCTGCTGCTGGCGGCGCTGGTGGTGCACTCGTTTCTGGAGGGCAGCATCCTGGTGCATAGCCCGGAAGTGGGCCAGGTGAGCCAGAATTTCTACGCCATTGTGGTGGGCGTGGCGCTGCACCACATGCCGGCGGCGTTTGCGCTGGCCACGCTGCTGCGGCTGCGGCTGGGCAGCTTCCGGCGGGTGTGGCCGGGGCTGCTGATTTTCGCGCTGGCCTCGCCGGTAGGCATCGTCATCAGCAACTACGTGGTGCTGTCGCAGCTGCTGAGCAGCGGCTGGTATGCGGCGCTGCTGGGGCTGGTGGCGGGTAATTTCCTGCACGTTTCGACCACCATTCTGTTTGAAACCAGCCCCGAGCACCGCCTCAACTGGCCCAAGCTGGCGGCTACGCTGGCGGGGCTGCTGCTGGCGCTGGCCGTGGCGTAGGCTACGGCCTGTTTTGCCTGAAATCCCAATCACCCAAAATCCTCCACGTCCCCACCGCCCAGCAGGAAGTTCTCCAGCTGCCGCGCCCGCGCCGTTTCGCGGGCCAGGCTGGCTTGCAGGCGCACCAGCCGCTGGCGCATGGCCAGGATGATGTCCAGCGCCTCCGGGGCCAGGCCCAGCTCGTGGTGCAGGCGGGCGAGGCGCGGCAGGTCGTCGGGCTCGTCCACGATGACGGTTTCGGGGGCGGGGGCGGCGCGGAGCAGGCCGGCTTGCAGGAAGTCGCGCAGGTCGGCCGGGGCCAGGCCGTAGCGCACCGCGCATTCCTGAAAAGTGAGGGTGATGAAGGTCGTTTCCATGCTGAACAAGACGACGGGTTAGGCTTCCGGCCGCAACGCGGCCAGCTGCTGAATCAGTTCTTTTTCCTGGTCGGTGAGGTTTTGGGGCAGCGTGAGGGTGAGGCGCAGGTAGAGGTCGCCGAACTGGCCGTCCTTTTTATACACCGGGAAGCCCTTGCCGCGCAGGCGCAGGCGGGTGCCGTTGGCGGTTTCGGGCTTGAGCTTGATTTTGACCGAGCCGCTGAGGGTTTCCACCGTTTGCTCGCCGCCCAACAGGGCTTTGTAGATGCTCACGGGCACGTCCTGCGTGAGGTCGTCGCCGGTGCGGGCGTAGCGGGCATCGGGCCGGATGCGGAAGGTGATGAGCAGCGCGCCGTTGGGGCCACCCGCGCGGCCGGGGCCGCCCTGGTCGCGTAGGCGGATGGTCTGGCCGTCGGCCACGCCCGGCGCGATGTTCAGGCGCAGGTTCTTGCCGTTGACGGTGATGGTGCGGGGGCCGCCGTGGTAGGCTTCCTCCAGGCTCATTTCCAGCTCGGCCTGGTAGTCGGGGCCGGCGCCGGGGCGGGCCCCGCCGGTGCGCCGCCCGCCGCCGCCCATGTTGCCGAACAGCGAGCCGAAGAAATCCGAGAAGTCCTCGCCCTCGCCAAAGGGATTGCCGCCCCCGCCGCCGCCCTGGCCCTGGGTGTACTGGCTCCAGTCGAAGCCGCCGGGCTGGCCGCCGCGGCCGGCACCGCCGCCGGGCTGCTGCTGGTAGCGCTGGTAGTCGGCCCCGAACTGGTCGTACTTCTTGCGCTTATCAGGGTCGCTGAGGACTTCGTTGGCCTCGTTGATTTCCTTGAATTTCTGCTCCGCGCCTTGGTCGTTGGGGTTCACGTCGGGGTGGTGCTGGCGGGCCAGCTTGCGGTAGGCCTTTTTGATTTGCTCGGGCGTGGCGTTTTTATCCACGCCCAGCGCCTTGTAATAGTCTTTGTAATCCATGGCTGGAAAGGTAGCAGAAAGCGGACGATGTCCTACCCATGCCGCAAGCCCGGAACCCGGTTTCCGGCATTAAAGTTGAATAGCAATGCATACGCCGGCCCGGCCCGGCAGGATGCGAATAGTTGCCTCCTAACATTCGGCTCATTTTGCACTCCCCAAGCATTGTGAGTTCTTTATGTTATCAAAAAATGCCGTAACTTGCCTCTTACAAGGCATTACCACCCAGTAGAGCTCCACCCGTTTTTTAACTTTAACATGAAATCCCCCCTCCTATTCCGCGTTCTGATGGCCTCCTTGCTCGTAAGTGCCGCCACTGCGCAGGCCCAGACGGCGCGCCCGGGCCGCGTGCAGCCCAAGCCGCGCGCCGTGGCCTCGGCCGTCGAGGGAATCAAGGACGGCATCTCGATGCAGAAGGGCCGGGTGGTGCTCACCGAGCTCGGCATCAGCAACCCGCTCACGGCCGACAAAAAGCTGATTAATGGCACCGTCATCACCCCGGCCGGCCTGGTGACGGCCTCCGATGGCACCACCACCCAAATCACCGAGGGCGACTACGTGTCGCTCACCGGCCGCGTAACCAGCCGCAAGGCCATTGCCGACGCCGACAGCATTGCCAAGGTGATGGTCTTCGACGCCAAGTACCCCGGCAAGCGCAAGAAAATGGAGGAAGCCGCCGCCAAAAAAGCCAAAGAGAAGGCCAAGCGCGACGAAGATAAGGCCAAGGCTAAAGCCAAGGCCGAAAAGAAAAAGAAGAAGTAGCCCGCTCCCCCTATCACCACGGCCGCCAGCGCCGCCAAGCCCCCAGGTTTGGCGGCGCTTGGCGTTTGGGGGCGGCGCGGGCCTATCTTTCGGGGCCCACCCGCCGTATGCCCGCCCATGCTCTTTTACACTGTGATGAAACCGCTGGTGCAGGTTGCGCTGCGGGTCTTTTTCCGCCGCATCGAGGTGCGCCACCCCGAACGCCTGCACCTGCCCGGCCCGCTGCTGCTGGCCGGCAACCACCCCAACACCCT
Source organism: Hymenobacter sp. (assembly GCA_028288445.1). Taxonomy (GTDB): domain Bacteria; phylum Bacteroidota; class Bacteroidia; order Cytophagales; family Hymenobacteraceae; genus Hymenobacter. The sequence continues at coordinate 5,082 of JAQBNT010000225.1, read as the reverse complement.
CATGGACCCGCTGCTGGCCGCCGTGAACCGCCGCCAGCCCATCGCCTTCCTGGCCAAAAGCACGTTTTTCGTCAACCCCATCGTGCGGGCCATCATGCAGTCCGGCAACTCCATCCCCATCTACCGGGCGCAGGATGCGGGCACGGGCGGCCCCGTCACGCCCGAGCAGCGGGCGGCCCAGAATGAAGCCACCTTCGGCCGTTGCTATGATTACCTGGGCCGGGGCGGCACCATCATGATTTTCCCCGAAGGCACCAGCGTGAGCGAGCGCCGCCTGCGCCCCCTCAAAACCGGCGCCGCCCGCATTGCGCTGGGGGCCGAGGCCCGGCATCATTTCAAGCTGGGCCTGAAGGTGGTGCCGGTGGCCACCAATTATTTCGACCCCAGCAAATTCCGGTCGGATGTGCTGCTGAACGTGGCCCCGCCCATCATCGTGGCCGACTACGCTGCCGCCTACGCCCAGGACCCCGACCTGGCCGCCGACCAGCTCACCGAGGCCATCCGGGTGGCGCTCGAACGCCGCCTCGTCATCACCCGCGACGCGGCCGAGGACACCTTCGTGCAGCAGATTGAGCGCGTGTTCGGCAGCCACCTCAACCCCGACGACGACCCCGCCACCCTCTACGACAACTTCCAGCTCAGCCGCACCCTGCTCCAGGCCCTGCCCTGGGCCGAGCAGCACTTCCCCGAGCGCCTCACCGCCGCCCGCGCCCAGTTCGAAACCTACCTGGCCGACCTGCGCCGCCACGGCCTCACCGACGAGGCCCTCGACAGCCAGCGGCGCGGCTCCATCGTGGGCCTGCTCAACCTGGTGTTCGGCGCGCCGGTGTGGCTCTACGGGGTAATCAACAACTATTTGCCCTACATCCTGCCCTCCGCCGTGGCCAAGCGCGCCACCAAGGACGTGGAATTCGTGGCCCCCATCATGCTGGTGATGGGCATGATAACCTTCCCGCTGGCCTACGCCCTGCAAGCCGCCGCCGTGCAGCACTACCTCACCCACGACTGGCGCCTCACGGCCCTCTACGTGCTCAGCCTGCCCCTCACCGGCTTCTACGCGCTCAGTTATTGGAACACCCTCGAAGCCCGCCTGCGGCGGCTCCGCGCCGCCCGCCTCTTCCGCCGCGCCCCCGCCGTGGGAGCCGACCTGCTGCGCCAGCGGGCCGAATTAGTAGCCGAGTTGGAAGAAGCCCGCACCGCCTACCTCACGGCGCGGTAGCCCAAGCCTCCCGCCGCGCATCTGGAGATACCTGCCGCGTCCCCGGAGAGACCCGCCACGCCCACGGAGATGCCTGCCACGCCCACGGAGATGCTCGCCACGTCCACGGAGATGCCTGCCACGCCCACGGAGAGGCTCGCCACGTCCACGGAGAGGCTTGCCACGTCCACGGAGTCACCACATGTCGCTGGAAACGGCCTTTTTTGGGTGAAGTCGCGGCGCATCAGCGGGCTTCTTCTCCCTACTTTAAGCCCCCATGAGCGCCCCGGCCAGCAGCGCCACGGCAATAATCACCACGCTCGGCACCTTTTCCCAGAGCAGCAGCAGGAAGGTGAGGCCCACCAGCAGCGGGTTCAGGGGCAGCGAGTCGATGGGCCCGAGGTGGAACGGCAATTCCAGCAGGCGGTAGGGCAGCGGGTGGTAAAGCAGGAACGTGGCCGCGCACACCAGCCCCGCGCTCACCGCGTTGATGCCCTCCAGCGAAGCCTGCACCACCCGGTACTGCCGCAGCCGGTCCCAGAAGCGAATCACAAAGAATATCAGGAACGTGCCCGGCAGAAAGATGCCCACCGTGCCCACCGCCGCCCCCAGCACCTGCATCCCAGTCCCCCCCGCCGGCCGCATGGCCAGCGCCCCAATGTAGGCTGCAAACGAAAAATTAGGCCCCGGCATGGCCTGCACCAGCCCCAGCCCCGACAGAAACTCCGGCCCCGTGAGGTAGTGCTTGAACTCCACAAACTCGGCATACAGCAGCGGGGCCAGCACTTGCCCACCCCCAAATACCAGCGAGCCGTTGCGGTAGAAATTCTCGAACAGCCGCACCGGCAGCAGGCGCGTGTAGTGCCCCAGCACCGCCGCCCCCACCAGTATGCCAAACCACAGCACGAAGTTGGCCCACTCCACGCGCAGGGGCTTTTTTTCCTGCACGATGGCGTGCTTGCGGTAGCGCACCGTGGTCACGGCCCCGCCGGCCAGCAGCAGTAGCGGCAGCATCCAGGGCAGCTGGAAGAAGTAGGCCATCATGGCGGCGGCCACCATCAGCGCCACGGCGGTTTTGGTATGAATCACCTTCTCCGCAATCTTATAGGCCGAAAACGCCACGAACCCCACCGCCACCGGCTGCACAAACTGCACCAGCGCCGTCACCCGGGCCGGGTCGAGGTGGCTGAGCGTGAGGCCGGCCAGCGTCATCAGCGTCACGGCCGGCAGCATCCACACCAGCAGGGTGAGGTAGGCCAGATTAGGCCCGCCCAGCCGGAACCCAATCACGGTAATGGTCTGCGTCGACGTGGGCCCCGGCAGCAGCGCGCACAGCGCCTGCAACTCCAGCAGCTCCGCCGTGCTGATGTAGCGCCGCTTGTCCACCAGCAGCCGAAAAAACATGGCCACGTGCGCCTGCGGTCCGCCAAAGGCCGTGCAGGCCAGCACGGCCACATCCTTCAAAAAAATAATGCCCCGCACCCGCCGCGTGCGCTTGCCCGAGCGCCGCGCCGGCGGCGTAAGGGAAACGGGGGCAGCGGGGTGCGGGGCAGGATTCGTTGTCATGCTGAGCAAAGAAACCGTCATCCTGAGCGCAGCGAAGGACCTTATCGAGCCAGAACAAGCAGTATTTAATGAATTACCGCAAAACGTTCTGGCTTGATAAGGTCCTTCGCTACGCTCAGGATGACAAGTGGCTATTTCTTCTTCAACCCCAGCTCAATCAGGCGCTCGTTCAGGAACTCGCCGGCCGTGATGTCGGCCTCCTTCTTGGGGTTGTCGGGCGTGATGCAGTGCTCCAAAGCGGCCAGGCTCATTTCCGAGCGCGGGTGCATGAAGAACGGAATGCTGAAACGCGAGGTGTTCATCTTCTCACGCGCCGGGTTCACCACGCGGTGGATGGTGCTTTTCAGCACGCCGTTGGTGAGGCGCTGGAGCATGTCGCCCACGTTCACCACAATCTGGTCGGGCAGAGCCGTGATGGGAATCCACTTGCCGTCGCGGCGCTTCACTTGCAGGCCGTCGGCGCTGGCACCCATCAGCAGGGTAATCAGGTTGATGTCGCCGTGTTCGGCGGCGCGCACAGCGTCAGCCGGCACCGCGTCCGGGTCCTCGATGGGGAAATAGTGAATGGGACGCAGGATGCTGTTGCCGTTCTTCACCTTGTCGTCGAAATAATTCTCGGGCAGGTGCAGGTACAGGGCAATGGCGCGCAGCACGTCCTTACCAGCCGACTCCAGGGTGCGGTAGGTGGTCAGGGCCGTGTCTTTAAACGTGCTGAGCTCCTCGGGCCAGATGTTGTCGGGGTACTCGCTCTTGATGGGGTCCTCGTCCTGCACCTCCTGGCCAACGTGGTAAAACTCCTTCAAGTCGCCGGTGTTGCGGCCCTTGGCGTGCTCCTTGCCTTTGCTGATGTAGCCGCGCTGGCCGGCCAGCTCGGGCTTCTCGTAGCGCTGCTTGGCTTCGTCGGGCAGCCGGAAGAAAGCCTGCACGTCGGCGTACAGCTGCTTGGTTTGCTCGTCGTTGAGGCCGTGGTTTTTCAGGGCCACAAAGCCGATGTTTTGGTAGGCCTCGCCGAGCTGCTGCACGAAGCGGGCCTTGCGCTCGGGGTCGCCGGAACGGAAGTCGGCGAGGTCAAGCGAGGGAATATGGTCAAGAAGTTGGTCTTGCATAATAAAATTGAGTTTACTTTGAGGCCGCGTAGGCCTCTTGGTGGGCAACGGCGCAAGTTAAGCAAAACCCGGCACCGGTCCTTCACCGTAAGCGACTTCGTTTATGGTTACTATCAAATAACTCCCTACCCCTTTTTTTAAAGTATTGATTCTATGAAACGCCCCCTCTGGCTGCTGTGCAGCACCACCCTTACACTGGCCCTGCTGGCTAGCTGCGAAACGAGCAAGCCCGCCACCGACGTAAGTGCCAATGCCGGCGGCAATAGCCCCAGCGCCACCCGCACGGCTGGCAGCGGCGAAAGCATGGAATCAAACGGCATCCGCCTGACGCCCTTCGGCGATTCGCCCAAATTCCCCGAAGCCCAGATGCAGATGCGCGCCCCCATCGCGGGTGCTACCCTGCCCAGCGGCGACGTGGCTTTCGATTACCAAATCAGCAACTTCCTGCTCACCAAAATGAGCGGCGGCCCCCACATGGCCGAAATGGCCAACTCGATGAAAGGCCAGCACATCCACAACATCGTGGACAACGAGCCCTACACGGCCCACTACGAAACCAAATTCACCAAGCCCGTCGCCGACGGTCAGCACGTAGTACTGTCGTTCCTGTCGCGCTCCTACCACGAGAGCCTGAAGCATCGCGGTGCTTACGACCTGCGCATCATCAACGTGGGCAACACTCCGCCCCCGGCCACGCCCATCATCGACACCAAGGCTCCGAACCTGTTCTACAGCCGCCCCAAAGACACGTATTCGGGCGCTGATGCCAAGCGCATCATGCTCGACTTCTACCTGGTGAACACCACGCTGGAGCCCGGCGGAAACCGCGTCCGCGCCACCATCAACGGCACCGAGTTCATGCTCGACCGCTGGATGCCCTACATGATGGAAGGCCTGCCCGCTGGCGAAAACACCGTGAAGCTGGAGCTGGTGGATGCCAGCGGCACCATGATTCCCGGCCCGTACAACTCGGTAACCCGCAAGTTCACGGTAGCGCCGTAAGTAAGCAGGTTTTTAAGGCTTAGCACGTCATGCTGAGCGAAGTCGAAGCATCTCTACCGCGTAACTAATCCCGACGATTGGGTTTACTCTCGTGGTAGAGATGCTTCGGTTGCGCTCAGCATGACGCTCTGCATGAGACGATTGAAAATACCAATTCATGAAATACCCGGAATACAAGCAGCCGCTCAACTACGGCCAGCTCGGCGAGGA